>DATHET010000141.1:0-7898 GCA_035490315.1 Planctomycetota bacterium
CGCTTCAGCTCGATCTCGCCGGAGAGCCGGGTGACAAGTTCTGGCTGTTCCAATCGGCGTCTCCGGGCTTCGTCTACTCGCCCGCGCGAGCTGGAGTCCTGCTGGTCGCGCTGCCTGCCTTGTCCTCCCTTCTTCCGCACGGGACCTTGCCACCGTCTGGCATGGCGAGCGTCGGCGACTGCAACTCGAACGGCGTGGTGGATCCTTGCGACGTCCTGAACGGCACGAGCCTCGACCAGAATCACAATTGGATTCCCGACGAGTGCGAGGCCCAGACGACTTGGTACGTCGACGCCAGCGCCGCGCCGGGAGGCAATGGAAGCATCGGCGCGCCGTTCCAGGCCCTCGCTCCTCCGTTTTCTGTCGCGATTTCGGGCGACACGGTGCTCGTCGCGAACGGGCTCTATCAAGGCAGCGCGAATCGGGATCTCGATTTCGGTGGACGAAACATGGTCGTCAAGAGCACGGGCGGGTCTGCGAGCTGCATCATCGACTTGCAATCGGTGGGGCGCGCCTTCCTCGTCAGCGGGGGCACGACGCAGGCCGCGCGAATCGAGGGCTTCACGATCAAGAATGGCAAGGTCCTCTACCCGACCATGTTCGGAGCCGGCGTCTACGTCGATTCTTCCAAGGCCACCATCCGAGAGTGCGTGTTCCAGAACAACGACGGACAAGTTGGCGGCGGGCTGGCGATGCTATCGTCGAGCGGGTCGATCGAAGCCTGCAGCTTCCTGGACAACAAGTCCTCGACCGGCGCCGGCGCGTTCGTTTCGCAGGGCCTGGACGTGCGATTCCAAGGCTGCATCTTCCAAGGCAATACAGGCCCCGGGGCTCAAGGCGGCGGCGTGTACTTGTCGCAATCGGCCGTCAAGGTCGAGCGCTGCGCATTCCTCTCCAACACCGCGCACTCTGGCGGAGCGGTGTACACCTTTCAGGGCGACGTGAATCTCGATCAATGCTTGCTCGCGGGAAACTCGGCTGATCAAGGCGGAGGAGTCAGCACCTCGAACTCGACCTGGCACATGACGAATTGCACGATCGTCGGCAATACCGCGACGTTGGACTCAGCGGCCGTCAACCATGTGCAGACTGCTGTGTCTTGGCCGCGCGTGTGGCGCAACAACGTCGTCTGGAACAACACGGCGCCGGGCGGCACGCCGATCCGGGTGTCACAAGGTCCGCTCGACATCGACTGGTGCGACATCCAAGGCGGTCAGCCAGCGGTCACGCTCGCGTCGGGGGCGAGCTTGAATTGGGGAGCGGGCAATCGAAATCAGGATCCGCTCTTCGCCGCACCGGATGGAGCCGACAACAACCCGTTGACCGTCAACGACAACGATTACAGGCTCGCGCTGGGCTCGCCGTGCCTCGACGCCGGTGAGAACGCATCCGTGGTGCCCGATTGGTTCGATCTCGACCGCGACGGCAACGTGACGGAGCCCGTGCCGATCGACTTCGACGGGAGCGCGCGCTTCGTCGAAATTCCGAGCGCCCCGAATACGGGTAGCGGCGTGTCGCCGCTGGTCGATCTGGGAGCTTGGGAAAGACCGTAGCAGCGTCCGATCGAGTACGGAGTCAGGTGAATTCGTCCGGAGTCGTGGGGCTTTCCTGATCCGCGCGCCGCGCGGATCAGCAAGGCCCCACGACTCCGGACGAATTCACCTGACTCCGTACTGGCATTCAGCAGCAAGCCGGCGCCCGAACGGTGCGAGGAGGTGCCATCGACCGCCGCAAGGTCATGTCATCCCGCGCTTGGTCGTGGCGCGGAGCTTCTTGAAGCCGCGAGCGCCGCAGGTGCGGCAAGCTTGTGCTTGGCCTGCCAAGGTGGACCGATCGATCGGCCCAAGGCGCGCAGGAAGTCGTCCAGGTCCTCGCGGCCGAGCGCCGCCGCCGCGTCGTGAAAGACGCGCTCGCGCTCGTACCAATGCACGGACCATCCGCGTGCCTCGGCTGCCTTCGCGAGGGCCTGGCGATACATGACGGAGTCGGCGACGGTTTGCGCGCGATTGTCGGCGATCCGCTCCTCGATCGTCGGCGGAAGCTTGGGGCAGGCGCGGATCGCGATGCCCGCGATCGGGGCGGGCACCGACTCGGCCAACTCCGCGAGGCCCTCACGCGCGTGGACTGCGGCCGAAGCTCGCACGCGCTCGACGAGCGCAACGGCGTCGGCGAGCGAAAGTTTTCGCGCTCCCGGCGTGTTCAGGTAACGGCCCACCGCCCACGAGCCTTCGTGGTGATGCGGGTGCGTCGGCAGACCGCGATCGATGAGCTCGATGCTCCGGCGATCGAGGAGCTCACCGCCGGGGGCCACGGTGACGAGCACCGCCGAGCTGCTGTGCTCGGCGACGCCGACGATCGCGCCTGGCTGCCTTCGTTCTCTCGCCACTTCTTCCTCGATCGGCGGTGCGTCCCTGGACAAGCCATCCAACGATCACATGCTCGGCGGTAGCGCGCAAGCGCCTCGAAGGCAGCTGGACCTCGACGAGCCCGCTCACCGCAGGAACGCTATGCGCGCGTGGTTCCGCCGGACGATTCCAGGACTCCCGGATCCCGCAGATCGGCGCGTGCCACCAAGGCATAGAGCGCCAGCACGATCAACGGCGTGAGCTCGCTGTAGATGCGCAATTCCGTGATTTCGCCGCTGAGCATTGCGCCGGCGAAGTAGGGGGGGATGACGAGCACGGCGCGGCGCAAGAACTCGTCCTCGATCTTCTTGCGCAAGAGCAGCACGGGAATCCACAAGAAACCGAAGCTGCTCGCGACCAAGAGCAGGGTGGACGGAGTCCGCAGCGACACGAGATTGTGCTCGAGCACCACGGGCAGCATTCCCGCCCCCACTTGACCGGAGAAGACCAGAGCAAGGCCGGACTTGATCGCGAGCCAGAGCACGACCTGCGCCGTCACGTGCATGAAGAGTGCGCGCTTCGATGTCCGGCCGAAGCCCGTGAGCAGGTGGATCACCGTCAGGAAGATCGTGGTTTCCTTGTTGAACGTCGCCAGCACGAACAGCGGGTAGTACAGGTGGAAGCGACGCTGTCGCAGGCACCACATGCCCCATGCGAAGAACATCACCGCGGGCGCGTCCCAGACGTACCAGTACGGCGCCGCGCGCGCGAGCAGGTATTGGAAGGGCAGCAGGAAGAAAACCGAGAGCGCCACGATCGACATCGCTGCAGCTCGCGCGCCAAGATCGCGAAGCCCTGCGCGCAGGCAGGCGTACACGCCGAGCAATGCCAGCACCTCGACGATCATTCCGGCTTCGCGAGGCTCGAGCCACGCGCGCGAGAGCAGGCCGACGTCGTAGAGCGCGCCGAGGAAGGCGGGCACGAGGATGCGATACTGGTATGGAGCCAGCGCCGTGTGCGCCATGCAGCTCTCGATCGACGCTGCCGGATAGATCAGATTCAGCTCGACGCGCAGCCCGGTGAGGTAGAAGGCGAGCAGCAGCGCGACGCACCATGCGGAGATCCGCACGGAGCGCTCGATTCCAGCGGATCTCGAAGGCAAGGCCGGCTCGTTCATGGTTCAGCGACCGCGACGCGCGAGGACTGCGCGAGCGAGCTCCAGGGATAGCAGCGTATGGCCCTCGGAGGTGAGCTTTCCCGCTGCGAACAGGCTCCTCGGCTCGGCGCCGGCGCCGATCTGCTGCGCGAAGAAAGCACCTCCATCGACGACGTCGATCTGCTCGTCGCGGCCGACGATTCGCAAGGTCTCGTCGTACTGCGCGAGCACGCTCGAAGCACTGTCGATCTCCGGCGCGCGCGGCATGCACAGGAGGATCAGCCCGATCCGATCCGCGCGCGTCCTGCGCACGAAGCGGCGGAGAGAGCTCTCGAACCTGGCGACGGGCACGCGCCGCGATCCGGGCCAATCCGGACTGCCGCTGTTCATGGAATCGTTCGCCAGCCGAGCCTGCCGGCGCTTGCCCAGCTCCTCGAGGAAGTCGGAGTCGAGCGGCCGGGGGTTGAAGCCGAGCACGAGATCTCGCAGCCACGCGAGCGTGCGCAGATCGAGGACCGGTTGTTGCGAAACGAAGGACCAACCGTTCGCGCGCCGGATGGCGAGGGCGATCTTCGCTCGATCGGTCATCGGCGAAGGCCGGGCTTCCTCGATGCCGCACAGCGCCAGGACCACGATGTCTGGCGCGGACGGCCGCACCAGCAGGAGATAGCGCTCGAAGCACTGCTCGACGCTGAACCCGATCACGCCCGCGTCGAGCACTTCAGCCGGCGCCGCGCCCTGCTTCAGGAGTTGCGCCAGGCGAGCGCCGTATGTCTCCTCGAAAGCGACGCCTTCTCCAAAGGTGGTCCCGTCGCCGAGCAGCGCGATACGCAAACCCTGCGCGCCTCCGGCTGCCGCGAGCAGTGGACCGCGATATCCAGCAGCGTTGACACGTTCTCCGCTCTGGCCTGGAACGCTGGATCCCGGCGCGGGCCGCCACAACTCGCGCAGCGAGCCCTCGTGCAAGCCATCACCGCCGAGCAGCAGCCCATCCTGCGATGGATCGTATCGCCACGGAACCGCGACCGGCGCCTCGGTGCCGTATCCGGCGGCGCGCAGCGCGACCTCGGCGATCAGGAAAGCGGCACAGATTCCGGCGAAGGTGTGCGCGCGCAGCAAAGCAAGGAAGCGCTCGTGCACGGCCGGCCGCCTGGATGCGGACACCTTACCCACCCCGCTTGCTGCGCTTCAAGATCACTCGATGATCATGGGACCAGTCTTGGACGATCGGAGTGTGTGGAGGCGATGAGATCGCGTTACTTCAAGGACCCACTGCGAATTCCAATCCATTCGAGAGCGTCGAATTGTTCGGGGCCGGGAAGCCGTTGTCGCGCCCCCAGCACTGGGCGTTGACCGTCGTCCCGGGGACGAGCAGGTACGACGCGGGCGCGCCGCCGAGTGCGCCGGCGGCGAAGGCGTTCATGTCGAGCAGATAGACTCCCGAACAGTCGTTCGGCGGCGGATTGCCGCCCGAGTTCATGGGGACGGTGCGCCGGATCGGCGCGTTGATGCAGCGAAGCCCGTTCTGGAAGACGACCGCGGCCGGGCCGGCATTGGTGTAGATGTACAGGCCGGGCTTGTTGTTGATGACGTTGGTCGTGGAGATCGTGAAGCCCGAGGTCTGCGTGGCGCTCGAGTTCCCGCTGAATCCGATCGCCGGAAGGCAGGACAGACTGTTGACCTTGGCTGTGCAGTAGACGTTCGGCCCCGAGGGCGAAGGAATCTGCACGAAAACGGGGCCGCCCACAGGCGCTCCGTGGTTGTTGTTGCCCGATGCGTCCTGTCCATTTCCGTCGAGCCGATACGAAGCGCTCAAGCTCGGCGCCGACAGGATCTGCTGGAACATCCCCGCGGCGATTTGCGGCTGCGTGCGAGCGACCGACCAGATGCGCACGTCATCGAGCAATCCGTTCCAACGCTCGTTCGCGGCGCCGGGAGCCGTATCGCCCGCGCCGATCCTCGCCACGGCACCCAGGTCGACCAGCGGACCCGTTCCAGGGGACTGCGCCACCTGGGAACCATTGATGTACAACCGCGCGATCGAGCCATCGTAGGTGGCGGCGATGTGCGTCCACGAAAGGTAGGCTCCGACTCCGAATGGCGACGACACGTTGACCACGCCACCGCTGCCGTTGATCCACAGGCGCAGGATCCTCGCTCCGCTGTTGCCGGCGTCGACGCGCAGGAACCACTCGGCGACGCCTTGGGTGAATTCCTTCCGGCCGATCGTCGGAAAGACCCAACCGGCCGGGATGGTCGAATCGTCGTAGGTGAACCACGCTTCGAGCGTGAAGGAAGGCGGAGAGAGCTGCGGCGAGGCCGGGATCTCGATGTAGCCTCCCGGAGGCGAAGCGCTGACGCTGAGCGCCTGATTCTGAGCGCTGGTGACGGTGCTGGAAGTGATGACAAGCAGGAAGGCGGCGGCGGCTCGGAGGGATCGGGAAATCACGGGGGACCTCGGCTGAAGGGGGTGCGCTCGCTTGGGGACAGGCGATTCTACCGCTGGCGTCCGGGTCTGGAGTCAGGCTCCTCTCCGAACCGTTCGCGGCCTCATCGGGATGCAACGCGAGTGGACCTGGCGGCTCGCCTCTTGACGATTGCATGGAAGATCCAGGCCGCTGCGATCCCCAGAATGCCGCCGAGGTACGAGGAGTTGTGCATGTAGCCGGCGCAGAGGAAGCGCCGCAGGTCGATGACGTCGGGCGGGAGATACCAGTCGCGGTAGTCGGCGAGATCGATCGAAGCAGTTCGGACATAGCCCACGGCGCATCCGATGAGGCCCACGAGGAGTGTGCAACAAATCACGACGACGAAGGACCACAGCGTCACTCGAAGCATGCGCCGATGCCCGGGATGAATGAATCCCGCAGCGCCCACGAGGAGACCGATCGGGATTCCCATCCACCAGGCTGCCAGAAACCCGACGATGGAGGCTCGGACGCGCTGCGGCGAACTGGAGTCGAGAAGTCCGAATTGCCGAAACTTGAACCGGGTGAAGTACTCCGGCGAGACCGTGTAGCTGATCTGGTTGTGCACGACGCCGTAAGCACCCGCGAGCAGCACGGCGAGAACCAGCAGGGCCAGGAACACGAGCAGCTTCTTCACGGAAATCGCCGGGACCCAGGATACCGGCGTCGCCGCGAGCGCGACGGCGGACTCGCCGTGGAATTGGTCGCTAGTGGGTCGATTCAAAAGTACGCGTCATTAGTGGGCACGGTCACTTTGGGTGCAGTCCAGCAGTCCGCACCACATTCACCTTGGTGCAGTAGCGCTTGAGACTATCAAGGATCTGATCGGCCGTCTTGGTCCAGATGAACGGCCTCGGATCGGCGTTGTGAGCTTCGAGGAACTTGCGGATGTCGACCTCGAGCGCATTCGTGGATCGGTGCACGCCGCGGCGTGTGACGCGACGGTCCACGATGGAAAAGAAGCTCTCGACGAGATTCAGCCAGGACGAACTGGTGGGCGTGAAGTGCACGTGGAAGCGCGGCCGGCGAATCAGCCAGCGATGGATTGCCGGCGTCTTGTGCGTGGCGTAATTGTCCATCACGAGGTGGACGTCGAGTTCGGCCGGCACAGCGGACTCGATCTCGTCCAGAAACCTGCGGAACTCATGTGCTCTGTGACGCCGGTACGTCTTGCCGATCACCCTGCCCGTCGCGATGTCGAGTGCTGCGAACAGCGACGTAGTGCCGTGCCGTGCGTAGGTGTTCGTGCGGCGCTCCGGGTGCGTCGGCAGCAGCGGAAGCAGTGGCTGCATGCGATCAAGAGCCTGAATTTGAGACTTTTCGTCGACACACAGCACGAGCGCATTGTCCGGCGGTGACATGTACAACCCCACGACATCGCGGACCTTCTCGACGAACTGCGGGTCCTTCGACAGAGAAAACGTCTCGGTGCGGTCAGGGCGCAGACCGAAGGCTCTCCAGACGCGACCCACCGCGCTCGGCGACATCTCGAGCTGCTCCGCGAGCATGCGCGAGCTCCACTGCGTGCTTGCCTTGGGTTTCTCGTGCAAGGTCGCATCGACGATGCGCTCTACGTGCTCGTCGGTGATCGAGCGCGGCCGACCAACGCGAGGCTCATCGAAGAGTCCGTCGAGGCGCGACTCAACGAATCGTCGACGCCATTTGCCGACTGTGGCCACTGACAGGCTCAGCTCTTCGGCCACATCTTGATTGTCCGCGCCAGCCACGCAGGCGAGCACGATCCTCGCTCGCTCGACCAGCGAGGATCCAGCAGTACGTCTGCGGGTCAGCCGCAGCAACTCGGATCGCTCTTCCTCCGTGAGTTTCAACTCCGCTTTCGGCCGTCCCATTGTGCTCATGACAGCATGTACGCAGCGGCGGGGAAAACCGCGAGCACTTATGGCCCGAATTTTTGAATCACCCCACTAG
>DATHET010000142.1:0-60172 GCA_035490315.1 Planctomycetota bacterium
TCGCCACCGGTGGCGGCGAAGCCGATGCCGAGAGCCGCGACCCGAGGATTTCTCCCGACGGCCGATTCGTCGTCTTCGGCAGCTTCGCGCGCACGATCATCGTCCCTCATTCAGCGTCGACGCAGGACATCTTCATCCACGACCGCTCGCTCGGCACCACCGTGATCGTCAGCGTTCCCGCGGGCGGAGGACAGGCGAATCAGAACTGCACCCACGCCGACATCGCCGACGATGCCAGCACCGTGGTCTTCGCGAGCACGGCGACCAACCTGGTTCCCGGCGACTCCAATCAGGTGAGCGACATCTTCCGCGTCGACGTCGCGAGCGTCGCGATCGAGCGGATTTCGAAATCGCACACGGGCGGCCAGGTCGACGCGGAATGCCGCTTTCCCGATCTTTCCGGCGACGGCAGCGTCTGCGTCTTCGAGAGTCCCGCGACGAACCTCGTCGCCGCCGACACGAATTCCTCGAGCGACATCTTCCTGATCGACTTCGCCGCGGGCACGACCGAGCTGGTCAGCCTGACCTCGGCGGGTATTCAGTCTCAGACCGGAGCCTGCCTGCGTCCCTGCCTTTCGCGCGACGGCCGCTACGTCGCTTTTCAGAGCTCCGCGGCTGATCTCGTTCCCGGCGACACGAACCAGGACACCGACGTGTTCGTCCGCGACCGCCAGAGCGGCACGCTGGTGCGAGCCAGCCTCGCGTTCAACGGCAGCGAAGGCCTGGGCACCAGCGACGATCCCTCGATCAGCGCAGACGGCCGATTCGTGGTGTTCTCGAGCACGGCCGCGAACCTCGTCCCGGGCGACACCAATACCCTGCACGACGTGTTCCGCCGCGACCTGCTCTTCGGCACGCTCGAGCGCATCAGCGAGGCTGCGCCGTTCGGCCAAGCCAACGGTTACTCGCGCATCGCGAGCGTCAGCGCCGACGGCGGAAGCGTCGGGTTCGCGAGCGTGGCCTCGAACCTGGTCCCCGGGGACACCAACGGCAAGTTCGACGCCTTCCTGCGCAAAACCCTGCCCCTCACGCCGACGTACTGCACCGCGAAGATCAATTCCCTGGGCTGCACGCCGCAGATTTCGTCGCAGGGCAGCGCGAGCGCATCGGCCAGCTCGGGCTTCCTCGTCGGTGTGCGGAACGTGCTGAGCAACAAGCCGGGAATTCTCCTCTACAGCCTGAACGGTCTCGCGACCACGTCGTTCCAGGGCGGAATCCTGTGCGTCGCCGCGCCCGTGCGCCGCACGCCGGCCGCGTCCTCCGGCGGCAGCGCGTTCCCCATTGACTGCACAGGTGTGCTCGTGATCGACATGAACGCCTTCGCGTCCGGGGCGCTCGGCGGCACGCCTGCGCCGAGCCTCGCCGTCGCGGGAACTTTCGTTCACGCCCAATGGTGGAGTCGCGACAATGGCTTCACGCCGCCGGAGAATTCGTCGCTGTCCGACGCGATCGGTTACGTCGTGGGACAGTGAACTGCGTCGCGGTTCGCGTGCAACGCGCAGCGTGCGCTGAGCGATCCGCGTCGCTGTGGGTGCGACGCGTCGCGCGCGCTAATCGCCCTCGCGCTGCGTCAACGCCTTGATCAACTCGCGGCGCAACGACGGGTCCTTCTCGCGCAGGCGGATTCTTCCTTCCTCGAGGCGCAGATCCAGCCAGAGCGAGGACTCGCGCATCTGGTCGTAGCCGATGCACGGAAAGATCAACACGACACTGACGGGCTCGCTGAATTGCGCCGGAGGCTCCCAGAGCACGAGGGCCTGGCATTCGATCGACGAGGCCATGGCTCGCGGCGCGACGTCGGCACCGTAGCGCTGATCCAGGAAGCGCAGCAGCTCGTTGCTCTCGCCGCCGCGCGAGCGGATCGTCGCCTTGGACTCCCAGGTCGACATGTTGATGTAGCCCGGCGGGTTCTCGAACCAGGGCTCGAAGTGCAGATCGAATCCGACCGGTCGACCATGGAGCAGGCCCTTCGCGGAAAAGTCGTGCTCGCCACCGGCGCCGATCTTGTGATCGCCGAGCAGGAAGACGAGCTCGGTCGAGCCCTTCTCAGTCTCGGATTCGACCTCCGGGGGCTTCGAGAGCTTGCCCTTGCATCCAGCCAGCAGCAGCAGCAAGGACGCCAGGAGGATTCGGCCCATGGAACCCCGAATCGGCGCAGAGACTCGGCCGGCTTGAATCCGGCGCCGGAGTCAGCGTTTTTTCTTCATCCAGGCCGCAAGCAAACGCTCGGCGTCGAATTCCTTGATCTTCTCCTCCACGAAGCCGCTCCTGCGCGAAATGCGTCTGACGCGCGGCGCGACCTCGAAGCAGCGCGCGATCTCCGCGACCTCGGGCGCGAAGGACCGCGACGGAGTCGTGAATCGCTCCGCGGCCGACAGCGCGAGGCGCACGTCGTAGAGCCCGCTGTCCGCGTGCACTCCCGACGAGTCGTCGAACGATTGCCGCAGCAGCTCTGGAACCTGTCGAAGCGCCGCTCGGATTCCCTCGCCGAGATCGTCCGGCGCACCGGGGATTTCTTCGAGGATATAGACCAGCGCTTCGCTGCAACGCTGGCTGTCGAGCAAGGCGCATAGATCCTCGTGAAGCGCCGGCCGCGTCGCGATCGCGCGCTTCGCGAACTCCTTGACGGCTGGAGAGTCGTTGCCGCGCGTGTACCCGATCCAGACGCCGAGCGGAGTGTCAGCCTTGAAGGCGCGCAGCTCGCGCATCCGCTGCGTGCCATAGTCTTCTTCGGGTTCTTCGGGCGGCGCGGGCTTCGATTTCGGTGTGGAGTCCGTCTCCTCCTCCACGCGAACCGGCGCGGGCGGCGCGCTCACGAACGCAAAGCCGAGCACGAGGAGTGAAAGTGCGAGGGACGCACCCGCCGAGTAACCGAATGCTTTCAGGAAGCCCGCGCTCGGATCTTCAGCGACCGTTCGCGATGTCACGATCCCGACCACGACCCCGATCACGATGCCGAGCAGGCCGCCGAAGAGGACCATGTACGCGCGCTCGCCTTCCCGCGTGCTGACCTGGTGCCAGTGACAGACCAGCGCGGTCACCACGCCTCCGCACAGCGCGCCGAGCACGCCCGTGACCAGACCGACGACGATGGACAGTCCCCAGCTCATTCAGGCGGCGATCCAAGAGCTCGCAATATCGCGCACGTTCCGAGAGTGAACGGCATTGCTGGGCCAGACCTTGCGAGGTCGGTTCAAGAAGGCTGCGCGGCAATCGCTCGTGCCGCGACCACGGATGGTACCGATCGTTCGACACCGCCGCATGCCTGCTCAGGTGGCGGCGGCCGAAGTCCTGAGATTCACTTCTTCTTGAGCGTGCGTAGCTGGAGACCAGGTGAAGTGGCAATCGCTTCCCAGATGGCGGCATCTTCCAGACGCTCGCTCCTCGAGATACGCGCGATATCGAAGAAGACGACGCCATCGTCAAAGAAGTTGGGCTGTGACGCCACGGCAAGCACTGAACCCGGCACTCCTTTGCGCAGGATGTCGAATACTCTCAACTGGCCGCCGAACCCGCTGAAGATCGAAACTGATTGAGGTCCTGTGTCGTGGAACCAGAAACCCTCCGCGACATCCGAACCGTTCTTGCCGGAGATGACGCTGACCACACCGCAATCGGACTCCCCCATGAAGGAGCCTCGAGGTGCGCCCACCGCAAAATCGCCGCGCCCGTCGCCGTCGACATCGCCAAGCGAGACGACCGAATCTCCGGCCCGGCCCTCGAAATCCTGTGTTTCGAATACAGGCCGGCAGACCCCCGATTCAAGATCGAGTCGCTGTGTCACGACGATCGATTTGAACTTCTCTGGCTGCCTGATGCGGCATACCGATCAACAGGTCGAAGCGCGACGACTTCGCCTCCGAGTGAATCGGAGCCAGACTCGCGCCGAACTCGCCTCCTGGCTCCGAGCCGTCGATCGTCCTTAGGACTGCGAGCGTCCTGCCGGACCGGATCTCCACTCGACCCACTTCCGCCCCTGCGACGTTCCTTGCATTTACGATGCCGACGGCGACATCGGGTCCCCCATCTCCATCCTGATCAGGAATCCAGGCCAGTCCACAACGACCCAACTTCTCGTAAAGCGCGAAAGTCTGCTCGGCCACCAGAGTCCATGTATCGAGCGACAGCAGCGCGATCGAAGCTCGCTGAATTGTGATACCCGGTGACGCGGGAAGCTCGCTGCTCACCAGGGCTAGTCTCGTCTTTCCAGGCACGGTTTCGGGCATCAAGACTTTCGCGCCGAACCCGGCACCCGGCTTCGAGCCCTCGATCACTCGAAGCAGTTCGAGTTTCGCACTGGAAAGCATCAACAGCCTTCCGCGAGCTCCGTCGAACTCCGGTTCACCCGCGAGGCAACTTCCCTCGCTCTCTTTTCCCCCGACCTCCACGACGGCAAGACTGCCGCCGAATCGATCGTTGTCGTGGGCGCTCATCGCTCGAGCCAAGACTCCGTTCTGCTTTCCGAACGAGCACAAGAAAATCCCGCCGCGCGTGAGCGCGGGCGGGTCCCGATAGACGGGCGGAGAACCGCTCCGACCGATCAGGAATTCGGAAGTTCCGTCGCCGTCGACGTCGCCTGCGCAGCAGACCTGATATTCGCAAAGGACGTCCGGCGACTGAGCAGGAATTGCGCTCGGCAGCAGCCCAGGCGCGAATCCTGCGACCAGGGTCCGGAGGAGCGCACGCAGATCAGGGTTCAACAACTCAGGCATCGCTGCCGGCAATTATCCCGAACGCTGATTGTGCAACAGTGGATGTGCGGACAATCCACAGCGTAGCGGCCGCCCTCACTCCGTGGCACCGTCCAGTCGCGGAGCAGGCCAGCTCTGTCCTAATCGTCCTCGGCCGCTATGTTCTGATTTCATGCCCCCGAGAGGTGTCCTCGTCTTGCTTCTACTGGCGTTGATGTCCGGCGCCGCCTGTCGCAGCGAGCGACCCACGGCTCGATCAGACGAGACGGGGCTACGGCCTTCGGAGCAATCGACTCCGACGGAACCCATCGTCGTCGGCAACGCTACCGAACCGCTCGCGACCTTCGATCGATTCCTCGATCGTGCTCTACGTGGACAGCTCGCGACCGACGAGGGACGCGCACTGATCGGGGCGGAGATCGACCCCGAGGAATTCGAAGGCTCCGAGCTGGCCAGATGCAACAAGATCGTCCGAATCGACGCGGACCACGCGGTCGCCAGAGTCAGCGCCGTGATCCCGCCGCGAAAATTCCTCGTTGGAGATCTCGGGGAGGGAATGCCGGAGACGACGTTTCCCGCGTGGGCTGTCGACTATTACTGGTTTCTGGAGAAGACCGATCGTTGGCGGGTCGCGGCGATTCGCGGACTTGCGGCCACGGAACTGCTTCAAATGATCGCGTGGGCCTTCCCGGATGCTTCCACGGGTGGGGAATGGACTACACGCTCTGCACGGAATGCGCAGTTGACGCTGAAGTCTGACCGCGAGCTGGCCGAGTGGTATCGCGTGCATCGCGTCGAGATCGCGACGCTAGCGAGCCGAGCACGCGAGCTCTCGGTTTCCGGCGAACGCACCGTATTCGAGGGCTCTCCCGAGGAGAGCGAGAACGAGTTCAGTCGAGCTGCCGAGGAGACGAAGCGTGAACTCGCTGGCGCGCCAGCAGCTCTTGGACCGCTTCACGAGGAAATCGACGCGCTCTACATCCTGCTCGTGGAAGTCGACGCGCAAGGCGTGGTCGATGTGACCGTCGGTGGTCAGGCGGACAACGCCGTGATCTTCCGGCAGGTTCCCGGCGGAGCGATGCCGCACATCGCTCAGGACGAGATCATCTGGGCGGAAGATCTCGGGGGAGGTTGGTTCCTGGTCAGGACGACTTGAGTGCGATGGCAGCTACACCAGCTCCCCGCTCGCCGCTTCGATCTTGACCGCGCAGACTTTCAATTCCGCCGTGTCCGTGATCGGGTCGTAGCCGGAGCCGGTCAGCGCGTTCACCGGGACGTCGCTGAAGCTGAAGCTGCAGAAGACGGTGCCGCGCGGCGATTGATCGGTCGCCCAGACTTTCACGAGCACTTCTCCGCGTCGGCTCGAGAGCACTGCGAAGCCGCCGTCGACCAGGCCGTACTTCACCACGTCGTCGGGATGGACCTCGACCAGCTCCTCGGGCGTCAGGAACTCCGAGCTCTCCGTTCGACCCGTCATCGTCCGCGTGTGGTAGTGCGCAAGCCGCCGTCCCGTCGTGAGCCAGACCGGGAATTCCTCGTCGATCACTTCGGCGGGATCGCGGTACTCGGGCCGCATGAACAAGCCCCTGCCGCGAATGAACTTGTCGACGTGCAGGATCGGCGTGCCCGGGTGACCGGCCTCGGGCACGGGCCAGTGGTACGCGCCCTTGTCGATCAGATCCCAGTTGAGACCTGCGTAGACCGGTGAGAGCGAGCACAGCTCGTTGAACACGTCCTTCGCCGATCCGAATTCGAATCCCTTGATCCCGAGACGCTTCGCGATCTGCGCGATGATCCACCAGTCGGGGCGAGCCTCGCCCTGCGGCGGGACGGCGGCTCGCACGCGCTGCACTCGGCGCTCGGTGTTCGTGTACACGCCGTCGGTCTCGCCCCAGGCCGTCGAAGGCAGCACGACCGTGGCGAGCTCTGCCGTCTCCGTGCGGAAGATGTCGACGACCACCAGGTGATCCAGACTGGTCAGCGCGTGCTCGCAATGCTTGCGGTCGGGATCGCTGACCACCGTGTTCTCGCCGCAGATCAGCATCGCGAAGATCGATTCACCCGCGCGCTCGAGAGCGCGTACCTTCGTGATGCCCTTCTCTAGATCGATCTTCACGCCCCAGGCCTTTTCGAACTTAGCTTGGTGCGCAGGATCCGTCACCGGCTGGAAGCCCGGGTAGTTGTTCGGCAACGCGCCGCAATCGCCCGCGCCCTGAATATTGTTCTGACCGCGCATCGGGTTGATGCCCGTGCCTTCACGACCGATGTTGCCGGTCATCAACGCGAGGTTGCACAGGCTTTGCACGTTGTCGACGCCGCAGATGTGCTCGGTGATCCCAAGCGTGTAGTAGATCGCGGCTCGTTTGGCTCGACCGTAGAGCAGCGCAGCGCGTTCGATGTCGGCTGCGGGCACGCCGCTGATCGACTCGGCCCACTCTGGCGTGAACTTCGCGACGTGGGCGAGGAAGGCCTCGGCGCCTTCCGTGCGCGCGTCCATGAAGGCCTTGTCGATCAAGCCCTCGCGGGCGATCACGTGAGCCATCGCGCCGAGGATCGCGACGTCGCTGCCGACGCGCAGCGGCAGGTACACGTCGGCCTTGCGCGCGATGGGAATCTTGCGCGGATCGGCGACGATCAGCTTCGCTCCGCGCCGCATCGCTTTTTTCAAGCGCGTCGCGGCGACCGGATGGGTCTCGGTCATGTTCGTGCCGATGCAGAAGATCACATCGGGCAGCTCCATGTCGCGCAGCGGATTGCTCATCGCGCCGCGTCCGAGTGTGGCGGCCAGACCGGCCACCGTCGGGCTGTGTCAGGCACGGCTGCAGTTGTCGACGTGGTTCGACATGAACCCCGCGCGGATGAATTTCTGCACCGAGTAGGCGGACTCGTGGGGCGCGCGGCCCGAGGCGATCGCGTAGATCGAATGGCGGCCGTGTTTTTCCTTCGCGGCGCGGAAACCTTCGGCGGCGCGGTCGAGGGCTTCGTCCCAGGACACGGCGACGAGCTTGCCGTCCTTGCGCACCAAGGGTTGGCGCAGGCGATCGGGGTGCTGCGACCACTCCCAGGAGAACTGGCCCTTGACGCACAAGGCACCCTCGTTCGCCGGCCCGTCCATCGCCGGTTGCACACCGACGATCTTGTCGCCCTTGGTCATGATGTCGACCGAGCAACCGACGCCGCAGTAAGGGCAGATCGAGCGCGTCTTCGCGATCGGGCCGGGCAGCTTGTCGTGCTGGATCGCGCGGCGATCGGCGAGAGCACCGGTCGGGCAGGTCTGCACGCACTGGCCGCAGAAGGTGCACGAGGAATCTTCCAGTTTTCCTGCGAACTCGGTCGTGATCTGCGTGTGGAAGCCGCGGTTCGCGATCGAGATCGCGTAGTCGCCCTCCTGCTCGGCGCACACGCGCACGCAGCGATAGCACGAGATGCACTGATCGTAGTCGCGCAGGATCATCGGGTTCGTGTCGTCGAGACGCGAATGTCCGGACTGCGCGCCCTCGAAGCGCTTGCCGTCGACGCCGTAGCGCAGCGCCAGGGTGCCGAGCTCCTGCGACGCGAGCCCGCGCAGCGGATCGATGTGCACGCCCTTGGGATTCTCCGACGCGACCATCTCGAGCAGCGTCTTGCGGTGCTTCTCGATTGCCACGGTCTTCGTGCGCACGACCATGCCGGGTTCGGCGCGCGTGGTGCACGAGGCGACGGGGTTGCGCTGGCCCTCGACCTCGACCACGCACAGTCGGCAGGCGCCGAATGCGTCGAGGCGGTCGTCGAAGCACAGGGTCGGGACGGATCGCCCGGCGCGGCGCGCGACCTGGTAAACCGATTCGCCGGCGGTGAACGCGACGCTCTCGCCGTCGATCGACAGCGAAAGCACCGTGGTCGCTGCGCGTTTCGCGCTGATCGCGACTGCGTCCTTCGGCGTCATCGTTTCGCTCCTTCCAGGCGGCTTCGCACCAGGTCCGGGAAATAGCGTAGCAGGCTCTCGGTGATCGCGGGTGCCGCCGTGCCCAGGCCGCAGGCGCTGGTCGCCATCATCGTCTGACCGATGTCGTGGACTTCATCCTGCCAGGCGGCGAGGTCGCGCGGGCCGGCCTCGAGCGAGAGGCGCTCGACCAGGCGCTGGGTCCCGATGCGGCAGGGAAAGCACTTGCCGCAGGACTCGTGGGCGAAGAAGGCCATCGCCTGGCGCGCGACCTCGACCATGTCGCGCGAATCGTCGAAGACCATCACGCCGCCGGCGCCGAGGAAACTCTTCTTCGAGCGCAGGCAGGGCTCGTCGAGGGTCACCTCGAGGTCGTCGCCGGCGAGGAATCCGCCGGACAAGCCGGCCATGGTCACAGCCTGGAAAGTCCTGTCCGGTCGCGGGCCGCCGGCCCAGTCGAAGAGCAGTGTCTGCAGCGGAAAGCCGAGCGGGACTTCGTAATTGCCGGGGCGCTGCACGTCGCCGGAAAGGCTGATGATCTTCGTGCCCTTGTGGCCGTTGCGGCCGAGGCCCGCGTACCACTCGGGCCCGCGCGCGACGATCGGCGGGACGGAGACCAGCGTCTCGACGTTGTTGACCGCCGTCGGCTTGTCCTCGAATCCGTGGGTCACGGGATAGGGCGGTCGATTGCGCGGGAAGGGATGCTTGCCTTCGAGAGAATTGAGAAGCGAGGTTTCTTCGCCGCAGATGTATGCGCCTGCGCCGCGGCGCACGTAGAGCTCGAAGGAGAAGGAACTGCCCAGGACTTTCGGGCCCGAGAGGTTCGCGGCGCGTGCTTCGCGCAGCGCGCGCTCGAGGATCACCTGCGTATCGGGATATTCGTAGCGCAGGTAGATGAACCCACGCTCGGCGCCCGTCGCGAATCCGGCGAGCAGCATGCCTTCGATCAGCGCGTGGGGATCGTGGTCCATCAAGGCGCGGTCCTTGAAGCAACCGGGCTCGCCCTCGTCGGCGTTGCACACGATCGTTTTCGGATTGCCCTCGGCCGCGGCGACCGCTCTCCATTTGCGCGCCGTCGGGAAGCCCGCGCCGCCGCGGCCCGCGAGTCCGCTGCGATCGACGATGTCGAGCAACTTCGTGGGGTCGAGCTCGCGCAGCGTGCGCTCCAGCGCGGCATAGCCGCCGCTCTTGCGATACCCCGCGAGGGTCGCGCGGCCCTTCTCGCGGATGTGAGCGAAGCAACACTCCTCGAGGCCGCCGGGGTTGGGGGGCGGGAGCGGCGAGGGGCGCAGCACCAGGTCGCGCGCGCGCGTGCCGACCAGCAGCTCGTCCCCGCGCAGCACCGGGATCGGCTCGTCGCAGCGGCCCGCGCAGGGCATGGACGCGGCCCCGAGCTGCCCCATCAAGCGCTCGCAGCCGTGGAGCTTGCAGATCGGTCCGTCGCAGACCCGCGGCAGGAGCTTGCCCCCCGGGACGCGCGAGAAGTGGTGGTAGAAGGTGACCGTGCCGAACAGGTCGGCGATCGGGATGCGCAGGGCCTCGGCGACCTGGCGGATCACCGACTCCGAGAGGTAGTTGTCCCGGTCGTGGAAGGCGTGGAGCAGGCCCAGCAGGGGCGCCGGCTCGTGCCGCCAGCGCTCGATCAGTTGGGCATCGGAGGGTGATTGCATGCCAGTCCTGCGTGCAGTGTGTTGCGGATGAGCTCCAGATGCCAGCGCGGCGCTGTCTGGGGGCCTGGGCGGCGTGTTTTTGCCGAGGTCGCCGGCCCCGTCGACGGACCTTCGGAATCCATGCAGATCGAGCGCCTCGAGTGCCGATGCTGGACTCTCAATTTCCCGACCCTCGGCCTCCCCCGACCACCTCATCCCAGGCTCCATGAAAGCGCCGTCCGCCCTGCTCGCGAGACAGCCCATTTTCGATCGCAGCCTCAAGGTCGCTGGCTACGAGATCCTCTTCCGCGCGGATTCCGGTTGGCTGACGCAGATGGCCTCGCCCGACAATCTGACGGCGGAAGTCGGGATTCATGCCCTGCTCGATCTCGGGCTCGATCGCATCGTCGGCAACCGCCCGGTCTGGATCAACATCCCGCGCAACGTGCTGGTCAGCGGGATTTTCGAGTTCTTTCCGCCGGAGCGCGTGGTGCTCGAGCTGCTCGAGACGATCGAAGCCGACGAAGAAGTCCTGGCCGCGGTGCGCCATGCGCGCTCGCTCGGCTTCAAGATCGCGCTCGACGACTTCGTGCTCAACAGCAACACCCAGGATCTGGTGCCGCTTGCGGACTACGTCAAGCTCGACGTGCTCGCCTTCGACGAAGCCGGACTACGCAGCGCGGCGGCGAAGCTCGCGCGACCCGGTCTGCGCCTGCTCGCGGAGAAGGTCGAGACCCATGCGTGCTTCCAGCTCGCCACCGATCTGGGCTGCACGCTGTTCCAGGGCTACTTCTTCGCGCGGCCGCAATTGGTCGAGTGCAGACGAGTCCACAACAATCGATTGGCCCTGCTGCGCGTGGTCGCCGAGCTGCAGGACGAGAAATCGTCGATCGAGCGCATCGAGGAATTGATCCGCTCGGACGTCGGGCTGTCCTATCGATTGATGCGCTACGTCAATTCCGCGGGCATCGGGACCCTGGCGCCGATCGAGTCGCTGCGCCATGCGATCATGACCCTGGGGATGGAGCGGGTGCGCGCCTGCGTGCTCGTGCTGATGCTGACGGCTTACGACGACAAGCCCGACGAGCTGGTGACCACCTCGCTGGTGCGCGCTCGCTACTGCCAGCTCCTGTGCGAGTTCCACGGCCTGGACGGGAAGCGCGGGTTCCTGGTCGGGTTGCTGTCGGCGATCGACGCCTTCCTCGACCGCACGATCGAGTCGATCGTGCGCGAGATGGGCCTGGCGGAGGATCTCGCGGTCGCGCTGATCTCGCACGAAGGCGAGCTAGGCCTGGTCCTGGAAGCCGCGATCGCCTGCGAGCGCGCGGACTGGGAAGGCCTGGCCAAATCGCACTACGGGAACGCGCCGGAGGACACGTATCTTGCAGCCTTGAGCTGGTCGGCGCAGATGCAGTCGTCGCTGGCCGGTCCCTGAGCGTATCTTGGCGCGCCGCGGCGCTCCTCGCTTCGAGGACGCGCGCGAAACACCGGATGGGCGCCCTCCATGACGATCCTTGGCTGCTGCATTGCCGCGATTCTCACCCTTGGCGGAGAGGCGAACGCCGACCTGCGCGATGAAGCCATCGCGCGCGTTTCCACGCTCGAGCCGCAGCTCATCGCGCTGCACAAGCGCATCTGGGAGTTCGCCGAAGTAGGTCTGAAGGAAGAGCGCTCGAGCTTCGCGATCCAGGAATTCCTGCGCGCGCAAGGCTTCGAAATCCAATCGGGCGTCGCCGGCATGCCGACCGCCTTCGTCGCGTCGTGGGGCTCGGGCAAGCCGGTGATCGGCATCCTGGCCGAGTTCGATGCTCTGCCGGGAACGAGCCAGGCCGCCGAGCCCGAGCGCAAGGCGCGCGAGGGTGTCGATGCCGGTCATGCCTGCGGCCACAGCGTCTTCGGCGCCGCCTCCGCGGGCGCGGCGGCAGCGGCGAAGTCCGTGCTCGAAGCGCGCAAGCTGCCGGGCACGATCCGTCTGTACGGCACGCCCGCGGAGGAGACCGCGATCGGCAAGCAGTACATGCTGCTCGCCGGGCTCTTCGACGACGCGGACATCGTGCTCTCGTGGCACGTGCGCGATCTGACATTTTCCGATTACGCCTACACCAAGGCCGTGGTCTCGGCGAAATTCCGCTTCCACGGCCTCGCTGCCCACGCGTCGCGCGATCCCGATCAGGGCCGCAGCGCCCTCGACGCGGTCGAATTGATGGACGTCGGCGCGAATTATCTGCGCGAGCACGTCAAGGAAGACGCGCGCATCCATTACGTGATCACCAACGGCGGCGGCCAGCCGAACGTCGTGCCGCCGGAAGCGGAGGTCTGGTATTACCTGCGCGCGAACAAACACACCGACGTCGAGCGCTACTTCGCGCGGCTCTTGAAGATCGCCGAGGGCGCGGCCTTGATGACCGAGACGACGTTCGACGTGCGCATCGATTCGGATGCCCACGAGGTCCTGCCGAATCGCGCCCTGTCGGTGCTGCTCGATCGAAATCTGCGCTACGTCGGACCGCCGAAGTTCAACGAGGGCGAGATGTCGTTCGCGCGCAAGACGCAGGAGGCCTTGGAGCGACGGCCGGAAATTGCCCTGTCCGCGGTGATCGAGCCCTTGCTCGATCAACCGGAGCAGGGCACGGCCTCGACCGACATCGGCGATGTTTCTTGGAAGGTCCCCGTCGGCTCGATTGCAGTCTGCGCCACCGCACGCGGAACGCCCGCGCATTCCTGGCAATGGGTTGCGTGCACGGGGACGACGATCGGCGAGAAGGGCCTGTCGGTGGCGGCGAAAACGCTTGCGGCTTCGGCGATCGAGCTGTTCACGACTCCCGCGGAACTCGAGGCCGCGCGCAAGGATTTCCACGCCGTGCGAGATCCGCTCGAGTTCGTGACCTTCGTCCCGCCGGGCCAGAAGGCGCCGACAGCGATCAGGTGAATCGCCGCGCGCCGCTCAGCAGTTCATGTACTTCCAGTTGCGCGGCTTGTTCTCGGCGAGCCACTCGACGGCCTGCTCGATGCGGCGATCGCGCGTGGCTTCGGCCTTGGCTTCCGCGATCCACTCGAGGTACTCGCGCTGCTGACTCGGGCTGAAGGCTTCGAAGTTCGCCAGCGCCTTTTTCTTTTTCGCCAGCGCGGCCTTGAACCTGGGGTGCATCTCGGGAGCCGGCTTGCGCTTGTGCTTGGGCTTCTTGACTTTGATGCCTTCGTCGTTGAGCTGCATCGCTTTCTTCACGGAGCGCAGGAATTCAGCCTTCGGCGGCAGGTCGGACAATTCTTTCAGGCAACCGAAGCTGCCCATCGCTTCCTTCGCTTTCGGATCGTCGCCGACGACCAGCGTGTGCTTCCAGAATCCGAAAGCGCAGTGCTGCTTGAACGCGGCCATGCCGGCGAACATGCCCTTGTATTCGAACGAGGGGTGCGACCACTTCAAGGTCTCCTCGACCTCGGGGCAGCCCTCGTGGACGAGCGCGCGAAGCTTCGTGAGGATCGGCTTGGCGAAGTCGGCGGATTTGGCGATGTAGGCGTCGATGCGCGGGTCGCGGGTGCCCATGGGGATCGTGTTTTTCGAGGCTGGACTGGAGGGATGCGATTGCCGATCAGCCTACTTCCGACTCCGTGAGAGCGCGAGCGGCGCCGAGCCGGGTTGCGAGCATCACTTCGCAGTAGACTCTTCCGCGTGATCCCCGGCGCGCGCAATCCCGCGATCGGCGCCGCGCTCTCGAGTCTGTGCCTGGGGCTTCCGCTCTTCGCGCAGCGCTCGAGCCTGCGCAACTTCGACGTCGCCGACGGCCTGCCGGCGTCTCGCGTCAGCGCAATCGCCGACGACGGCGCGGGCTTCCTGTGGATCACGACAGTCGAAGGCCTCGGCCGCTTCGACGGAACGCGTTTCGACGTGTTCGGAGCGAAGGAAGGACTGCCGCGCTCCATGCCCAACGAGGTGCGCGAGGACGGGCATGGACGTCTGTGGGTCGCGCTCAACGGCGACGGGATCGCGCGGCTCACCGATGGCGAGAAGTCGATGTTCGAGAGCTTCCCCATCGGTCCGTCGCGCGCCGAGAACACGGTCAACGCGGTGTACTTCGACGCGGACGATCATTTGTGGCTCGGCACCGAGGCAGGAATCGCGAAGGCGACGGAGCGACCGGATGGCGGGCTCGATTTCGAGCTGCTGCCGGAGTCGGTCACCTGCCTGAAGCCGCAGGCGGCTTGCAGCAGCGAGGACGGCGCGATCTGGTTCGTCGGGAGTCAGGGCCTTGCCCGCGTGGTGGCGGGAAAAGTCGAGACACGTCCCCTCGCGGAGGCTTCGCTCTATCCGGAATACCTGTGCATCGCGGCGTGCTCGAGCGACGAGCTTCTGATCGGCGACGATCGAAGCCTGTGGAGCTACGCGATCTCCACGGCGACCTGGACGCGCCTGCCGCTCGAGCTCGCGACCAACCAGGGCGTGCGCTGCCTGCTCAGCGATTCGCGCAAGGACATCTGGGTCGGCACGACCAACGGATTGATCCGGCTGCGCGGCACAGAGCAATTGCTCTACACGACCGACGAAGGCCTGCCGGACAACTCGATCCGCTGCGCCTTCGAGGATCGCGCGGGACGTCTGTGGTTCGGGACCTGGCTGGGCGGCGTGGTCCAGCTCGGCCGCGGCGACATGGTTTCCTGGACGCGCTCGAAGGCCATGCCCAATCCCGAAGTCACCGCGATCGAGATCGCCGGCGACGGCAGGGTGCTCGCGAGCACGATCAACGACGGAGTCTTCGAGCTCGATTCGCGCGGCGTGCAGCGCCTGGGGAGCGAGCTCTCGCCGACGTTCGACCGCATCTGGGGACGTTTCTTCGAGATCCCGGGAACGGGCTGGGTGGTGGGAACCGATCAAGCCGTCTACGTCTGCCGCGGAGCGCGGCTCGACCTCGCCGCGGCGCGCAGACTGGGGCCGGAGGAAGGCTGCGCGGACATCCGTCCGATGGCGCTGGTCGCGGGCTGCGCGCCGGGCGAGGTGATCGTCACCGAGAACACCGGACGCGTGGTCCGCGGCCAGGTCGAGCCCGACGGTTCCGCGCGTTTCGCGGAGGTGCTGCGTGTCGAGCGCGGTCCGAGATCGGGCTCGAGTGTCAGCGACGCGATGCGCAGACCTGCCTGCGCGCCCGATGGACGCATGTGGATCGCAGGCCGCTACGCCTTCGCGCGGCAGAAGGGCGACGAGTTCGAGTTCTTCGAGCCGACCGAGGGTCTTCCGTCGACCGAGGTCCGCGATGTGCACTTCGATCGAAGCGGCAGGCTGTGGGTTGCCCTGCGCCACGACGGCCTGTCGCGCTGCGACGATCCGAGCGCGGAGGTGCCGCGCTGGACTCGCATCGGCGGACTCGAGGTCGAGGGCTGCTTCGCTCTCGCGGAGAACAGCGCGGGGCACATGTTCGCAGGAACCTCGAACGGCGTGTTCGAGATCGATCCTTCCGGCGCCCTGCTGCGCCATTTCACGCGCGCGGGCGGCCTGGTCAGCGACACGGTCAACGCCCTCGCGATCGACGCCCAGGATCGCGTGTGGGTCGCGACTCCCGCGGGCGTGACGCGCCTCGATCCTCGCGCGAAGTTCGAGCCGACACCCGTGCCCGCGACCTGGCTGTCGCACGTCGAAGTCGACGGCGAATCGATTCCCATCCCGCGCCGAGCGGCGCGCAGGCTTGGGCCGCTCGAGCTCGGGCCTGGACTCGACACCCTGCTCGTCGATTTCCGCGCGCCGGGTTTCGCGACCGACGAGCCGCTGCGCTTCCAGCTCCAGCTCGCGGGCATGGACGCGGACTGGTCGAAGCCCCAGACCGATCCCCAGGTGCGCTTTGCGCGCCTCGCGCCGGGCGACTACAAGCTCTTGGTTCGGGCGGTGCTCGGCTCGTCGCGCAGCGCCGGGGAGCCGGCGAGCCTCGAGTTCAGGATCCCGCCGCCCTTGTGGCGCCGGCCCTGGTTCGTGGCCTGCGGCGTGGTCCTGCTCGGCTGCACGCTCTTCGCCCTGCACCGCGTCAAGCTGCGCCAGGCCCTGGCCCTCGAGCGCGTCCGCTCGCAGATCGCCCTCGACCTGCACGACGAGCTCGGCGCGGACCTCACCCAGGTGGCGATCCTGGCCGAGCTCGCGCGCCGCGACGCTCCCGTGTCGAGCGGCGAGGCCCTCGAAAAAGTCGCCGGCCTGGCGCGCGAGATGCGCGAGTCCCTCGCCGACATCGTCTGGTCCGTCGACCCGCGCCGCGACCGGGTCGGCGACCTGGTCGCGCGCCTGCGCCAGGTCGGCAACCAGATGGTCGAGGCGGGCGGTATCGAGTTCTCCTTGACGGTCGATTCCGATCGGCCGATCGAGTCCCTGCCGATCGCTCCCAGCGAGCGGCGCGGCCTGTTCCTGATCGCCAAGGAGTCCATGCACAACGCCGTCAAGCACGCCCAGGCGAGCCGCATCGACGTCGAGCTGCGCGTCCACGGCTCGGACCTGTCGATCGCGGTCCGCGACGACGGGCGAGGCTTCGATCCAGAAGCAGTCCACACGGGTCACGGCCTGCGCAGCCTGCGATCGCGGGCCGCCTCGCTCGGCGCCAGGCTCGGCCTGCGATCGGGATCCGGCCGCGGAACCCAGGTCGACCTGGCCCTGCACCTGCGCGGCGGCCCCGCATGAGCGTGCGGTGACGCGCCCCTCCGGCCGGGCAATAGAGTGACTCACCGATGGAACGCCAAGCCCAGCCGATTCAGGTCGCCATCGTGGAGGACCGCGACGAGACGCGCGAAGGGCTTGCGACCCTGATCGACACCTCGCCGGGCTTTTCGACCGTCGGGCGCTTCGCGTCGATGGAGGACGCATTGTCGAAGCTCCAGCACAACGCGCCCGACGTGCTCTTGACCGACATCGGTCTGCCCGGGATTTCCGGGATCGAAGGCGTGCGCCGTTTCCTCGAGCGCTTCCCCAAGCTGCAGATCCTGATGCTGACGGTGTACGGCGACGACGAGCACGTCTTCGAGGCGATCTGCGCCGGGGCTTCGGGGTACCTCTTGAAGGACACGCCGCCCGAACGACTGATCGCTTCGCTGGGAGAGCTGGTCGGCGGCGGCGCGCCGATGAGCCCGGAGATCGCGCGCAAGGTGGTCACGATGTTCACGCGCTTCGTGCCGCGCGGTGACGCGAAGTCGGCCTTGACCCCGCGCGAGCACGAGCTCCTGGTGCTGCTCGCGAATGGACACAGCTATAAAACGGCCGCGAAGGAGCTCGGGCTCGCGATCGACACGGTGCGTTTCCACATCCGCAGCATCTACGAGAAACTCCACGTCCACTCGAAATCCGAGGCCGTGGCGATCGCCCTGCGGCGCGGAATCCTGCGCTGAAGTCCCAATCGGGTTCTGAAACGCTCGGTTGAAGGGCTCGGGGGGCCCGCCTACGGAGAAACAGGTCGCGGCCGTTTTCAAGAGCACCCGTTCCGGATGCTCGGCGCGGCTCCGATCGAGGAGACCCCCATGAAATTCCAATCCGCCCTGCTGTTCACCGCACCCTGCTTGCTCCTGGCGCTCCTGCCCTCGCTCGCCGTGAGCCAGGACCCGCAACCGAAGCCCGAGCAGAAGCCGGTGCAGACTCCGCCCCTGCCCTTGCCCGGCAAGATCACGGGCAAGACGATGATCGCCTTCAATGAATTGAAGTGGACACCGATCGCCAACCTCGAGGGCGCTCAGCAGGCGCCGCTGTGGGGTGAGACGGACAAGGGTGCGCACCGCGTCATGTACATGTGGCCCGCCGGAACGAAGATGGAGGAGCACTCCCACACCAACGGCGATCGCGGCGTGGTCGTCATGGGCACGCTGACCCTGGTGGTCGAGGGAGCCGAGAAGCGCTTGCCCCAGGGGTCGTTCTTCTCCCTCGCCGGTGGCACGAAGCACACGATGGCGAACGACGCCAGCGAGCCCTGCTTCTTCTACGTCGAGCGCGAAGGCGCTTACGACGTCGTGCCGGTGAAGTAAGGTAGGCGTGGATCCATCCCGCTGGTGAACCCGTTGCTCGGAATAGACCGGCCGCGATCGCCCTCTTGCTCGCCGGCGGCGGATCGCGTGCTGGTCGGACCTGACTTGGACGTGCCGTCCTTGCGCCGTTTGCTCTGTGCTCCGGCCCAACGCGGGGGTCAACGCGGAGGAGCGTGATCTACTTTTGAGTGAAGGTGTAGAGATTCACTCCGCGCGTGGGCGTGGAGCCCGGTGGACGCCGAAGGGGGTTCGGCTGCCACATCGCATACTAGCCAAGAAGTACGTTCGTTGGATTTGCAGCCGTCCTGATCGAGTTGGCGACGCGAAACGGCAGATAATTGGCAAGTTCCCCAACCGTGGTAATGCCAATTCTGTTGAAAAGCCCTGCCTCGGCTGCACTCATGGCTTGCAGCGCTGTGATGGGCGCCGCCAATAACTCATCCCAGCTAAGCGGTTGATAGGGAGTCGTCACCATCCCATTTTTTGCAATGGGAACACCTTGCAGTAGACCATCCCACATCGCTTGCTGCGCGGGTGGGAAGTTTATGTAATTGGCACGAACAAATTCGGTCAGTTCAATGACCATCTTGGGAAGACCATATCCAGGATTCGGAAACATGTCTTTCCATACGAGCTTACCCGCCAAACCCTCTGGACTAGCATCGAGGACAGCGCGGGCAGAATAGACTGCACCAAGTAATGCGGCGAGGGGATCCAATCCTCTCCTGTCTAAGAACTTGAACCCCGTCTCAATAGGAGCTCCGGCGGTTTCCGGCTGGAGCCCTAGTATTTGTACGGAGCAGATGAAATACTCAACGCCGGAAACCGGGTCTTTTTGCGGCTCAGGGTTGCCGATGATCAGATCAACAGTGGTTGTTGCCCCTGAATCGTCCGTCCTGGTCAATTCGCGAAACGTGAACACTTCTTTGATTGTTGTGTGTGCCATAGTTATGCAGCGACCAATACGAGAGCTCCCCCAGCCCCTGCGGTGACAATCATCGCAATGCCTGCCACGACAACGATGGCCCCAATGACAAGGCCCGGATGATCTGCGAGATACTGAAGGCATGCCCCGCCAAGATCCAAGATAAGCACACAGGCGCTCTCAATCCCATGAAGGGCCACGCAGGCCATGTATTCGACTTGGCAGGCGCCATTACAGACAAAGTGTCCCGAGGACTTGGCACTTCCACCCCAAAAGGGGGTTCCTCCGAATAGGCCTCCCTACAGCAGTCAATAAGTTCTTGGCCGCAATCTACAGTCATGGTGAGCCCCTTTGTTGTGAAGGCGCGACATCTTCCTCCGAGGTTAGGAGGAATGCCATGGCACGCAAGGCCCATTCTGTGATTGCGGGCCTTCCAGCTATCGCCGTGAGTCTGCCTGATCGACCCACTCAGGCCTCGGCGAAGCTTGCTTCGGGAAAACTCGTTGGGCGCAAGTGCGCGCCAAAAGGTCCACCCGAGCCAGACATCGCCGAAGCCCACGTCGCGCTCGATTCGAAGCTTGCCGACAGCCGTTCACCCCGCAGCTTCAGGAAGTTCCCCCAGCCCTCTCCTCCACCGGCTCGGCCAGCACCGCCTTCGCCATCCGCGTGACCCAGATGACGAAGACCAGCGTGGTCGCGAAGCCACCGACGAGCAGCACCCATTCCAACAGGGAAGTGTCGCCGCCGAGCGGACTGCGCACGCCCGCGGCCTTGCCGAGCACCGAGCCGATGTAGGCGTAGACGATGCGGTAAGGGATCATCCCGATCAGGGAGCCCAGGGCGAAGTCGCGGAAGCTGACGCGCGTCACGCCGAAGGCGTAGTTGAGGACATTGAACGGAATTCCCGGCGAGAGGCGCGACGCGACCACCACTTTGAAACCCGAGCGGGCGACGGCGGCGTCGAGGGCTTCGACGCGTTTCTCACCCTTGAGCCACTTCTCCAGTCGCTTGCGTCCCACCGTGCGCGCGATCAAGAAGGCGGCCATGGCGCCGAGGGTCGAGCCGGCCAGGGCCGCGATGCTGCCGACCACCACGCCGAAGAGGGCTCCGGCCGTGATGTTGAGGATCAGCCCGGGAACGAGGGCGATGCTCGCGACGATGAACACGCCGACAAGGGCGATCGGGCCCCAGGCGCCGAGGCCTTCGAGCCATTCGATCACGCCCTCCACGGGCACGAGCTGTCCGAGGATGGCGAGGGCGATCAAGCAGACCGCGACGAAGCCCAGGGCGGCGATCTGATTCGAGGCGAGCCTGGTCATTGCTGGAGACGCGTCCTGGAGTGCAGCGCGACCAGCGCGATGGCCGTGACACCGCCCACCAGGTTGCAGAGCAGATCCTTCTGCGTGTCCAGCTCGTCCGCGCTGGCCATCTTGTACATGCCCATCTTCGGCCCGAGCGCCAGGGTGCTGGCGACTTCCATGATCTCGTGGATCGCCCCGAGTCCGAGCAGGAACATCACCGCGCCGATCCGCAATTGCCAACCCTCGAGGCGCACACCGAGACGGAAGGCGCGCTCGAGCATCAGTCCGCCGCTCAGACCGAAATAGAAGTGGACGTAGGTGTCGAAGGCCAGGCCGCCGAATTCCCTCGTGTAGTAGCCCAGGGCTCCGAGGTCGTGCAGCACCAGCGCCACCGCGAACATGGCGAAGTGCAGGGGATGCAAGTGCAGCGGCTTGCGCGCCAGGCCGACGCCCCAGAGCATCGGGATGAGGAACAGGAAGGAGTAGTGGTAATTGCCGTTGTCCGGCCGCGCCACGTACGCGAGCAGGAGCATGGGGATGCTCCCGAGGATGGCGATGATCGTGTACGCGCTCATGCAGCAGCGACGGGAAGCCGTGCGAGAAGCACGCCACCGGTCGGCCGACTCTTCGGCCCACTGGTGAGACTTCACAAGCGAGCGCGGACGCAGCTACCTACTTCGCCCGGCCCTTCTCAGATTTCGCGCGCCGCGACCCGTACACTGGTCCTCGATGCGGACTTCGATCGCTGCGGGTCTGCTCGCGTTGCTTGCCGCGCCGCTCGCGACGAGTGCGCCGGATCGAAAGGCCTTCGACGACGCGCTGCTGCACTACACGACCCGCGGGTTCTCGGGCTCGGTCCTGATCGCGAGGAAGGGCGAAGTGTTGATCAGCGGCGGATATGGCTTCGCCGATTTCGCGGCGAATCGACCCAACGACGCGAACACACTGTTCGAGATTGCTTCGATCACGAAATCCTTCACGGCGACGGCGGTGGTCAAGCTCGCGCAGCAGGGAGCCCTGGGGCTAGACGATTCGATCGCGGATCGCTTGCCGGGCGTGCCCGCGCATTCGCGCAAGATCACGCTGCGGCACCTGCTCTCCCACACCTCGGGCATCCCGCGCAGCCAGGGTGCTGGCCGCGGCGAGGATCTGCAGCAGGCGGTTATCGCTTACCTCGGCGCGGGGCCGACCAGCACGCCCGGCTCGAAGTACGAGTACTGGAACGGCGGATACGCCCTGCTCGCTGGCGTGATCGAGCGCGCGAGCGGAGGTTCGTACACCGCCTACCTCGAGCGCGAGCTCTTCGCTCCGGCCGGGATGAACGACACGGGCTTCACCGGCGACGCGGACCTCGGCACGGATCGCGACGCGGTAGGGTCGGCCTATCAGGGAGAGGACAGGCGCGCGCTCGAGCACCCCTACTCTTCCTATGGATACCAGTACCGCGGCATGGGCGGCATCGTCACCAGTGTCGCCGACCTGCTCAAGTGGGACCGCGTCCTCGCAGACGGTCAGCTGCTCGACGCAGACCATAGGAAGGAGCTCTTCGAGCCGATCCAGGACGGCTACGCACTCGGTTGGAGGATCGCACGCGCGGTCAACGGCACTCCGAGCCAGTCGCACGCCGGCAGCGTGCGCGGGTTCGTGTCGGAATTCCGCCGTTACCCGGCGGAAGGCTGCTGCATCGCCCTCCTGTGCAACCGCGGCGACCAGAACCTGGGTGAGATCGCGGACAATCTGGAGAGCCTGCTGTTCCATCGACCGCTCCCGATCCCGCTCCCGAAGAACGAGATCCTGACTTCCGAGCAGTCGGCGGCTTGCGCGGGGACGTTCCAGAGCAGCGCGGGCAGCGTCGTCATCCGCGCCGCTCCGGGCGTCTTGGTCGCGGGGATCGAAGGCCAGAAACTCCTCGATCAACTCGGTGTGAGCGAGAAGCTCGCCTGGAAAGCGGACGCCGTGGAGTTGAGCAGCAGAGCCGTCGAGATCGTCCAGGCCATCGCGAAGGACGATCCCGAGCCGCTGCGCAAGCACATGACGAAGCGCATCGCGGCAGGCCTGCCCGAAACCACGATCCGCTCGACCTGGCCTGAGCAGCTCGCGGCGCACGGCGCCTTCAAGAGCGTGGCCGCGGTCGGCAGCCTGGCGCGCAGGGGTCGGCTCGAAGTGCTGCTCTCCCTCGAGCACGAGAGAGGGCCGGCGCACGTCCTCATCGCCTTCAGCGCCGAGGGTCTCGAGCTGCTCCAGTGGAAGGGACCGGAATTCCTGAGCGTCGCGCGGCTCGAGCCCCAGGGCAGGAACAATTTTCTGCTGCCCGTCGGCCCGACGCCTTGCAAGCTCGACTTCGAGTTCCAGAAGGGCTCGGCCGTGACGCTGCGCCTGGCTGGCCTGAAGTTCTCGAGGGAGTAAGAGCTTTCCCGCTCGACCGGAACAAAGATTGCGCCTCCCCGCGGCGTTGAAGCGGGAACACCGAATGGCCAGGAGCACGATCATGATCACGAGCATTTTTTTCTGCGCGGCATGCACGGCCGCGGCACCCTCCGTTCCCCAGACTCCGCCCGGCGCGACCGCGGCCGCGCCGAACGATCGACCGGCGCTGACCATCTACAACCAGGACTTCGCCGTGGTCCGCGAAGTCATCCCGCTCGCGCTGAAGCAGGGCGTCAACTCCTTGAGCTACGCCGGCATGACGGCCCATCTCGAGCCGGATTCGGTGATCCTGCGCGATCCGACCGGAACTCACCGCCTGCAGATCCTCGAGCAGAATTACCGCAACGATCCGATCACCCAGCAGCGGCTGCTCGACCTCTACGAGGGCCAGACGATCGACTTCACGCGCGAGCGGCCGGACCTCACCGTGGTGCGCATCAAGGGCCGCATCGTGCGCAGCGGCTATCTCCCGCCCGCCTTCGACATCTACGGCAATCCGCAGTACCAGCCCGACGGTCAACCGGTGATCGAAGTCGACGGATCGCTGCAATTCCAGTTGCCGGGCATCCCGGTCTTCCCCTCGCTCAAGGACGACACGATCCTGAAGCCGCGCCTGGACTGGCTGATCGAGACCGATGCGCCGGCGACGATGCCCGTCGAGCTCGCCTACGTGACCGGCGGCATGAGCTGGCACGCCGACTACAACATCGTCTCGCCGGAGAAGGGCGACCTGCTCGACATCGTCGGCTGGATCACGATCGCCAACAAGAGTGGCAAGACCTTCGATGATGCGCGCATCAAGCTGCTCGCCGGCGACGTCAACAAGATCCTGCCGCTGACCGTCCGCGCGGAATCCTTCTCGCGCCTCGCCGCCATGAAGTCGAACGAGATGGACGCGGTGGTCACCGAGAAGAGCTTCGACGAGTACCACCTCTATACGCTGGCGCGCACCTCGACGCTGCGCGACGCGGAAACCAAGCAGGTCGAGTTCGTGCGCGCGGCGAAGGTGCCTTCGCAGCGGCTCTACGTGTACGACGGCGCCGCGATCGATCCCAACCAATGGAACGGGTACGATCCCGTAGGCCTGCGCACCGAGCCCAACTACGGCACGCAGATGAACAAGAAGGTCTGGGTGATGCGCGAGTTCAAGAACTCGGCGGCTCAGGGACTGGGGATCCCGTTGCCGAAGGGGCGCGTGCGCTTCTACCGCCAGGGCGACGACCAGCAATTGGAGTTCACCGGCGAGAACACGATCGACCACACGCCGAAGGACGAGCTGCTGCGCATCTATACCGGCAATGCCTTCGACCTGGTCGGCGAGCGCACACGCACGGATTTCAAGGTCGACACGAACGCGCAGTGGGTCGACGAGTCCTTCGAGATCAAGCTCCGCAACCACAAGCAGGAAGAAGTCGAGTTCCGCGTGGTCGAGAACCTCTACCGCTGGGTGAACTGGGAAATCCGCGACTGCGAGACGTCCTTCACGAAGACCAGCAGCCAGAAGATCGAGTTCCGCGTCAAGGTCCCGGCGGACGGCGAGGCGACCGTGAAATACCTCGTGCACTACTCCTGGTAGCCGCGCAGCAGCGCCGCCGCGACGTGAGCAGGTTGAGCGCGGGCGAAGTCGAGGCCGCGCTCGCGTACCAGCCTCCAGGGTCCACAGGTCATGTCGAAGTAGTGAGGCAGGGCGAGGTTGCCGTGCACGGCGACCATGCGCCGGCCGACACCGACGAAGTAGGCCTCGGGCAGATTCGCCGCCAGGCCCAGCTCGACTTCGCGCGCGACTCGGTCCTCGGTGGCGACCATTCCGATGCCCATGCGGCCGATGGCCTCGATCAAGGCGTCGCGGACCGCCGGGGGCTCCGACTCGACGTCGTGCACGCGGGCGGCGATCTCGCGCGAATGGGTGGCGCGCAGGAACAGGCCCAGGCCGAGATAAAAGCCGCGCGGATCCGCGATTCCCGCGCCGGCGATCTCGCGCTGGATTTCTTCGAGGGTCTTCGAGGCGTCGGTGTACAGGCCGCCCGCGATGCCCTCGTGCAGGAATGCCTGGTCACCAGGCGGCTCGTGGAAGCGCAGGAACACGCGCAGCTTGTCCGCGCTGCTGCCCGCGATGTGCGGCGAGATCGCGCGAAGATATACGGGGTACAGATAGCCCCGGGTGCTGGCGAGGCGTTTCAAGTTCACGGCCGGCAAGCTCGCGAGCGGAGTCGCCGTCTGCACGGAGACCGCGTCGCGCACCATGCGCCCGAGATCGACGAGGCCGCAGAGCGCGAGGATCGCGACGAGCCCACCGGCGAGTCGCTGCTTCCAGCGGACGGACGACGTCCACGCCGCGATCGCGCCCAGCGCCGTGAACAAAGCCGCGAGCCAGCACAGCGGCATCAGTCGATTGAGCACGAAGTAGTGGTAGACGCGGCCCACGGTGAAACCGCTGGCGAGGTAGGCGGCGAGGAACAGGCCGATGTGGGCGAGGACGATCCACGCTCCGATGCGCAGGCTGCGCGGGCAGGAAGCCTGGAGCGCCAGGAACCCGAGCATCGGCGACGCGCAAAGGGCGACCAACCCGATCCAATCCAGAACGCTGCGCTGGGTGAAGATCGAGGCGAAGAACTCGCGCAGCACGTCGAGCTTCGCGGCCCCGACCTCGACGCCGACGTTCGCGCCGTGGATGTCGAAAACGTCGCTGCCCACCTGCGCGGCCATCCAGCACAGCGGCGAGACGCCGATCGCGAAACCGAGGGCGCCGAGCCAGGTCGCCTTGCGCAGCAGCTCGCCGCGCAGGCAGGTCGCGAGGGCGACAGCGCAGACCGCAAGGGTCAGCGCGAGCTGGTAGGAGAAGTACAGGCCAAAGCCCGCGACCAGCCCGAGTCGCAGCCACGTCCAGGGCCGCTGATCGCGCAGGGCGATGATCTGCGTCGCGGCGTCGAGCACCAGCGCGAGGAACAGCAGCGATTGGAAATGACTGCCGAGCGCGAGCAGCGAGAGCTTCTGCGCGCTCGCCGGCGCGAACACGAGCAGCAGCGCGAGCACGCGCGCCGCGTTGCGACCGCCCAGGCGCTCGGCCAGTCGCCAGCCGACGGCCAGCATCGCGGAGCCGATCGCCAGGGCGACGAGCTTGATCGCGAGCAGGCTCTCGCCGAACAGCGAGAAAGCGAGGGCGTCGAGATGGCTGACGACGAAGCCCCCGCCCTCGAAGTAGCGATACGCGAGCTGGTGGTGCGCGAGTCCGAGCCCATCGCGAATCGCCTTGCCCGCACAGGCGACTTCCGGTTCCTCGCCGTAGCCGAACACGTCGGCAAAGGACAGGAGCAGGAGCCCGCGCGCGGCCCACCACAAGAGCACCCACGCGAGCCACTCGCCGCGGAACTTCCGGAACATCCGACGAGAGTAGCGAGTCGAAGCCCCCCGCGACGAAGGGGGACGGCTGGCGCGTCGGGTATATTCAACCGATGCAGTCTCGACCCTCCAGTTCGCGCACGAGCCTCCTGGCTCTGCTCGCGCTGACCGCTCTGACGCTCCTCGCGCGTCTCCTCGGCGCCGGTTCTGGACTGCCGCACCTCGCCGAGCCGGACAACGCCTTCCTGCTCCAGCCCAAGCTGATCGCGGATGGCGGAGCGGCGGCGCATCGGCACGCGGACTACACCAAGTACCCGCACCTGGTCTCGCGCATCCTGATGGCCCTGCCTGCGCCCAAGGCGAGCGGGCCCGCGCTCGACGATCATCTGGAGCGGGCCTCGAGCGAGAGTCTGCGCCCGCGGCTCTTGATCGCCATCGCGGGAGTAGCCTGCGTGCCGACGCTGTTCCTGCTCGCGCGCGAGTTCTTGAGCGCGGGCTGGTCGCTGTTCGCGGCCGCGCTACTCGCCACGAGCTTGCTGCACGGACTGTTTTCGGCCCAGGGCAGGCCACATGTGCTGGTGACCCTGTTCATCACGCTGACCCTGTGGGCCTGCGTGCGGTTGGTGCGGCGCGGGAGCTGGAGCGATTACGCCGTCGCGGGAATCTTCGCGGCCCTTTCCGTCGGCTCGCTCCACAACGGAATCGCCGCCCTGCTTCCCCTGGCCGCGGCCCACGCCATCCGCTCGCGTGGCCAAGGGATCCGCGGACAGCTGAAGCTCGCCCTGCCCGCCCTGCTGGTCGCCGCCAGCGCGATCGCCTTCCTGCCCTTCCTGTTCGAGTCCGCCAAGGTCGCGCCGATCGGCGTGCAGGAGGAGCAATCCATTTTCCGCCTGGGCTGTCACGCCTTCCATCTCGACAAGATCCATGGCCGCGGATTCGGCGTGATCGGATGGACTCTGTGGTCCTACGAGCCGGCGCTGCTCGGCCTGCTCGCTCTCGCGCTGCCTTTCCTGTTGATGGGCGCGGCGCGACTTCGCGGCCTGGCTCCCGAGCTGCGCGCCAGCGTGATCGTGGTCGCGAGCTTCGTCCTGCCGTATCTGATCGTGGTCGGCCTCTACGATGCGAGCTACGAGCGCTTCGTGATTCCGATGCTGCCCTGCTTGGCGTTGATCGCGGCCTGGGGATTGTCGTCGCTCCTTCATGGGATTCCGAGCGGCAGCTCGCGCATCGCCGCGTCTTCGTTGCTCGCCCTCGGCGTCCTCGCATTTCCGGTCTGGTCCTCGATCAAGCTGGTCCGCCTGTTGAGCTCGCCCGACACGGCGACCCTCGCCGCGCGCTGGCTCTCCGCGAACGCCGACCCTCGCGCGGAAACCATCCTGATGACGCCGCGGCTCGATCTGCCGCTGGTCCACGATCCGTCGGTTCCCCTGCCCTTCACGGCGGAGGAGCTGCGCGTCGGCGCGTGGATCTATCCGTGGACCTACTATCAGCTCGGTCTCGGCCCCCAGTCGGGGCTCGCGCCGGCGTGGCGGATGGGCTGGCTGCCGACGCTCGATCCAGGCTTCGCGGAGAAGCTCAGACAGGATGAGAACAAGGCCCTGCTCGATCTCGACTGGACCTTGATCGCCGAGGGTTCCTTCGCGGATTCCAGCGAGCTGCCGGGAAACCAGCAACGCATCAAGGCCGCCCTTGGAGCGATCGCGAACCGCGTCGCGAGCTTCGTTCCGTACGAGGAGCAGGGCAACCCGCGCGCCCTGTGGTGGCAGGAGTCGAGCGGCATCGAGCGCCCGTTCTGGCAGCGCCTGCTCGCCGCGTCGAGCTTCGGTCCGGCGATCCAGGTCTATCGCCGGCGCTGAAGCGCGGGGACTGGTCAGCGGTGCGGGCAGTCGGCCCACGCGTCACTTGCGACGCGGGGACACGGTCGGCACTGCGCGCAGTCGGCCCACGCGTCACTTGCGCGCCCAGATCTCCAGGTTCGGGCCCGGCCGCGCGACGCCGCGGAAGGAGCTGTAAGGCAGGTAGAACTGATCGAGCGGATCGTAGCTCTCCGCCACGGCCTGCGCGTCGCTCGCAACGAAGCTCGCGGCGAGTGCGTAACGCTCCGAAAGAACGCGCGCCAGGCCTGACGGAGTCGGCGGATCGAAGAGCGCGAGCGGCGAGGCGCTGACGACTACGTAGTCGGGCTCGGCGGAGGGCGCGCCGCCATCGCCTGCAAAGGCGTTGCGCTGCTCGATCCAGCGCCGGGTCCCATAGCCAGCCCCCTCGAGCTCCTGCAGCGGCGGCACGCGCATGCGCTCCATGCGTGCCGCGATCGAACGATCGCTGGTCAGCTTGGACCAGGCTTGGAAAGCCCGTTCGCGGGTCTCCAGGTCCGCGGGCAACTGCGTGCGCGCGAAACCCGGCGGCTGCGCGACGCTCGAGCCCTGCGCAGCGTTCTGGATCAGCCACGCGCGGGCCTCGAGTCGCGTGTCCGCTCGAGCGAGCAGCCGGTCGAACTGCAGCAGCGACCAGGCGGGAAGTGCGGCGAGCAACGCGACGAGACCCGCGGTCGCAAGCCCGGCATGCGCTCCGCCGCGCGCGCGCAGCGCCTCGCCGAAACGCGCCGCGAAGAGTCCCGCGAGCACGCACAGGATCGGAGTCAAGGGCAGCATGTAGCGCACGAACACCGTGCGGCCGCTGCCGGCTAGCGCGAAGTAGACCAGCGGAAAAGCGAAGAACACGAGGGCGCGCGGACGCGAGCCGCGCACGAGCACCCACGCCCCGACCAGCGCAGCGGCGAGCAGGGGCAGGCCCATGCCATGGGCCAGGGTGAAGCTCAGGTGCCGCCACCAACCAGGGCCGAGATCGAGGCCGCCGCCCTGCGCGAGGTGCTCCGACTCCGTGCGCAGCGCCGCGAGCACCGCCGTGGAATTCAAGGCCGCATAGGGCATGGCCGCGAAGAACGCGAGCGTGCCGACGAGGACGACCAGCGCGAAGCGAGACGCTCGCGCGCGCCACCCGATCGGTTGCTGCACCAGGCTCGCGGCGAGCACGGAGAGCAGGGCCAGGCCTCCCCCATGCTTCGTCGCCGCCGCGAGACCGCCGCACAGGGCCGCGAACAAGAGCGTGCGCAACTTCCCCGTGCGCAGCGCCGCGATCGCAAGCCACACCGAGCTGGTGGTGAACAGCGTCGCCAACACGTCGAGGGTCCCGAAATGCGAATCGCGCGCGTGCAGGAAGCACAGGGCGAGCAGGAAGGCCGCGCACAGCCCGGCCGTGCGGCCGCCGAGCTCACTGGCAAGGCGATGGACCACCCAGATCGTCGCGACACCCGCGGCCATCCCGAGGCAGCGCGCGACCAGGTACCAGTGACCGGGATCGACCAGGGCGGCACGGACGAATGTCTGGGTGTCCGGGCAATTCCCGCGCAGGTATTCGAAGCAGAACTGCACGCGCATCAAGGCATGCAGCAGGTACGACCCCAATGTCCCGTAAGCGTAGAATTGCGGGTCGAAATCGCCGCCGAAGTACTCGAGCGCGGGCTGCACGACGAGATTTTCATCAGGGCGACAGACCGTCAGCGGCAGGCCGAAGTGGATGCCCCAGACCCGCACGGCGAACGCCAGGAGCACGATCGCACTCAGGGCCCGATTCACGGGTCGCATGGTAGCGAGTCAGGCCCCCCGGACGCGGCTGCGGCAGGGTCGGGAGCTATCGAGCGGACAACGTGTCTTGCGCGCTTGCAAGATTCGCACGACACCGTACCTTGGTTCGCCTCCTGGGGCTCTTGGTAGCAGCCCAGCGCATCGCGCGCCGCCTCTTGGCACTGGAGCTCGGTTCCTAGAGGAGCGCATTCGGACGTGGTCGACATCGTCATCATCGGAGGTTGCGGGCACGTCGGCTTGCCGCTGGGGCTGGCTTTCGCGCGCGCCGGGAAAAAAGTAGTCGCGGTCGACAATTCGACCCAGCGCGTCGCCATGGCGAACGAGGGCGTGATGCCCTTCGCCGACGAGGGCGCTGACGAGCTCCTGCCCCAGGTGCTCGCCTCGGGGAATTTCCGCGCCACGACCGATCCCAACGTGATCAGCGACGCGGAAGTCGTGATCACCGTGATCGGCACGCCGCTCGACGAGCACTTGAATCCGCGTTTCGAGGTGTACAAGGACCTGATCGACGAGGATCGCTCGCACCTGCGCTCGGGTCAGCTCCTGATCCTGCGCTCCACGGTCTATCCGGGCACCACCGAGCGCATGGCCAAGGCCCTGGTCACCGAAGGCTTCGACATCGACGTCGCCTTCTGCCCCGAGCGCGTCGCCGAGGGTTTCGCGCTGAAGGAGATCGCCGCGCTCCCGCAGATCATCTCCGGCTGCAACGAGCGCGCGCAGCGCCGCGCCGAGGAATTGTTCAAGGGCCTGACGCCTTGGATCATCCCGCTCGAGCCGCTCGCCGCGGAGCTGGCCAAGCTCTACAACAATTCCTGGCGCTACATCCAGTTCGCGGTGGCGAATCAGTTCTACATGATCGCCAACGACTACGGGATCGACTTCTACAAGATCCACCAGGCGATGACCGACCGTTATCCGCGCGCCAGGGAATTCCCGCGCGCCGGATTCGCCGCGGGGCCGTGCCTGTTCAAGGACACGATGCAGCTCTCCTGCTTCAACAACAACGCGCTGTTCCTCGGACATGCCGCGATGCTGGTGAACGAGGGATTGCCCAACTACATCGTGCGCCGCGCGCGGCAGCGCTTCGACCTCTCGAAGATGACGGTCGGCATCCTGGGCATGACGTTCAAGGCCGATTCCGACGACGGACGCGACTCGCTGTCCTTCAAGTTGAAGAAGAGCCTGATGGTCGAGTGCCGCGAGGTGCTCTGCTCGGATCCCTTCCTCCCCGATCCGGCTTTCACGCCATTGGAGGAGACGATCGCGCGCTCGGACGTGCTCTTCATCGGCGCTCCGCACACGATGTACAAGTCGATGGATTTCGGCTCGAAGCCGGTGATCGACATCTGGAATGCGACCAAGAACGGCATGACGATCATATGAAGACTCTGGTTACGGGAGCGAACGGATTCATCGCGGGATACCTGGTCGCCGAGCTGCTCGAGCACGGCCACGAGGTGATCGGCGTCGACAATTTCTCGAAGTACGGGCGCGTCGCGAAGTCTTACGACAAGCATCCGCGCTACAAGCTGCACGAGCTCGACGCCAAGGACGGAGAGGCCTTGAAGAAGCTGCTCGAGGGCTGCGACCACTTCGTCGCCTGCGCGGCGATGATCGGCGGCATCTCCTACTTCCACAAGTACGCCTACGACCTGATCGCCGAGAACGAGCGCATCACCGCGGCGGCCTTCGACGCGGCGATCTGGGCCAAGCAGAAGAGCGTCTTGAAGAAGATCACGGTGCTCTCCTCGTCGATGGTCTACGAGAGCGCCAATGAATTCCCGACGCCGGAGGGCGCGCAATTGCGCTCGCCGCCGCCCTTGTCGACCTACGGATTCCAGAAGCTCGCGACCGAGTACTTCACCAAGGGCGCGCACGAGCAGTACGACCTGCCCTACACGATCGTGCGGCCGTTCAACTGCGTCGGCATCGGCGAAGGCCGCGCGCTCGGCGAGGCGGAGGCCTGGTCGGGGAACGTGAAGCTCGCGATGAGCCACGTCGTGCCCGATCTGGTGCAGAAGATCCTCAAGGACCAGGATCCGCTGCACATCCTCGGCGATGGCAAGCAGGTTCGGCACTACACGTACGGCGGAGATCTGGCGCGCGGAATTCGCGTGTGCATCGAGCACCCGGCGGCGCTCAACGAGGATTTCAATATCTCGACGGCGCGCTCGACGACGGTGCTCGAGCTGGCGGAGCTGATCTGGAAGAAGCTCAAGCCCGGCGTGCCGTTCCGGGTCGTGAGCGACGAGCCGTTTGCGCACGATGTGCAGCTGCGCGTGCCGGATGTGTCGAAGTCGAAGCGATTGCTGGGCTTCGAGGCGACGACGCAGCTCGAGGAGATCCTCGAGGAAGTGATTCCCTGGGTGCAGGAGCAGGTGCTCGCCGGGAAGATCTAGCAGCCCGTTGAAAGAGTCCCTACTGCGGCGCAGCGCGCTGCGGTGATGCTGCGTCGCGCTCGGAAAACTGTGCTCAGCGGCCAGGAAGGCCGCCTCCGCGCAGCTTTCTGTCGCGCTCCTTGCCTGACCGCAGCGCGCTGCGCCTCGCGACGGGACTTTTTCAACGGACTGCTCGGGAGTCAGGTGAATTCGTCCGGAGTCGTGAGGGCTCCCTGCGCGCCGCTTCGCGGTGCGCCGGGAGCCCTCACGACTCCGGACGAATTCACCTGACTCCGTACTACTGGATCTCGACCTCGGTCCAGAAGCTGAAAGCGCGCTTGTCGTTGTCTCGGCCACCGAAGGAAGTGCGCAGCACGAGTGCCCCTTCCGCGGGTTGAGGCAGATCGACCGAGAAGCTCTGGTAACCGCGGTCAGCCTCCACGTCCTTCGGCACGAGCACGCGCTCGAAGATCACCAGCTCCGGACGCGCGATCTGGCGGTATTCGATGGTGAAGCGCACGCCCCCGCTCCCCGCGACTTCATAGGCCGCCGGAACGACGCCGAAGCGCCCGCTGACGCGGGTCGAGCCGCGCGAGACCGTGAAGTGGACCTCGCACTCCGGCGGCACCATCAACACTTGCGTGTCGTCCTCGAGCTTGCGCTGACCGGCCAGCGGCGTGTTCCACAGCATCGGCTGGGTCTTGAACATCCGCAGCCGCCTCATGTCCTGTGTCGGCTTCGCGAAGGCCACCGGGCCGAAGTGGTACTTGCGCATCGTCTCCAGGCGCGCTTCGAAGTCCCCCGGCGTGTTGTAGAAGTTCTTCCAGTGCGACACCGCGAGCTGCCTGACCGTCAGACCGGCCTGGATGTCCTTGCAGAAGGCCTGCGTGTCGTCAGCGCGCCGCTCGCCGTAGTTCGCTCCGTACTGCACGTTGAAGAACACGAGCAAGAGCAGGATCGAGAACAGGGACACGCGCACGAACTGCCCGACCGCAGCCGGGGCGTAGAGGCAGAAGGCGAAGTACACGCAGCACAAAAGCGGCGAAGGCAGGGTCACGTAGCGCGTCGCGAAGCCTGCCCACTCGTAGACCCCGCCGCGCGCGATGCCCGTGCTCAAGGCCATCGAGAAGATTCCCGCGGCGATCGCCACCAGTCCCGCTGCGCGATAGCGCTCCTCCGGCCGCTTGCGCAGGGCGAGCAGCAGGATCCAGGCGCCCGCGACCATGACCGCTCCCGTGAGCCAGCCCGAGAAGGGCCAGTACTCGCGCGCCCCTGGACCGAAGCCGAGCGACACGAACATCCAGGCCTGGCGCACCGCCTCCAGCGAGCTCTTGGCGTAGACCGCGCGGCCGGGATTCACGAAGCCGTAGAAATAGAATCCGATCAGCGCCACCGTCGCGACAGCGAAGGCCAGCAGGACCCGCCCGCTCGCTCGCGCTCCCGGCGCATCCGAACGGACGAGCCGCCAGCCCGCGTAGCACAACCAGAGGATGATCGCCGGAGCGGGCGTCAGCCCAGGCGCTCCGCACAGCGGCAGCGAGAAGAGGCACAGACCGATCGCGAGACTGCGCTTCCACGACGGCGGCTCTGGCGTCGCGGTGAACATGATCAGCAACGCGCAGGTGATCGCGCTGGGCACGATCAGCGAGATCTGATGCATCATCAGCAGGTTGTCGCAGTTGCCCCAGGTCAGCCAGAGCAACGGAAAGAACGCGTCGGAGTAGCTGGTGCGGCCGCGCAGCTTGCGCGCCAGCAGGATCATCGCGAAGGCGACCGCGCCGAGCAGGCCGACGTCGAAGTACATCCCCGAGCGGATGTCGTGGAAAGTGCGAACCAGGGCCAGGAAAAAGGCGCGCGGCAGGGGGATGCGGTGCTCGTTGAAGTTCGACCACCACCACTTCGCGCTCGGCGTCACCGAGGAATCGACGTAGGGCGACCATTCCAGGTCGTCCCACAGCGGCATGGAGCTCGAATAGCGCGCGACGAAGACGAACGCGGCCGCGAGCATGGCTGCGAAGGCGATCCACACGAACACCGGCGCCGCCATCGCTTCCCAGTACCAGCGCAGGTAGTTGGGCGCCCACTTCCACAATTGGAAGCGACTCTCGCCCGCGCTGCGATCGGTCCAGCTGCTGGGCACCTCGGCGACCTTGCGCCCTTGGAGGTGAGCCTTCACGGTCAGCTCGAGCGCGATCTCGAAGCCCTGCTTCGATTCGATGCGCACTCCCTCGATGAAATCGCGGCTGTACGCGCGGAAGTTGCTCGTCGCGTCGTGGGTGGACAGGCCCGAGATCCACTTGAGCGTCAAGCTCGCGGTCTGCGAGCAGATGCGCTTGAACAGGGGCCCGCCCTTCTGCGATCCACCCTTCACGTAGCGCGAGCCGCTGACCACCGCGGCCTTCTCGCGGCGGATCTTTTCCGCCATCGCCGGGATGAGCTCGGGCGGATCCGAGAGGTCCGCCATGGTCGTCACGATCACGTCGCCGGTCGCCGCCTGAAATCCCGCGCGCAGGGCATTGGCCGCGCCGCGTCCGAACTCGTTCTTGACCAGGCGGACGGTCGGCGGCCGGTCCGCCATCGCGGCGATCACCGGCAGGGTCTTGTCCTCGTCGAAGTCGTAGCAGACGAGGATCTCGTGCTCGTGGGGCTCGAGCGCTTTCCAGAGCCCGCGCAGACAAGCCTCGATGTTGAGGTTCTCGTTGTACACCGGCAGTACAACGCTGATGCGAGTGCTCGTCATGATGTTGGCCAGAGAGCGCGGTCCAAGACCCACGATCCTACGGGAGCCCGGCGGTTCTCTCCACCATCCAATGCGGCTCGAGCGACTTCCCCTGTGCAAGTCGGCGACTCGGGAGCCCCGTGGGCCTTCGAAGCGGTGATACAACAGCCCGCTCATGAACCCCTGGTTCGGCGCGATCCCCTTCCTCGTCGCGCTCGCGGCGAGCATCGCGATGCGCGCGCCCCACATCGAGCGTGGCAAGACCGTCAAGGTCGTCCAGAGTCACAAGGGGAAGCTCGAGCGCGTGTTGTTCGCCCTGGTCGGAATCGGAGGCCTCCTGCTGCCGCTCCTGTACCTCGCGACGCCCTGGCTCGCCTTCGCCGACTACCCGCTGCGGCCCTGGGCCCTGGCCTGTGGCCTCGCGCTCATCGCGGTCTGGCTGTGGCTGTTCCATCGCTCGCACGCCGACCTCGGCACGAACTGGTCGGTCAGCCTGGAGCTGCGCGAGCGCCACAGCCTGATCACCTCCGGCGTCTACTCCAGGCTCCGCCACCCCATGTATGCGGCGATCTTCTGCCACGCGATCGCCCAGGCCCTGCTGCTCGCGAACTGGATCGCGGGGCCGGCGATGCTGGTCGCTTTCACGCTGATGTTCGCGCTGCGCCTTTCGCGCGAGGAGCGCATGCTGCGCCAGCATTTCGGCGCGGCCTACGAGGACTACGCGAAGCGCACGAAGCGTCTGGTTCCGGGTATCTGGTAGCTCACGCCCGCTCGAGCACCTGATTGTCGGCGTAGGCGCGCAGCAGGTCCTCGAGCACTTCGATCTCCGCCCGCAACTCTTCGCCCTGCTCCGTGTCCCCCACCGTGCGTGGCCGCTCGTGCACCTGGATGTCGGACACGCTGGGAATGATGTCGAGACCTTCGACCACGGCTTCGTCGACAGACGCGAAGTGGTGGTGCTGCGCGAGGTAGATTCGCGCGGCGTCTAGCACAAGCGAGTAACCGCGGTCCCCGTAGGCCGCCGCGAAGGCTCCGTCGATGGTCACGGCATTTCCTCCGGACTTCAGCGGCTTCTCGCCCTTCTCCGGCCGCACCGGCACGTGGCCGTTGACGATCAGGCCGTGCTCGGGATCGGCCCCGAATTCCGCGAGCACGCGGCGACAGAAGCCCGCCTCGTGGATCAGCTTGAAATACGCGTTCTTGTTCTCGTGGTGCGCCGCCTTGTCGGCGACGAAGTAGGTCTCGAAGGTCGACATGCGGTCCTTGCCGAAGCAGGGCGACAAGGGCCCGGTCCACAGGTACCACAGGTGATCGAGATCGGCCTCGCGCTTGTCCTTGAACGCGCGCTGCACCACGCGCTCGAGAGCGTCGAACAAGGCGCGGCCGCGGCGCGCTTCTCCGTCGACGACCAGGGACAGCATCTCGCCGCTTTCGTCCACGGGAACGCAGCCGTGGAAGATCAGCGCAGGGTCGCGCCGCAGCCACATCGCGCCGTGCCTGGTAACGAAGTGCATGTGCTTCCACAGGCTGCTCGAGGTCATGAAGGACTGGCGGATCCGCGCCAGGCATTTTTCCTCCTCGGGTGAAAGGCGGTGCGGATCGGCGGGATCGATGCTGGGGAGGCGCGTGTCGAGCAGCGCGTGTTGCTTGCCGTCGACGTCGACCGTTCCCGCGCGCAGGTCGAGCCGCTTCAGCAATGCGCGATCGTCCATCGCCCATTCGGGATGGCGCGCGATGGTCTGGCCCTCGAGCTTGAACTGCAGGATCGCCGCGGCTTTTTGCATGCGCGCCATGGTCAGCGCATCGCGCAATCCTTCGCCCTTGCAAGCAAAACGCTCGGCGGGATCGTCCTTGTACAGGGTCGCGGCCAGGTGCTCGAGCGGCGCCATGGTGATCCCATAGCCCTCCTCGAGCTGCGAAAGTCGCCGGTAGCGCAGCGAGACGCGCAGCACCGTCGCGATCAAGGCCGGCTGGCCGAGACAGGCGCCCATCCACGATGCATCGTGGTTGCCCCAGGTGATCCGGCAGGCATGCTGGCGCATCATGTGCTCGATCACCTTGTCGATCCGCGGCCCGCGGTCGCCGAGATCGCCCGCGACGATCAATTCGCCGACGGAAAGATCTCGCACGGCGTGGGCGGTCATGCGGATGAGCTCGTGATCCCGGCCTTCGCGCAGGAAGGGCATCGTCAAGGCGTCCAGGAACTCGGAGGAGCGTTCGAGCTCGCGCGCGAAGATCAGCTCGAGGAACAATTCGTCGAAGGGATCGGGCAGGATGCGCTTCAACTGCTCGAGGCTGTAGCCGCGCGCGAGATCGCGGATCACCTCGATGGCGAGCGGCAGGACTCGCCGCAGCAGCGCGCGCCGCGCTGTCTCGGAGTCGTCCTTCGCCGTGAGCTTCCGCCAGGTTTCGCGCGGGTAGTAGACGAGATTCAAGAGCTCGCCCTGCGCCGCCTCGTCGAGTCGGCCTTCGAAGATCCGTGCCAGCCGCGGCCGCAGACTGCCCGACGCGTTGTTGACGACGTGCCGGAACTTGACGTGCTCGCCGTGCACGTCGCTGGCCACGTGGATCGTCGGCGAGGGCAGGGTCAAGAGGGCGCGCAGGCTCGAGATACGCGCCATCGCCGCGTGGGAAGTCGGATATTGCTGAGCGAGCGCGGCGAGATAGGGCGAGACCGTGGTCGGGGACATGGAGCGCGAGCCTAGTCGAAAAGCTTGCGAAGTCCGAAGTCCAACCGCGGACTCGCGCGAGCGGCTCTGCCGATTCCTCGTTCAGACAAAGCCTAGCAGTCCGTTGAAAAATTCCCGTCGCGAGGCGCAGCGTGCTAGGTGGGGCAAGGAGCGCGACAGAAAGCTGCGCAGGGGCCCCCGCGTTAGAGCGCGAAGCGCTCGTAGTGAAGGCTCCTGCGGAGCCTTCGCAGCGGGGTGCGGCCTTCCTGGCCGCTGAGCACAGCTTTCCGAGCGCGACGCAGCATCACCGCAGCACGCTGCGCCGCAGTAGGGACTTTTTCAACGGGCTGCTAACGGCGGGCCGAGGCAGACCAGAATCCCGCCGGCGACATTCCTCGTCGTGCTATCGCAAAGCCTTGGCCTCGGCCCGCACCACCGCGCAGGTCAAGTGAATCTACCTCGAGGCGCGCTCACTTCTTGCGCACGTACTCGACCTCATACACCCGCGTATTCGTCTCGCCGATCATCATGTCGTGCAATTCGAAGACGAACCTGTCCTTGCCGAAGCCGCGATAGACGTACTTGACCTGCTTGTCCTGCTCCGGCGTCATCGGCTCGTCCATCATGCCCCAGAGGGTCAGGTTGTCGCCGGAAGCGTCGAAGTGTCCGGACGCCGAGTTCATCGTGGTCTGCAGGCTGTCGACCATCATGCACACATAGCGTTCCTTGAAGTTGTCGTAGCCCAGGATCGCCGTGCCGCTGGTCTTCTGCCCCATGATCTCTCCGGTCCATTTCTGCTGGAGCCACTTGCCTTCGTGGAGCCAGGTGACTTCCGCGGTGCCCTTCGATTCCATCGGCGGGCTGCCCGGAGCCATCCACAGGCGTGCCGTGGAGTCGTACTTGCCCAGCAGCTCCTTCAAGCGCGCGTGGGCCGCGGTCGGCTTGCAGGTCGCGATCCAGCGCGCCATGCCCCCGTCCGCGTCCTTCGGCACGGGATGGGAGAAGCGCTCCGGCTGCTTGTCCTGCAGCGAGACGGCACACAGGCTGAACGCGGCAATGGCGAGCGAGGCGAGGGTCAAGGTCTGCATGGTCAGTGATCGGGATTCGGGGACTTCGGATCGGCCGACAGCACCATTGCCGCAGCCTGGAGAGCGATACAACTCTGGTGCAGGCCGCTCTTCTCCGCGGTGAGCACCGCGAGGGCCTGGGCGCGCAGATCCGCGGCTCGCGGCGCCATCGGCAGCACGCAGGCGGCAAGGGCGACGGCGACCAGCGCGCTCACGCTGCGCGCGACGGCCAGCGAGCGCGGTGCGGCGCGCTCGAGACGCTCGATGCGCACGATGATCGCGCTCGGATGGCCGAGAAAGCCTCGCACTCCGGCAGGCGTGGGTTCAAAGATCAGGTGGCGCGCGGCGAGGATCAGCGTGTCGCGGTAGGAGCGAGCCTCGCCGCCGAGCGCGCGCACCACGGTCTGGTCGCAGGCGAGCTCGCCGAGGGCGCGCAGCCGGCTGAGCGCGATCCAGACCAGCGGATGGAACCACAGGGTCGCGCGCACCAGGGCGAAGCACTCGTCGAGCCACAGGTCGCCGCGCTTCAAGTGCGCGAGCTCGTGCAGAAGGGCGTGCTCGTCGCGCCGCGTCGGCGCGCGGGCCAGCCAATCGGCGGGCAACAGCAGCGTCGGCCGCAGAAGACCGAATGCCGCGGGTGTGCCGTGGCCGGCGAGGACGGCGATGCGCGGCTTGCGGCGCGTGCCGAGGATCGAGCTGGAGCGCTCGAGAGCCGCGAGCCACGCATCGGAAGGCGCGACGATCTCGATCCGAACGCCGACCCTCGCACGTTGGATGCAGCGCGCCGCAAGCAACGTCACGACGCCCGCCGACCAGATCGCGAAGACCGCGATCAAGAGCTTCGCCGAAGGCGGAACCTGGGCCGCCGCGAGTGTCGGCGCGCCGAGCGAAGCAGTCACGCTCCACGACGAGCTGAAATCGGGCGGAACGAAGAATCGCGACAGGCCGGCGAGCCACAGCAGGGCGATCAGCTGCGGCCAGGCACGCCGCACGAGCACGCGATCGACGAGCCATGCCAGCCCGAGCAACAGCGTCGCCTGCAACGTCACGGAGACGCTCCACGCCCACCAGGGCGCGATCCACTCAGCGCTTGCCACGCTTGGACTCCTTGCGCTCGACGTCGCTGACCCAGGCTTCGAGTTTCTTGCGCTCGGCCGCGCTCAGCCCTTCGTCCTCGGCGAGGTGCGCGAGCAGCGGCCCAGCGGCGCCTTCGAAGACGCGCTCGATCAGCGTGCGCACCGCGTTGCGCTGCGTCGCGCGCTGCTCGATCGCGGGCTCGTACCAGCTGGTGTTGCCGCGCAGGCTGGTGCGCACGAAACCCTTGATTTCCATGCGCGCGAGCATGGTCTTGAGCGTGTTGTAGGCCCAACCCTCGTCCTCGAGCAGCACGAGCAGGGCGCGCGCACTGGTCGGGTGCTTGCGCCAGAGGGCGTTCAAGACCTTCCACTCGGCATCGCTGGGCTGAGTCGTTTCGCGGGCCATGGGCGCCAAACTACCACACTTGTAGTAGGCGTCAAGGGCCCGCGATGGAATTCCGCGTCAAACCGTCAGACGGTCCGCGCGCCGCTATTTTTTCGCGTTGGATTCGAGCTCGCTGCGCAGCTTTTCCTCCTGCTTGCGCAGCTCCGGAGTGAATTCCGGCCCGAAGTCCTCGGCTTCGAAGATCTGCCGGATCTCGATCTCCGCATCCTGGCCGGGTCCCATCGGCGCGGGACAGCGCTTGACCCACTCGATCGCCTCTTCCATCGACTTCACTTTCCAGAGCCAGAAGCCCGCGATCAAATCCTTGGTGTCGCTGAATGGCCCCTTGGTCACGGTCCGATTCGCGCCGGAGAATTTCACGCGCGCGCCCTTCGACGAGGGATGCAGACCTTCGCCCGCTTGCATCACGCCGGCCTTGACCAGCTCCTCGTTGAACTTGCCCATCGCCTCGAGGAGCTTTTCATCCGGGAGCTTTCCCGACTCGGAGTTCTTGTCCGCCTTGATCAAGATCATGAATCTCATCGTCATCACCTGCCTTGTTTCATCCGGATCGCCGCCCATCGATACTTGCCTCTCCGCCGCCGCGGCAGGCGATGTAGAGGAACAACACGGAATACAGAAGCGCGAGCTCGCCCTTATTCACGATGGGGAAGAAGTGTCCGTTGAACCAGCCTTTGTCCCAAGGCGCCCAATGGAACTGGACATAGGCGACGGCCATCGTTCCGCTTGCAAGGAATGCAGCCCAGCTCGTCAACAATCCGAACGCGATCGCTAGGCCGCACACGAGTTCGATGATTCCCCCCCACCACTCCTGCGTTGGAAAGTGCGGAGCCGGATGTTCTGGAGCGAGCACACCGAAGATCTTCTGCATGCCGTGGCAGGAGAACATCAGTCCCGCGACGACGCGCAGGAAGGCGTAGGCGGCTTCGGTTCCAGGACGCAGGATTTTTGTGAGCATGGGGCTCACTCTAGTCTCGAAGGCTTGGAATTGGACTCGGGGAAACGCTCGAAAAAACCTTCGCGCGCGTGACACTCGCGAACGGCCCAGTTCTCGACCGGAGACTGGAATGCGCAAATCCCCGCTACGGGTTTATCCGTAGGGATTCCACGAGCGGAGCGGCTCGAATCCCGCCGCCGATCTCAGCCCCGGTACGTGAACAGGTCCGTGAGCACGTAGCTGCCCGCGGTGCGCACATTCAACGCGTTGAGGATCTTGACCTGCACATGCGACGTCAAGCGCCGCCCCTTGCACGCGCGCTGCACCATCTTGTGCGTGATCTGCTCGGTCGAAGCCGCGACCAGATCGTGCGGGCTCAAGCCGAGATCGATCATCAGCCGCGCGATGGGCTGCTGGCCCAGATCATGTCCCAACGCTTCAGGTTCTTCATTCATGCCGAGCGCATGGTAGACGACGCGCGGCCTCGACACGGAGTGCCGAAGTCGCCTTCCTGCAAGGGAAGATTCGCTTCAAGGGTGTTCGAGTGCGCTATGATCCCCTGCCGTGCATCCGGTTTCCGCGCGAGCGTCCCGCCGATCCGCATCGCTGCTCCCTCGGAGCTGCATCGCCGTGGACTGGTCGGGCTCGATGTCGACCGTGCGCTCGCGGATGTGGCTGGCGGAGTCGCGCGAGCGCAGGCTCGTCCGCCTCGAGCGCGGTTTCTCGCGCGAGGAAATCGTCGCCGAGTTGATCGCCTGTGCGTCCCGCGATCCGAGCCTGGTGGTCGGACTCGACTTCGCCTTCTCCTTCCCGAGCTGGTTCCAGGACGAGCTCGGAGTAAGGACCGCGCAGGAGCTCTGGGATCTCGTCGCGCGCAAGGGCGAGTCCTGGCTCGCGGACTGCCCCCATCCCTTCTGGGGCCGACCGATGTTCCCGCGGCCCGCGTATCCCGAAGACCAGAGCCCGTGGCGCGTGACGGAGAGCGATCGCGTCCCGGTCGCCGGCATCCGGCCGAAGTCCGTGTTCCAGATCGGAGGCGCGGGCACGGTTGGCACCGGGTCGGTGCGCGGGATGCCGTATCTCGCTCAATTGCGCGACGCAGGCTTCGCCATCTGGCCCTTCGACCGTCCCAGGCTGCCGATGCTCGTCGAGATCTACCCGCGCTACCTGACGGGCGCCGTCGACAAGTCGAGCGCCATCGCGCGAGCCCTCTACCTGCAAGCGCGCCACGCGCACGAATCGCGCGAAATCCTCGAGCTGGCGCAGTCGTCGGAAGACGCTTTCGATGCCGCAGTCTCCGCGGCGAGCATGCAGCGCTTCGCGCGCGATTTCGAGCGGCTCGGGCGCACGCGGCGCAGCGGGCGGGATCGTTGCGAAGGCAGGATCTGGGTTCCGCTGCGCGATCCGGTGTTCGAGCGCTGGAGCTGATCGTGCCGGTGCCTGCCGCTCGGGCTGGGCGCGCTCGAACTCGATCCGACGACGACTGCGCTCTGCGACGGGTTACTTCACTCGTGCTGGAACGAGGAAGCTCAGCGCGATGCCCGCGAGCATCGCCGCGAGCACCGACATCGTGAACACGGACGGCGCCGCGAGGTTGGTCACCGCTGGGCCGGGGCACACGCCGACGAATCCCCAGCCGATCCCGAAGAGGGACGCGCCGATCACCAGCCGAGCGTCGAGCACCTGGCTCGCCTTGGTAGGAACCAGAGAACCCCAGATGCTGGGCCGACCGCGCCAGCGCCACCACGCGAGCATGTAGATCGGAATCGCGCCGACCATGACGCCGAGCAGGGTCGGATCCCAAGCGCCGAAGAAATCGAGAAAACCGAGCACTTTCGCCGGCTGCAGCATCCCTGAGATGCCCAGGCCCACGGCGAACAAGATGCCGCACGCGAATGCGATCGCGGTTTTCATGCGAAGGTGCGCAGCAGGAAAACCACGAGCGCTCCCACGGCGATGAAGATCGCGGTGCCGACGAGGCCGCGCAGCGAGCCGCGACCGATGCCGCACACGCCATGCCCGCTCGTGCACCCGCCGCCGAGGCGGGCTCCGAAACCGACGAGCAGGCCGCCGGCGATCACCCAGGGCATCGAGCGCGGCGAGGTCTCCGCGAGCGCCGCTGGCATCCGCCACGCGAGCAGCAGTCCGCCCGCGACGAGTCCGGCGAGGAAGGCGACTTTCCAGCGCCATTCGCCGCTTTCTCCGCGCAGCGCACCGTCGACGATTCCGCTCACACCCGCGGTCTTGCCCGTCAGCACGAGCAGCGCCGCGGCCGCGCTGCCGATCAATGCACCTCCTAGCAGAGCTGCTCCCATTCGAGCGGCATTCTACAAGGTCGGCGCACTGACCTTGGGAAGCTTCTGCGCTCGTCGTCCAGGGCGCAGTCTGGATTCTTGTCACGGAACTCGCGGCGCTGGTGGAAACCAAGTCGCGCAAGCACCGGCAAATCGAGCATGCAGCGCTCGGCTGTTCCTGGCAGACCGCGCGTCCATCCTGAGGCGGCAGCAGCTCGCTACTTCCGCACGCCGTCCGCTTTCCTGCCGCCCTGGTGGAGCACCAGCGACTTCCCGTCCGCGGCGAAGACCAGCCGGACCTCGTTGTCGAACTCGGCGCGGAATTCGAGACCGCCTTGCCACAGGAGGCGGAAGGCTTCCTGTCCGCTGCCTTGGAGCATGAGCTTGCCCTCGCGTTCGAAGATTCTTGCCTCCATGCGAATTCCCGCGAACACGTAGTCGCCGCTCAAGCGCGTGATCAGTTCCGCCGGGATCGGCTCGTCCTTCACGTTCGGCCGCTCGACTCTCAGAGCCGCGTAGGCGATCGCGTCCGCGAGCTCGGCCGAGGCGAGGGCTTCACCGTTGCTGATCACCGCGACGTGCAGGTCATCACCGGGCAGCCAGAACAGCATCGAGTTGAAGCCGAAGATGCCGCCGCCGTGCCACACGCGCGGCTTGCCTTCCCAGTCCTCCATCCTGAGCCCGAAACCGTAGCCCGTGTCGTGGCCGTTCGGCAGCACGGTCGGCTTGGACATCTTGGCGAAGGACTCCTGCTTCACGACCTTGCCGGAGCTCAGCGCGATCTGCCAGCGCACGAGATCGCCGGCGCTCGAGAGGATTCCGCCCGCTCCGCCCGGCTGCGACATGCCGAACATCTCATCGTTCACGAGCTGCTCGCCTTCCATCGCGTAGCCCTGCGCGCGGTTGCGGATCAGCTCGTGGTTGGAATCGTAGCGTGTGCGCGTGAGTCCCAGCGGCGTGCAGATTTCCGCTTGCAGCTGTTCGGCGTAGCTCTTTCCCGCGACCTTCTCGATCACCATGCCGAGCAGGTAATAACCGGTGTTGCAATACCTCCAGTCGCTACCCGGCTCGAAATCGAAAGGAGCGTCCTTGACCAGGGCCAAAAGTTCCTCGTGCGTCAACTCCAGCGGCCACATCTTCTGCCAGGTCGTGGTGACCTCCGTGTAGCTCTTGATGCCCGAAGTGTGCTGGAGCAGCTGCTCGATCGTCACTTTGCGGCCCTGCAGCGGGAACTCCGGGACGTACTTCGATAGATCGTCGCTGAGCGACAGCTTCTTCTGCTCGACCAGGCGCATCACGAGCGCCGCCGTGAATTGCTTGGTCACCGAACCGATGCGGAACATCGTCTGATCGTTCGCCGGCACATCGAGCTCCGCGTCGGCCTTGCCGTAGCCCTTGGCGAGCAGGATCTTTCCGTGCTGCGCGACCGCGATCGACAAGCCGACGCCTCCGGGTTTGGCGAGTTGCTCGGCGGCGAGCGCTTCAATCTTCTGCGCGAGCGCATCCTGCGGCGCTTGCGCGCGCGGCTCGGCCCAGGTGCAGAGAATCAGCGGAAACTGCAGGAACAGGGACAGGAGCACGGCGAACGATCGGTTCATCATGGGGCGCGTGGGAGCGGGAGCGGAAGGCGCCGGCTGCGCTGCTGGCAAGGATCCATTTCCATGAGCGAATCGAAATGCGCTGAGCGCGAACGCTCGGCGCGCGGTGTTCAATTGCCTCGAAAGTGTGACGTCGATTCTCTCGCTCACGATGTCGTTGACTGAGCTGAGGGGCGGATCAGACGCGTCGAAGTTGGCTGGCAGGCCGAAGGTAGCCCTCGCGGCGAGCCGTTGACTCGTGACCTCTGCGTTAGGAACAGCGAGGCCTGCTTGCTTCACGTCGTCGTCTGCATCGTCCCGCGAGTCTTCGCGTCGGCTTGCAACGGATGTCCGCTCTCGCGAGCGCTCAAACGACGAGAACGCTGCTCACGGCCGATAGATCGCTGGCGCGATGCGACCACGTGCGTCCGGCGTTCACCGACGTGTACAGGTTGCCTCCTCTGTCCCCCACGGCCACTGAGGACTCACGTGCGGCGATGCAACCCGTATCGGCGATTCCGTCGATCCACCTGGGGAAGGCGCCACCGATGGGTGCCAGCGGGCATTTTTCGTCGATGGGTCGTCGATAAACGGCTCCCTGGCTTGCGAAGTGATCTGCAGACGCGGCCACCAAAACGTCGTTGCCCGAAAACGCTACAGCGGAGCAATACAACTCGTGCAAGCCCTCCTGCTCGATGGTCCATGTCGCTCCGCCATCCCGGCTGACACAAAGCCCGACCGCGGCTGCCGCCATGACAATACCGGGATGGATCGGGTGCGCGCAGACTTCGTGGACATCACTGTCAATGTCGAGGGTGGGTTGCCAAGTGACACCGCCGTCGGTCGAGCGCGGGATACCTCCGACGTGGACGTTGGCGAGGAGCACGGCTCCATCGGCTGTCGCCGTAATCGAGCGGATTCCGAGCGGTGGCCCGACGATCCGCCCGTTGATCAACGCCGAGCCTGCGTACCAGGTGTCTCGTCCTGGCAACGCGTCGAAGCCAGGGAGCTTATCGATCTGGCCATTTGAACCGACACGCAGCAGATGAGCGTCGTCCGTGCCAACGTAGATCACGTCGCCGACGGCCACGGAACACGCCAGAGCAAGCTCGCTGGTCGCGATAATGCTCCATTTGCCTCGAGGCGTTCGGCGGCAGAGCGAGTGCCCGTCGACGATAGCGAGAGCACCTCCCTGCCCATCCGGAGCAAGCGCTCTCACCACCTGACCGGCGAGCTCGTGGTGACGCGCTTCACCAGAGAAGACGAACACTCCATCGCGCCACGTGGCGGCGAGCACGGTCGATTCCATAGCTTCAGCATACGGTGTCGCGGCCACTGCGAGCTGTTCGGCGGTGAGCTCGATGAAGTCTCGAGAACCGACGCGCTGTCAGCGGTCTGCCGCAGAAACTGGTTCGGCGAGAGCCCTTGCTCAGCTGAAACAACGCGCGAGCTTTGCTTGCTGCTGAAGGAGCGCTGCTCCATCACGAGTCGCCACTCGCCAGCCTGTTCCAGACGGTCGAGCGTCGATCCGTGCGGGGCAACATCGACGTAGTCATCGGCGGCTAGCCGTTCCACGGTCGCGGCATCGCTCTCCAGCCACGCCTGGAACCAGCGCTCGCTCAGTCCGTGCAACTCGGACGATATGGGAGGGTCCCCTCAGCCGGCCTCGACGAGCGCCGCGAGTTTGTCGAGTGCCAGCCGCCAACCGTTCTCGTTGTCGGTTGGCGACAAGCCGCGCGGGAGCCCCTCGTGCACAGCGAGAAGGTCGGTTCCGCCGTCCACATCGACGAGCTCGAGCGTGATCGTCATCTCGCCGCGCATCGCAGGGTCGGTCGACTCGAATTCGTCGACCTCGACGATCCGCAGTCGTCGTAAAGGAGACTTTCGACGCGGAGACCGAGAACCCACCGGAGTTCCAACGATCGGGCTGGCAAGCGATCCTGGACAACTTCGCCCGGTACGTGGAAGCGAAGCGCTGAGCACCGATCGGTGCGGCTTGCTTCCACGAGCACCGCGCCGGCGGGCGCGGGGCAACCGCTTCTCGTCCACGAGGACGAGGCTGGCCAGGCTCTCACGTTGCACCAGCAGCAACTCATCGATCCAGCGCGAGAGTTCGGCGTCGGGGACTCCGCGCGAATCGTGCACCTCGGCGAGTCGCATGAGCCTGCGGCCGAACGCGGCTGTCGCGTGCTTGTCGCAGTAGCCGGGGGCGCGCCTGTCCGCCAGCTCTCTTGTTCTGTACCTGGCTAGGTCGCAACTCGCGAGCTGCTGACCTCGGAAGTTGTGACCAACTAACGCTTTATGTCAATGGACCGAACTCCTGGTGAGCATTGACAACAAATCTTGTCAAGGCTACTTTCTTTCTGTGCTCGACATCCAAGTCATCGATGACCCGGCGGCCGCGACCGTGGCCCTGGAGCCGACGCGAAGCCGGCTCCTCTCCGAGCTTGCGGCGCCCGCGTCGGCCGCGACCTTGGCCACGCGCGTCGGCCTGGCTCGGCAGAAGGTCAACTACCACCTGCGCGCGCTCGAGGAGCATGGGCTGGTGGAGCTCGCCGAGGAGCGCAAGTGGGGCGGGCTGACGGAACGGCTGCTCGTCGCGTCTGCCTCGTCCTACGTCGTTTCGCCGAGCGCGCTGGGATCGGCGGCCGGCGATCCCGACCGCGAGCTCGATCGGCTCTCCGCGAGCTATCTCATCGCTCTCGGCGCCCGTGTCATCCGCGAAGTGGGCGACCTCGTCCGCCGTGCTAGAGCGAGCGGCAAGCGCCTCGCGACCCTGGGGATCGCAACCGAGGTCCGCTTCCGCTCGGCGGCGGATCGTGCGGCGTTCAGTGTCGAGCTCACCGAAGCCGTCGCGACGCTCGTCTCGAAGTATCACGACCAACATTCCCCCGGCGGCCGCGCGCATCGCCTGATGGTCGTTGCCCATCCCCTCCCGCAGAGATCCGAACCCCAGAAACAGTCATGAGCGTGAAGAAAGATGCCAGTGGTCGCCGTTCCATCCAGCTCGAGGTCGAAGTCCCGGGCACGCCCGAAGAAGTCTGGGCGGCCATCGCGACCGGGCCGGGCATCTCATCCTGGTTCGTGCCGGCCGAGTTCGAGGAACGCGATGGGAAGCCCGTCGCGGTGAGTGTGACTTTCGGCCCGGGGATGGTGTCGCGCTCCGTGGTCACGGCGTGGCAGCCGCTGAAGACGTTCACCAGGGAGGGAGACGGCTGGGTCCCGGGCTCGCCGCCGATCGCTACCGAGTTCAGCATCGAGGCGAAGGCCGGCGGCACCTGCATCGTGCGCGTGGTGCAGAGCCTCTTCTCCAGCACGGACGACTGGGACGGCCAATTGACCGGCGCCGAAGAAGGCTGGCCCGGTATCTTCAGCATCCTGCGGCTCTATCTGACGCACTTCCGCGGGCAGCGCTCGGCGTTCATGCAGTTCATGGCTCCCGTCGCGGGAACGCCAGCGGACGCGTGGGCGGCACTGACGGCGGCGCTGGGATTCAAGGGAGCGAGTGTCGGGCAGCGTTGGGCCGTGCCGACAGGAGTTCCGGCGCTCGGCGGCGTGCTGGAACGCATCACCCACGGGCCGTACGGCGCTCTGCTTCGACTCGACGAGCCGGGGCCCGGCATCGCCGCGCTCTACACCATCGAGCTCGGCGATACGGTGATGGCTTCGCTCGCCTTCTACATGTACGGCGATGATGCGGCCAGGACCGTCGACCGCGAGAGACCTCGGTGGCAGGCGTGGCTCCAGGAAAGCTTCCCGCTGCCGACCGGCGCTTAGGTCCCATGAACAATCTCAAGAACATCGAGCACAACTCGCTGGACGGTGTGATCCAGCACTCCACCGCTGCCCCGTTCAGTCGCTCTCCGATCGGACAACTCGGTGCCTCTGGCCGGAAGCCCGGCCGGATGTCGTTCGTGCGACACAAGCTCTTCAAGCATTTCGCGTACGTCGCGCTCCTGCTCTTGTCTCTCCTCGCCGCCCTGGCCTCGGCGCAGACCCGAACTCAGGACGTGATCTATCTGAAGTCGGGCGGCACGGCGTTCACGATGGACGTCTACAGGCCTGCAAAACCCAACAAGGCGGCAGTAGTCTTCATCATCAGTGGAGGTTGGATCTCGGACCACTCCATGATCAAGAGCTTCGGCGCCGGCATCGAGAAGGCCTTCGCCGATGAGGGCTTCACTGTTTTTTCGGTGGTCCATGGCGCCCAGCCCCGGTTCAAGGTCGCCGAAATCGTGGAACAGGTGCGAACCGCGGTCGGCTTCGTGCACGCGCACGCCGCCGACTACGGGATCGATTCCAACCGAATCGGGGTATCGGGAATCAGCTCGGGCGGGCATCTCGCACTCATGCTTGCCGGCTCAGCCGATTGTCCCGTGAACGCGGTGGCCGCGATCGCTCCCCCTACCGATCTCGCCAACTGGGGCAAGCCGGGTTTCATCCTTACCGAGGAACCTCAAATGGCCATGTTCATCCCCGCGCTGGGCTTCGACCCCAAGGGCCCCAAGAGCGAACTGGAAGCTCAGGCCAAGAAACTTTCGCCGATCAGTTTCGTGACAGCCAAATTCCCTGCGACGCTGATCGTCCACGGCGACGAAGACAAGATCGTCCCGCTTCAGCAAGCCAAAGCCATGGATCAAGCCCTGGCCAAGGCGGGAGTCCCGCACAAGCTCGAAGTCATTTCCGGCGGCGGCCACGATGAAAAGACGTTCGAGGCCGGAGTGGTGAAATCGCTGCAGTGGTTCAAGGACAAACTTCTGAAGTAGGCTCCTGGAGACCGCGTGGACCCGTTCACGCTCGAGATTTAAGCTGCGAAACATGTTCTACGAACAAGAGGACTGCGAGTGACGAACGACGAGAAGCAGATTGCGAGCTACTTCGCGAAGTACGACCCGGCGACGGCGAAGCTCGGAAAGGCGTTGCGCGCGAAGCTGCGTGCTCGTCTGCCCGGTCTGAACGAGGTCGTCTACGTGTACGAGAGCCAGGAGTCGCTCGTGATCTCGTATTCACCGACCGTGAACGGCTACGAAGCGATCTGCTCGCTCGCGCTGTACCCGAGCATCGTGAAACTGTTTTTCGCGGTGAGCCCTTTGTTGTCGAAGTCGGATCCGAACAAGCTGCTGCAGGGCAGCGGCGCGAAAGTGCGTTACGTCCTGCTGGACGCTGCTGCGGACCTCGACCGCCCGGAGATCGAAGCGCTGATGGCGGCCGCGGTGAAGCACGCGAAGCTCAGTCTCGATGCAGGCGCGACGGGCTCGGTGATCATCAAGGCGGAGGAACAGAAGCAGCGCGCGAGCCGCGCGAAGAAAACAGCGCGACCGGGCTCTGCACGTCGGACCGGGAAGGCCCGGCCCTGACTGCCGCGCTGCTCCTTCGCCGGGTGTAGCACGTGGCCAAGCAGGGCCTGTAAGGGCGCGCGACGGCAGCGAAGAGCTAGCGTCGGTTCCGTAGACAAAGCTCGCCCCACACCACCTTGGCGCACTCCACGCCGCATGAGGCCGAGGAGTTCACCCGGCGGGAAGCCGCTCTACACGCGAAAGTCGTGAACGGAGCCCAAGGTCACGTCGTCGTGGGTTCGGCGCGGAAGGCTATCGGAAGGCGTTGCTGCTGTTTGGGGAGCTCACCCTGGAAGGGAACAAGCTGTCTTGCACTTCAGGCAACGCGATCTCCTTCCTGTACCGCCTCCGCCGAGAGCGCGGAATCGGCGGTACCTTGGGTGGCACGCCGGCGCCGCGATTCGCGCCGAGTGTCCATGCCCTGCCAACCCCGGAAGTTCCGATGAAGCACGTCCGAGCAACGATCCCCCACGCCTTCCTCGCGCTGGCCCTCGCTTGCCTTGCCATGCCCGCGCTCCCCCAGCAGTACGCCTCTTCCGTCGTCGGAACCGATTTCGACTTCATCGTGGACGAGGATCCGAGCACGTTCCTGTGCCTCGAGTTCCACGGCCAGCGCCTGCGCGAGATGCCGGACAAGACGGCTGACGGCGCGCTGATCCACCCCGCGCTTGTGTTTCTCGCGTATTACGAGGACGGGACGAAGGTCGACATCGCGCTCGACGCCGACTTCGCGACCGAGAGCGCCGCCCGGGAGGAAGCGCTGCGCTACGCGACGCGCCTGGGCAAGCTCCCGACTTCGTTGCGCAGCGGCGTCGAGCGGATCGTCGTCCACGCGGGCCCTACCGAGGCGACCGCCTTCAGCGACCGCGGCCTGATCGTCCTGTATTCGGCCAACGCGACGAAGCGCATCGCGACGCACGATCTCGAGGAAACGTTGTTCCATGAGTCCGTGCACGCCGCCTGGGACGGCCCGCACCGGGAGTCGTCGGAGTGGCTGGCCGCGCAGGCAGCCGACGGCGCGTTCCTCACCGCCTACGCCGCGAAGAATCCCGGCGGCGAAGACCTGGCGGAGTCCGCGCTGTTCGCGTACACGCTTCTGCATCACCCGGAACGCATCCCCGCGGATCACGCAGCGCGCATCCGTGCGGTGATTCCCGCGCGGATCGCGTTCGTAGAGAAGCTCGTGCCCCCGGGTAAGCCGATCTTCCATTCGGTCGGCCCGCGCTACGCGTGCGATGGATCGGGGACGACGTTCACGATCGAGGGTGGTGAGGACACCGCCGCCGCCGAACCGGCTTTCGTCTGCTCCATCGACATCACGACCTTCGGCGGCCTCGAGGATGTGCTCTCCAACGCGCTCGTGCACGGGTTGGGTCAGGAAGAACCCAGAGTTCGCACGTTCCTGGATGGTGCACGCGCGCGGGGCCTGACGGCCGAGGAGTTGCGCGACGAGACGGCGCGCGAATTCGGCTTCGACCGAGCGCGCGTCGACGCGCAGATCAGCGCGTTCTTGCACTGCAATTGCGATCACGGCGGCCGCGGCGTGCCGGCGGAGGCGGTGGAAGAACCGGCCATGGCGAACATGAGTGCGAGCGCGCCACTCCGCCCCGTCGACGTCGACCTGTCGGAGCTGCGCTGGCTGCTCACCGTGATCGCCGCGCTCGTAGCGCTCCTGTTGGTGGTCAGCACGGCGACGATGGTCGTGGTCGTCAAGCGATCCAGAGCCCTGGTCTAGACGAAGGACGAAGCCGCGCCTTGCCCCTTTCGACTCCGCTCGCATCGCGCAAGTCGAAACCAACGTGCCGCTTCGGCGGCCACTGGAAATGCCCCTCAAGAGCGGTTCGGGCCAAGTCGACCGCGACCAGCGCAGCATATGGAAAGGGCCGCAAGGTATGGTCTCGGTCGAGTCCTCGCGGGTCGTGAACGGATCCGGGCGGCCGGCAATGGGCGGCGCAGCGATGTGCCGCTACCCTACGAGGCTGTGCGCGCCCGTAGCTCAGCTGGATAGAGCAATCGGTTCCTAACCGATAGGTCGCAGGTTCAAATCCCGCCGGGCGCACCATTCAGCGCGAGGTCATCGTCCCGCGCTGTTCCTTGCCGGGCTCGACCGAGTCTCAGCAAGCTGGATGCATGCCAGCATGGAAGTTGGAAGCGAGAGAAGAGCGACTTCGTTCGACCGGCGGTGTCCCTGGTGCCGCCGGGGCGGCTAACCTCGGCAAACTAGCTGGAGCCAGACCGGGCATCCCTCATTCGTGGAACAGCGAGGCGCGCCACTCTGATGCACTCGCATGCCCGGAAACGCGCCTGACTGATACGATCGGAGTCACACGATCGCTGCCTCGCGACCACCGCCCGGCGCGAAGGTACCTGGAATCGCGCGCCTGCCATCTCATCAGCGAAGGACTGACATGCTGTGCAAGATCCGGAACTCGTTGGGGATGATTGCGGCGATTTCAACGCTTGTCGCCCTCGCGAGTAGTCATGCATCGGCGCAATCCGGGGTCATGGCTTTTGGAGACAACGGCTACGGTCAGTGCAACGTGCCCGTGCTGCCCGGCGGCCTGGAGTACAAAGAGGTGGACCCGGGCGGGTGGTACACGCTTGCGCTGCGTAGCGACGGCTCGGTCGTCGGCTTCGGACTCAACCAGTACGGCCAGTGCAGCGCGCCTACTCTGCCCGGTGGTCTCACCTACGTCGAAGTTGACGCTGGAGGGCTCCACTCGCTCGCGCGCCGTAGCGACGGCTCGCTCGTCGCCTGGGGCTACAACGCATACGGCCAGTGCAACGTGCCTGCGTTGCCCGTCGGCCTGGCCTATGTCGAGGTGGCGGCGGGGCTGAACCACACGGTCGCGCGCCGTAGCGACGGATCTGTTGTCGCATGGGGAGCGAACAGTGGCGGCCAGTGCATTGTGCCCGCGTTGCCAGGCGGCCTCACGTACGTCGGGGTGGCGGCGGGCAGCTTCCACACGGTTGCGCTCCGCGGTGACGGTTCGCTCGTCGCCTGGGGAGACAACTCCATCGGCCAATGCAACGTGCCCGCGCTGCCCGGCGGTCTCACCTACATTGACGTCGCGGCGGGCGACGGCCATACGGTCGCGTGCCGCAGCGACGGCTCTCTCGTCGCCTGGGGCTCCAACGGATACGGCCAGTGCAACGTGCCGGCGTTGCCCGGGGGGCTCACCTATGTCGAGGTCGAGGCGGGTTTCTTCCACACGGTTGCACGTCGCAGCGACGGCTCGGTCGTGGCCTTTGGGCGAAACCTCGAGGGCCAATGCAATGTCCCCGCGCCGCCGAGCGGCAGCGTCTATGTCGAGGTGGATGCAGGTGACGCGCACACGCTCGCGCGCTACGAACCGACGTGCCCGCCGGTCACGACGTACTGCACCGCGAAGGTCAATTCGCAGGGCTGCACGCCGTCGATGAGCGCCAGTGGAGCTTCGAGCGCGTCGGCTGGGTCTGGCTTCACGATCTCGGCGAGCAACGTGATCAACAACAAGCCCGGTCTGCTGCTCTACACCAACGCCGGACGCGCAGCGATCGCGTTCCAAGGCGGACTGCGCTGTGTGAATTCGCCGGTCAAGCGATCCATCCCGCTCAACTCAGGTGGGACAGCTCCACCGAACAATTGCTCGGGCGTGTACGCGATCGACATGAACGCGTTCGCCGTCGGCGCGCTCGGCGGGACGCCCGCGCCGTATCTCGTCTTGCCCGGCACGCTCATTGACACTCAATGCTGGGGACGCGACAACGGATTTGCGTCACCCAACAACTCGACGCTTTCCAACGCGCTCGAATTCAGCGTGTGTCCGTAGGGAACTTCGCCGTGAAGAATCGCGTCGCCTCAGCCTTGAGCTTCGCATTCCTAGCGCTCGAAAAGCGAGCTGAAATGGCGGCTGTCCCGCATCAACTCGCACGCTTCCTTGCGCCCATGGACAGAGATTGGAACCTCCGTCCAAGGCGACATCGGGTTTGACGGGCACACGCGCAACTGGCCGGCGAGAATTGCCGCGATTGCGCGTCACGCAGGGCATCAGTGAGACTCGAGGCGGTGTCATCGCGAGCTCGAAATGCACGATCAGCATCCGCGGCGCTATCATCCCGGGCGCGATGACGAGCTTGGATGTCTGAACGATCGACCGAGGTTCGCCGCTCGCAATCGCCTGCTCCGCCACCCGCCTCGAGAAGAAACCACCCATGGCCCAACGTCGCGACGTCACCGTTTTCGTAGGCAGCCTCCGCAAGGATTCGTTCACGCGCAAGATCGCGCTTGCGCTCGCGAAGCAGGCGCCGGCTTCGCTGGCACTGGAAATCGTCGAGATCGGCAACCTCTCCTTCTACAACCAGGACCTCGAGGCCAATCCGCCGGCGCCGTGGGTCGCGCTGCGCGAGCGCATCAAGCGCTCGGACGCGGTGCTCTTCGCCACGCCTGAATACAACCGCTCGGTTCCGGGCGTCTTGAAGAACGCCCTCGACATCGCGTCGCGGCCCTACGGCTCGAATGCCTGGCAGGGAAAACCCGGAGCGGTGATCAGCGTGACGACTGGAGGGATCGGCGCTTTCGGCGCGAACCACCATTTGCGCCAATCGCTCGTCTTCGTCGACGTTCCGGTGATGCAGCAGCCCGAGGCCTACATCGGCAATGTCACGAAGCTCCTCGACGAGAAGGGCGAGGTCGTGAACGACGGGACGCGCGAGCTGCTCTCGAAATTCGCGAATGCCTTCGCGGAATGGATCGAGCGCATCGCGCCCAGGAAATAGGTCGGATCCGGCGGCACTCGCCGAATTGCTCGCTCGGCTCGAGCGGAACGCGGCGAAGTAAAGCGGATGAGCGCGTCCCTGGGGGATTGGACTCGCTCTCCGGGACTCAGGCGAAGCGATTCGCTCCTGCAGCCTCATAGGAGGCTGGAGTCCGTGATCGATGCCGTCTCGAGCCGCCGGCTTGCGGCCGCCCGGCCGCCCGGCCGTCGAGGCTCTCGGAAACCGGGTCCCAGAAGAAAAACTGAACGCGTTCAAATATTGCCTTGACTGGCGGCGATAGCCGCCGATACTTGGAATTGAACGCGTTCAATTTCCTCCACCCCGCCGGCCGCCATGAGTCAACCCGTCGTCGTCCCCCACCGCAGCCCCCAGGCTCGGGTCTATCTGATCGCAGCGATCGCGGCGATCTCCTACGGATTGTGCGCGAGGCTGTTCTTCGGCTGGCCGGAGCGTCCACCCTGGGTCAAGCAGATGTTCGACGTCATGAGCATCGCGTTCATTTTCGTCGTGCCCGCCATCATCGGCTTTCTCGCCATCTACCTGCCGCGCGTCAAGTCGCTGGCCCACGCGCTGGCATTGCCGCTGCTGCCCGCCATCTTCGCTCTGTTCCTCACGTTGCTGCTCGCGTGGGAGGGACTCATCTGCGTCGCCTTCCTGCTGCCGGCGGTCGTGGTGCTCTCGATGCTCGGCGGCCTGATCGGCTGGCTCGTGGTCAGGGTCCAGGGCGACGCGATGCGCGGGCCGACCATCGGCGCGGTCGTGCTGCTGCCGCTGCTGATCTCACCGCTGGAGCGCGCCACGCCGCCCGCCGATGAATTGCGCACGGTGGCAACGAGCATCGCCATTGCGGCCGACCCCGCCATCGTCTGGCGCGAGATCGCGAGCGTGCCCGAGATCCGGTCCGAAGAGCATGGATTCGCCTGGTCGCATCTGATCGGCTTCCCGCGACCGATCGCCGCGACACTCTCGGGCTCCGGCGTCGGCGCGGTCCGCCATGCGACCTTCGAGCGCGGCGTGCTTTTCATCGAGGAGGTCACGGTCTGGCGCGAGGACGAGCGGCTCGAGTTCACGATCGATGCGGATCCCGACACGATCCCCGCCGAAGCGCTCGACGAGCACGTCACGGTCGGCGGGCCGCACTTCGACGTGCTGAGCGGCGCTTACGCAATCGAGCGTCTCCCTCGAGGCGGGGTGGTGTTGCATCTTTCGAGCGTGCACCGCCTCTCGACCACGTTCAATCGCTACGCCGGGCTGTGGAGCGACTTCACCATGCGCGACACGCAGCAATACATCCTGGAGATCATCAAGCGACGCTGCGAAGCCGCGGCGAAGTGAGCCGGGGTCCGCGGCTCTGCGGCGGAGGTCGATGCGCAGGTCTTTCGCCAGGAGCACTCCGGGCCGCGCGAGATGTCTCGGTCATTCGCGCCGTTTCTCACCCACGCTCCGGCCCTGCAAATCCAACGGATGTCGCGAGTTCCGCACCGGCTCCTATCATGGAGGTGTGGAAACAGGTTCCGGCGCCGATCAGTTCTTGACGACGCGTTGGAGCATCGTCCGCGCGGCCGGCGGTCAGGACAAGACGCTCGCTCGCGCGGCCCTGGCTTCGCTTTGCCAGTCCTACTGGTATCCGCTCTATGCCTTCGTGCGCCGCAAGGGAGTCGCTGCGCAGGATGCCGAGGACGTCGTGCAGGGTTTTTTCGCGCAGGTCCTCGCCAATGACAATTTCCTGCGTGTCGCGCCGGAAAAAGGGCGCTTCCGTTCGTACCTGCTCGTCTGCGCGCAGAATCACCTGGCGAATCTGCGCGACGGCGAGAAGGCGCAGAAACGCGGAGAAGGCCGGGCTGCGCTCGACATCGATTTCAGCAGCGCGGACACGCGTTTCGGACTGGAAGCGACGGTCGAGGATCCCAACCGCGCCTTCGAGCGGGCCTGGGCCTTGGCCCTGCTCGAGCGCGCGCTCGTCGGCCTCGAGCAGGAGTATCGCGCTTCGGACCGCGGCGCCTTGTTCGACGTCCTCAAGCCGGAGCTGACCGGCGGGACGGGAGCGGGGTACGCGAGCTACGCAGCGCGCCTGGATTCGAACGAGGCCGCGATCAAGGTCGCCGTGCATCGCCTGCGCAAGCGCTACCGCGAGCGGCTGCGAGCCGAGATCGCGCAGACCGTGGCCGACGAGAGCGAGATCGAAGCGGAGATCCGGGATCTATTCGCGGCCCTCGGCCCCTGAGCGAAAGTTCCGGCGCGCGCCTGTAACCTTTTCTGCGCCCCGCTTTTCTCCTCCGCGAACCCGATGACGTCCCTTTCCTGTCCCCGCTGCGGCACTGCCCTCGCCGAAAACCAGGCTCAAGGCCTGTGCCCGCGCTGCCTGCTCGAGGCCGCGGGCGGACCGCAATCCCAGGCCGATCTTCCGGCAAGCGCCGACGCGCCGCAGGGCTCGCGGCGTCCGAGCGCGCCGACGATCGAGCAACTCGCTGTCTTTTTTCCGAGCCTGCAATTGGAATCCTTGATCGCCGTCGGCGGCATGGGCGCTGTCTACCGAGCGACGCAGACCAGTCTCGGCCGCACGGTCGCGCTGAAGATCCTGCACGGCGAGATCGCGAGCGAGCCGGGATTCGCCGAGCGTTTCCAACGCGAGGCGCGCACGCTTGCGACCCTTTCTCACCCCGGGATCGTCACGGTGCACGACTTCGGCAGCACGGGGCCGCATTTCTATTTCGTGATGGAGTTCGTCGACGGCGTGAACCTGCGCCAGATGATTCGCGCGAAGTCCGTGCCATCGGCTGCCGCGCTCGAGCTCGTCATGCAGATCTGCGACGCGCTGCAATACGCGCACGACCGCGGCGTGGTGCACCGCGACATCAAGCCCGAGAACATCCTGGTCGAGCGCTCGGGGCGCGTGAAGATCCTCGATTTCGGCTTGTCGAAGGTCGTCGGCGCCCAGCCGAAGAGTCCCTTGCTCACGCGCACGCACCAGGTGATGGGCACGCCGCACTACATGGCGCCCGAGCAGTGGGAAAAGCCGCTCGAGGTCGATCACCGCGCGGACATCTACGCGCTCGGCGTGGTCTTCTACGAGCTGTTGACCGGTGAGTTGCCGCTCGGCCGCTTCGCTCCGCCGTCGCGCAAGGTGCTGATCGACGTGCGACTCGACGAGGTCGTGCTGCGCACGCTCGACAAGGAACCGAGGCTGCGTTATCAGCAGGCCAGCGAGCTGCGCAGCGAGGTCGAGCACATCAGCTCGAGCGCGGTCGCCGAAGCTCCGCCGGCGCAGCCCCCGCCGATTCCTTCCATTCAACCGGCTCCCCCGCTACCACCGGAGCGCGAAGTCCCTCCGCCGACTCCTGGGCAGCGGCGCGCAGCTCGGCTGCTGCAGCGCGCGCGCGAGCGTCAGGCCGCGTCCCGCGAGTCGCGCATCGGCGCCGCAGTGCGAAAGACGGAGACCGCGGTCGGCACGCTCGGAGGGCCGGAACGTCTGCCGGGTCCGATGATCGGTCTCATCGTGTACTTCGGCATGTGCATGGCGCTGATCGTCGTGGTCCTGCTCTTCTACTCCTTCTAACCCGCCACTCACCTGGAATATGAACCAGATCCTCAACAACCTCGGCGTTGCGCCGGTAGTGCTCATCGCACTGCTGACCTTCGCAACCACGGTCTTCTGGATGATCGTCGGCTGGCGCGCGATGCGGGCCCACGAGCGCATCGCTTCCACTCTCGATGAGTCCCTGACGCGCTGAGGCGCAGCGAGGTCAACCATGTTCCCCTTCGAATTCAAGATTCCCGAGGGTCAAGTCGGCGGCGCGCTTTGGCTGGTGGTCGCCTTGATGAGCTTGGTCAATTTCCTGATGGCGATCTTCTGGATCGTCCTGGGCTGGCGGGCGATGCGGGCCCACGAACGGCTGCCGGAGGTGCTCGCCGCGACACTGCGCGATCCTGCACGTGGACGGGGATCGGAATCGGGTCCCGCCGCCTGAAACTGGGACTCTGGACCGGTCGAGTCTCTTCAGATTTTGGAGAGCTGACAGAACAAAAAAGGGCGTTACCTTCTCCTACAGCAGGTCTTGAAAAGGCACCCGCCCTCCTGGAGGCAGCCATGGCAGCAAGGCGCGCGCTCGGTTCGATCACTCGAGTTCGGCAAGCAGGGATTCTGAGTTCGCGGCTGCGAATTCACGCGCTGTCGTTGCTCCTCGTGCCCTGCCTGGCGAACGTCGCCGACGCGCAGCTTGCGTCGAACGACCTCCTGGTGAACATGTACGGTGTCAATGCGCGGATCGAGCGCTTCCGCGCCGACGGCACGCACCTGTGGACGAGCACGGGCGGAACGGGCTCCGACTGGGAAGGCTCGGCGGTCACTGCGCAGGGTCACGTGATCACCACGCGGCGCAACCCACAAGCGGGCGTCAATGTGTTCGATCTCAACGGCGCGCAGATCAGCAATTTCTTGACTCCCCAGGTCCCCTTCGCGCCCGGCGACGTCGGCGTGTTCTCCGATGGCACCCTGGCCGTGGTCAACCAGGGCGGAACCGTCGAGCTCTACACAGAGGCCGGTGCTTTCGTTTCCAGCATGCTCACCACGGGAGCGCTGCATCCCTTCGGATGCTTCGTCGACAGCCACGATCAGCTCTTCTTGTGCGACACCTACGGGCCCGGCCGGATCACGAAATTGAGTCCTTCGGGCCAATTGCTCGCGAACTTCCCGGTCACTTTCATTCCCGGGGATCTGGTCGTCGCTCCCGACGAGACGCTCTGGGTGACTGATCGCATCAACAAGTACATCGTGCACCTCGACGCGGCGGGGGCGGTGCTTGCACAATTCCAGGTTGCCGTCATCGGTTATTGCTCGAGCATCGCCATGGCGGGCGATGGGACCTTCTTCACGAGCGGCGAGAGCTCGATGCAGATCTTCCATTACTCGAGCGCCGGCACGCTGCTCGGGACGATCCCCATTCCAGGTCCTGTCGCCACTCCGCTGTTCTTGACCATCGGAACTTGTGGTGTAGACCCTGCGCCTTACTGCACGGCCAAGGTGAACTCCGTCAGCTGCACACCCGCGATCACCTTCCAGGGTGCGGCGAGCGCATCGGCG
>DATHET010000143.1:0-17299 GCA_035490315.1 Planctomycetota bacterium
GCCGAGCTCGCTCGTGCGATTAACCCAGAACCGACGTCAAGAACTCGCCGACCAGCCTGATCTCCTCGATCACGACTTCGTGCTGCATCGGATACTCGTGCCAGTCGACGCGATACCCCGCGGCCTTCAGCGCATCGGCCGAGCCCTTCCCGCGCTGGCGGCCGACCATCGGATCACGCGTGCCGTGGCACATCAGGATCGGCACGTCGCGATTCGCGGGCGTTGCCTCCGCCGCGAGCGAATCAGCGAGCACCATGTACGTCGAAAGACCGATGACTCCCGCGAGCCGCTCGGGATAGCGCACGCCGGTGAACAGCGCGATCGCTCCGCCCTGCGAGAAACCCGCCAGGACGATGCGCGAAGTCGGCACGCCGCGCTGGTTCTCGCGCTCGATCAAGCGTTTCACGGCCTCGGCCGAACGCCGCACGCCGACCTGGTCGTGGCGTTTCTCGAGATCGATGTCGCCGATGTCGTACCAGGCCGGCATCACGAAGCCGTTGTTGATCGACACGGGAATTCGCGGCGCGTGCGGGAACACGAAGCGCACGGCGAGTTTCTCGTCGAGGCCCAGCGCGGGCACGATCGGGACGAAATCGTTTCCGTCCGCGCCCAGACCGTGCAGCCAGATCACGCAGGCGCGCGCGGCGACGTCGGGCTCGAGCTCGACGGCGTCCAACAGGCCTTGCGCGCTCATGCCGGCCTCGCGTTGCCGTCGACCCAGGTGATCGGTCGGTGCTTCAGCGCGTAGCGCTCGACCAGCTTGTCGGCGAACGCCTCCATGAAGGGATCGCATTCCTCGAGCGTGCGGGCGATGGCGCGCAGGTGGACCAGCTCGGTGAGCTCGCCGGGCAGGCCGATCAAGGGCACGCCGCCCTCGAGCACGCAGATCGACGTGCAATAGCCCTGGCCAGGCCCATGCGTGTGGAAGTTCAGGATCAGCTCGCGCTGCTCCTTCGCCGCGTCCGCGAGCTTCGGACCGTAGGAAGCGTGGGCGCGGATCTTGTCGATCGCCACGTCGAAGAACGCGAGCAGCTCGGCGTGGCGTTGGTCCATCATGGGGCGGCGGAGTGTAGAGCACGCCCTGAGACCTGGCGAGCGCCAGGCGTCAGGGCGTGCGTCCCCCCCTCGGTCCCCCCCAAACGATCAGGCGCCGTCGACCGGGGCCCTCACGCTGTACAGCGCTTCCCGATCCAGCCTCACGAAGCTGGTCTCGATCAGCAATTTGGCCTGGGGCTGCGGCATCGGCGCTCGCACGCTGTTCAGCAGGCTGCGCACTTTCCACAGGTCGTCCAGGCGAACGAAGTCGGTCCAGGACAGCGAGTCCTTCGAATCCGAGTTGTGCGAGAAGCGCACCGGGCACTCGATCACCTGCAGCCCCATGCGCGCGGCGAGCGCGATCCACTCGACGCAGAAAGTCGCGCGCTCCAGGCGTGCGCGCTCGGCGATGCGACGCGCGGCGTCGCGCTTGAAAGCGATCAAGCCGCAGAACAGGTCGCGCGCCCCGAGCGGGACGAGCATGCGGGCCGCGGCGCCGAACACAGCCTCCGCGGCGCGACGGCCGGCGGGGCGCTGCGAGCGCACGCTGGCGCCGTTGAGCTTGCGCGAGGCGATCGCGACGTCGGCGCCGGCCGCGAGGCAATCGAGCAGGGCGATCGCGTCCTCGACCGGCGCGGCGAGGCCGACTTCGGCGAGCAGGACTTGCTTGCCTTCCGCGAGCAGGAGCCCGGAACGCGCGGCGGAGCCCAGGCCCTTGCGCACGTCGTTGCGCACCAGGCGCAACCTGTCGAAGTGCTCCGCCCACTGGGCCACGACCTGCTGCACGCCGTCGCGGCTGCCGTCGTCGACGATCAGCACTTCGGCGGAGATTCGCGAACGCTCGAGGAATGCAGCGACGCGCTTGAGGCTCACGCCGATGCGAGCGGCGTCATCCGAGGTGGCGAAGACGATGCTCAAATCCAATCCAATGCTGCGCCGCGCATCCACGGCGCGAGTCCTGCCCACCGCCACTTCGCGCGGTTTCTCGAATTTCCCCACGTGTTCCCCCTTCGAAAGCCCCCAAACCCCAAGCGTTGACTGGGCAGATCGGCCCCGCGCGGAGTGAGTCTTGAGAGAACTGCAGTAAGGATAGAGTCTTCGTTCAGCTGATCGCGTACCAGGCTCGGCCGATCCACTCGTGCACGGCCCAGGAGCTCTCTCGCAGGCCGCGCGCGGAAGGGATCCACGAGCGGAAATCGAGCTTCGAAAAGCTTCGCCAGCCTGTTCCGGCCGCGCGAGCCGTCAGACCGGCGCGGTGGAACTCTTCCAGAGCGCGCGCTTCGTGCCAGGCCTGGGTGACGACCAGCACGCGCTCGATGTGCTCGGCGCGCAGAATTTCAGCGGAAAACGAGGCATTTTCGCGAGTGTCGGCCGATCGTTCCTCGCGCCAACGGACCGCGACGGCGAAGTCGCGCTCGAGCGTTTCGGCCATGGCGACTGCGAGCGCAGGCTCGCCCTCGCGCATCACTCCGGCGCTGACCAGGATCGGCAGGTCGTGCTCTCGAGCGAGCTTCGCGCCGTAGCGCAATCGCTCGAGCGTTAACGGACCGACACTCGCGCCGCCGTATTCTGGTGCGAAAGAATTTCCGTCCGCGCCGAGCACGACGATCGCCTGGGCATCGCCGACGTCCAGCTCGCCGCTCGGCGCAGCTCCCTGCAGGCTCACCGCGAGAAAAGTCGCGACCACCGGCATGGAAAGCAGCACGAGCAGTCCCAAGGCTCCGCCGAGCAGGACGCGACCCGTGCGCGGCCGCCGCCGCAGGAGCGCGAATCCCACGATGGCCGCGAGGTACAGGCACAGGGGCGGCATCACCAGGAGTTTCAGCGCATCGACGAACATCACACTCGCCGCGGCGAGCCTCGCGATTGTAGCCTCGTGCCCGCGATGGAAGCCGCGAGCCGCATGAGCTGGTGGGTGTACGTGCTCGTCTCGCGCACGAGCGCTTCGACCTATGTCGGCACGACCCTGGATGCGGAGCGCCGCTTGCGCCAGCACAACGGGCTCGAGCGCGGGGGCGCGCGACGCACCCACGCCGGCCGCCCCTGGGTCTGCGCGCGACTCCACGGTCCCTTCGCCGACCGCGGCGCTGCCCAGAGCGTCGAAGCGCGGATCAAGCGCGCTCGCGGCGCCCGCCGGTTTGCGAAAGATTGACGGGCGAGAGGAAAGTTCGCGCCGGCCGTCTTCACCACTTTGCGATCACGTTATATCCTCACCGCCCCCTTGACCCGCGCGATGGCTCCCCAGCAGATCACCGTCCGTATTCCGTCGCAGCTTCGCGATTGTTGCGCCGGCGCGCGGGAGCTCAAGGTCTCGGCCTCGAGCCCGGGCGAGGTCCTGAGCCAGCTCGAGTCTCTCTATCCCTCGCTGCACCGCAGCGTGTGCGACGAGACCGGCCGCGTGCGTCGTCACATCGGGTTGTTCGTGAATTCAGCGCTCGTACAGGATCGCGAGGCACTCGACACGGCACTTTCGCCGGGCGACGTCGTATCGATCTTCACGGCGGTATCAGGAGGTTAGACATGTCGGAGCGCGTGATCCTCAGCATCGGCACGAAGAAGGGCCTGTACGTCGCGGAAGCCTCGAAGTCGCGGCGCAAATTCTCGCTGCGCGGTCCGTCAGGATCCGGCGTTGCGGTGTACTCGACCCTGATCGACAAGCGCGGCAGCACTCCGAAGATCTTGGCCTCGAGCTGCAACCCCTTCTTCGGAATGAAGCTGCTGCGTTCGAACGACCTCGGCAAGAAGTTCAAGGAGACCAAGTCCGCGCCCGTGTTCCCGAAGGAAGACGGGCGCGCGATGGCCAACATCTGGTCCTTGCAGCCCGGCGACGGCAAGAAGGACCTGTGGTGCGGCGTCGAGCCTGCGTCCTTGTTCAAGAGCCAGGACGGAGGCGATTCCTGGGAGCTGGTCCCGGGCATCAGCAACCACGAGCACGCGCGTCAATGGCATCCCGGCAATGGCGGGCTGTGCTTGCACACCATCGTGCGCCAGGGCAATCGCATGCACCTGGGGATCTCGACCGGCGGCCATTATCTCAGCGAGGACAACGGCAAGACCTTCGAGGCCTCGAACAAGGGCATCGGCGCGGGCTTCGTCCCCGACCCGAGCCCCGTGTTCGGTCAATGCGTGCACAAGATCGCCGCTCACCCCGACGCGCCGGGCAGGCTCTACATGCAGAACCACGGCGGCTGGCCCGATCGCCCCGGCATCGGCGTGTTGCGCAGCGACGACCACGGCCACTCCTGGCGCTCGATCGCCAAGGGTTTGCCGAGCGATTTCGGCTTCCCGATCCTCGTCCACCCCCACGATCCCGACACGGTCTATGTGATGCCGCTCGAGGTGCCTTCTCGCACTTGCCCGGACGGAGCCCCCGCCGTGTGGCGCAGCGAGAACGGCGGCAATTCCTGGAGCCGGATGGCGCGCGGCTTCCCGAAGAAGGAGAGCTGGTTCACGGTGCTGCGCGACGCGATGGACATCGACGACGCCGCTTCGCCCGCGCTGTACTTCGGCACGACGACCGGCCAGTTGTGGATCGGCCACGACGGCGGCGAGGAATGGACCTGCCTGTTCGATTCCTTGCCGCCGATCAACTGCGTCAAGGTCGCGGTCGTGTGAGCACGGCCCTCCGGGGTGCTGCTCAGGAGCCGATCGTGTATTCCAGACCGGCGGTCAAGGCCGAGTTGGCCGGAGGCGGATAGCCGGGGTCGCGGCCCCAGAACTGGCAATCGACCACCGTTCCGATCGCCGTGAGGAAGGCTGCCGGGTTGCCGCCGAGTGAACCGGTCGCATAGGCATTCATGTCGATCGAGAAAACACCCGTGCAGTCGTGATTCGGCATCGGTGAGCCGCCCGAGTTCAATCCGATCGAACGCCGGATCGGGGGATGCACGCATAGAATGCCGCCCTGGAAGGGCTGCGCGAGCTGGCCGGCGCTCGAATACATCAACAACCCGGGCTTGCTGTTCATCACGTTGCTCCCGGTCAGCGTGAAGCCTGATCCCTGGGTTGCACTCACCACGCCGATGAAGGCCATCACCGGCAAGCAAGCCATCGAGTTGACCTTCGCGGTGCAATACAGGACGGGCTGAGCAAAGAAGGGGCCGCGCGTGAATACATCTTCCGAGTTGTTGAGATCGTTGGTGACCAGGTTGGACGCGCGGGAGTGGAAGGCCGCGCGCAATCCGTCGCCCGAGAGCGTGCCTCCGCCGGACGGCTGGTTGGCCTGTGCCAGCGCCGTGTTCACGCTCCAGAGCGAGTTCACTCCCAGGCTCAAATCGCGCACGAAGACGTCGGAATCGCCATTCAAGTCGCTGGGGACCAGGTCTGGCGCGTTGCTTTCGAAGGAAATGAAGCGACCGTCCGCGGAGAGCGCGGGCTCGCGTGCCTCGAAACTCGACTGGGCACCCGCCGCGGTCAGATTGGCGCGGATCGTCGTGCCGGCGAGCAGATCGTGGACGAAGACGTCCTGTGCGTTGTTGGTGTCGCCAGGAACGAGGTTGAAGGCGAAGGACTCGTAAGCGACGAAGCGTCCGTCGGCGGAAATGGCGGGGTTGTAGGACTCCATGATTCCCTGAACGCCCGTACTCGAGACGCTGGCGCGCACCGTGGTGCCCGCCTGACGATCGCGGACGAACACGTCCCACTTGTTGTTCGAGTCCCCCACGACCAGGTTGCTCGCGAAGCTGGCGAAGGCCACGAACCGGCCGTCGGCGGAGATCGGGGTCGTCCGCCATGGATAGCTGCCACCGCCGCTCCACGCGTTCGCTTCCGCCCCGAAGCTGTCGACGCTGACCCGCTCGGTGACACCCGTCGTCAGATCGTGGACGAAGACGTCCACCCAGCCATTGGTCTCGCCCAGAACCAGGTTGGAAGCCTGGCTGGCGAAGGCCACGTACCTGCCATCCGCGGACATCACGGGCGCATGCGACCAGTCGTCCGACTGACCACCCGACGAGTCCACGCTGACTCGCACCGTCGATCCGGCGAGCGTGTCGCGAACGAAGACGTCCTTCACGCTATTGAAGTCGTTGGGAACGAGGTTCGTGGCGATGCTCGCGAACGCGACATATCGGCCGTCCCCCGAAATGCTCGCCGAGGTCGAGGCATCGTTGCCCTCCACGCCGTTGGAGTCGACGCTCACGCGCAGCAGAGTCCCGCTGATGCGGCCGCTTGCGAATACGTCGCTTTTCGCGTTCGTGTCGTTGCTCACGAGGTCGGCGGCATCGCTCTCGAAAGCGACCCAAATCCCGTCCAGGGAGATCGAGGGATACACCGAGCTGCCGCTGGCGGCCTGGTCGGAGGTGCCGGTGCTGGCGAGCTCCGTGACGAGACTCTGGGCATGAACGGTCGCGGAAACGAGCCCGCTCGCCAGGAACACGACGCTCGCGGGGACGATTTTTCGCATGGGGCACTCAGTCTAGCCTGCCCCATCGATGACTGCTGGAACGGAGCTCGTTGTGCAGTCGAGCCATGTCTCCAGAGAGCGGCGATTCAGTCCGAAGCGCGGCTCTCTTCGCGGTAGGCCTCGCGAAACGGTACGCCTGCGCGCACCTTTTCGAGGGTGCGCGCCGTCGCGGCGAGACCTGGATCTGCGAGCGAGCGCGCGATCGCCGCGGCGTCGAACTCGAGCCGCCCGACGAGCTTCGAGCACAGGGGCAGCATCGCCGCCATGCGGTCGTGGGCGGCGAACAAGGCCGGCTTGATCAACTGGAAGTCGCGGTGGTAGCCCGAGGGCAGGTCGCGCAGCACGTCGAGCAGGGCGGCGCGGTCGCTGACCACCTGCCGCGCGTGGGCGCGCACCAATTCGATCAGGTCGGGATTGCGCTTCTGCGGCATCAGGGAAGAGCCCGTGGTCAGCTCGACCGGCAGCTTGACGAAGCCGAATTCCTTCGAGGAATAGAGCCACAGGTCGGCGGCGAGCTTGCCGAGGTCGAGGGCGATGCTTTCGAGAACGCTGACATAGGCGAGCTCGGCGCGGCCGCGCGAGTGCTGGACCAGCGTGACCGGCTCGACGGGTCGCTCGAAACCCAGGCGCTCGGCGACGAAAGCTCGAGCGAGCTCGACCGGAAGGCCGTAGCCCGCCCCGGAGCCGAGCGGGCACTCGGCGATGCGCCGGCGCACCTGCGCGAATTCGGCCAGGTCGTCCTCGAGAGCGCGCGCGTGGGCCAGGATCCAATCGCGGACGCTCGAGGGCATCGCTGGCCGCAGGTGGGTGTAGCCGGTGAGCGGCGTGTCGCCCCGCGTCTGCGCGAGCTCGCGGCAAGCCGCGATCAGCGTGGTCAATTCCGCGCTGGTCGATGCGACCGCGTCGCGCAACCACAGGCGCAGGTCGACGGCAACCTGCTCGTTACGGCTGCGCGCGGTGTGCAGTTTTTTTCCGGCGTCGCCGATGCGCTCGGTCAGGCGCCGCTCGACGGCCGAGTGGACGTCTTCGTCGCCGGCTTCGACGGTCCACGCGCCGCGCTGGTGATCGGCGAGCAGGCCCTCGAGGCCCTTCTCGATTTCGGCGAGATCGCTGGCCGAGATCAAGCCGACCTTGGCGAGCCCCTGGGCATGGGCGATCGAGCCGCGCAGGTCGTGGGCGACGAGCCGCTGGTCCATCCGCGGATCGTCGCCAATCGTGAAGGCCAGCATCTCGGCGTCGATCGCATCGCCGCGATCCCAGATCGGACGCGGGTGGGAGGGGCTGCTCATGTCGGCACCTCTCTTTTCGACAGGGCCTCGAGCGCCGCCGGAACCAGGCGCGTGTAGAAAGCGGCGCCGGCTTCGAGCTCCTCGAGCAGCACGAACTCGTCGGGAGTGTGCGAGCGAGCGGTCTCGCCAGGACCGCATTTCACGCAGGGCACGCCTTGCAGCAACGCCATGTCGGAAAGCGTCGACGAGCCGACCGCGGCGCTCTTGCCGGCTGCTTCGAGCGCGGCGCGGACCAGCGGATGATCCTCGGCCGTCTCGATCGGCTGCAGGCGCTCGGAGCGCACCGCGACCGTGGCGGCGGGCATGCGCTGGCTCAAGACGCGGATGCCATCGGCGGCGGCGTAGGGAGGAGCGAGCCGGCCATCGAACACCGCGAGAGCGCGGTCGGGCACCACATTGTGGCGCGCGCCGGATTCGAGCACGGTCGCGACCAGCGTGCTTTTGCCGAGCAACGGATGTTCTTTTCCGACCTCGACGTAAGGAGCGACGGCGCACAGCTCGCGAGCGGCGAGCAACAAGGCGTTCTCGTGGTCGACGCGCGCGACGTGAGCAGCATGGCAGGCCTTGCCGCGCCACTCGGCGGTCAACACCGTCAATCCCGATTGCGCGCGAACCACCGCGAGCCCCGTCGGCTCGCCCGTGACCGCGCCATCGGGCATGCCCAGACGCGCGAGAGCCGCGCCCATGCCTGCATTGGTGGTCTCCTCGCAGGCGGTCAGCGCGAGCTGGACAGTGCCGCGCAGACCGCGAACGGATTTCAAGGCCGCCATCGCAGCGAGCATCGCCGCCACGCTCGCCTTGGCGTCGTTCGCGCCGCGTCCGTACAAACGACCGTCGCGCCATTCCTCACGGAAAGGATCGCGGGTCCAGCCGTTGCCGACCGGGACCGTGTCGAGGTGCGAGTTCATCAGGAACTTCGGGCCGCTCCCGCGCTCGAGCTGCGCGAGCACCGTGTTGCCCAGGCGCTCGCTGTCGATGCCGTTGGCGGCGAAGAAATCGCTGACGTACTTCGCGATCTCCTCCTCCGCGCCGGAGATGCTCGTGATCGCGACCAGATCGGCCAGCAGGCCGGCGAGCGATTTCACGCGCTCGCTCCGTTCAAGCTGGGCTGCGAAGCGCTGGGCTCGGGCGCGCGCTCGGGCTCGAGCGTCACCAGCGTGCCCGCACCCTGGGTCGTGTACAGCTCGACCAGCAGGGCTTCCGGATCCGCGCCGGAAACCACGTGCACGCGATCGACCCCGCCTTCGAGCGCGATGCGGATCGCCTTCGCCTTCACTTTCATGCCGGCCTGGAGCACGCCGGTGGTCTCCATCGCGATCAGGTCCGCGAGGGCCAGGGCCGAGACCAGCGAATGCGGGTCGTTCATGTCACGCAGGATTCCCGGCGCGCCGGTGGCGAGGATCAGCTTGCGCGCTTTCATCGCCACGGCGATCGACGCGGCAGCCAGGTCGGCGTTCACGTTGAGGAATCCGCCCTGGCCGTCGCTCGCGGGCGGCGCGACGACGGGGACGAAGCCCTTCTCGATCAAGGCATGCAGCAGGGCCGGGTTCGAGGGCTCGAGATCGCCGACCTCGCCGAAATCGACCATGCCTTCGCTGGTGACGATCGGTTTGCGGCGCAGGGCTTCGAGCACGCCGGCGCTGGCTCCGCACAGACCGACCGCGGGCGCGCCCTCGGCGGTCAAGGCCGCGGCGAGCTCGGAATTCAATTCGCCGATGGTCGCCATGCGCAGGGCGCGCAGGCCCAGCGGGCTGGTCACGCGCCGTCCGTCGACCATGCGCGGCTCCTCGCCGAGCAGACGCTGGACGTTGTCGGTCTGCGGTCCGCCGCCGTGGACCACGACGACGCGCGCGCCGAGCGCCTGCAGGATCGACACCTGCTTCGCGAACAGGCGCACGTTCGAAGGCCGCGACAGCGCGCCGCCGCCGACCTTGATCACCATCGTGGCGCCGCGGTGCAAACGAATGTGGGGAGCAGCTCGGAACAGGTCGATCATCGTTGCATCTCCATGGCAGGGCTGGTCGAGTCGCTCTCGGAGCGCGGCGACGTGCGCGTGCGTTCGCGGGGAAGGCTCGAGAACACGGCTTCGAGCAGCGCGGTCTGCGCGTGCAAGCGGTTCTCGGCTTGATCGATCACGACGGAGCTCGGTCCGTCGAGGACTTCGTCAGCGACGACGACATTGCGCCGCACCGGCAGGCAGTGCATGAAATGCGCGCCCGGGGCCGCTTTGCGCATCCAATCGTTGGTCACGCACCACTGGCGCAGCGGAGCACGCAATTCAGCTTCGCGCGCGGCGTCGCCGTAGCAGGCGAGGCTGCCCCAGGATTTCGCGTAGACCACGCGAGCGCCGTCGAAGCTCGCGAGGTCGTCGCTCTCGCTGACCGAGCCGCCGGAGGCCGCCGCGAGCTCTCGCGCCTGGCCCATCACGTCCGCGGCCAGCTCGAAGCCGCGCGGTCGGTGCACGACGACCTGCATGCCGCGCTGCGCGGCCATGGTCAGGGTCGAATTCGGCACGGCTTGCGGCAGGGGCTTGGGATGCCAGGCCCAGGTGAGCACCAATTTGGCCGCGCGCGGCACGCGCAGCATGTCCATGGTGGTCCAGTCCGCGAGGGCCTGGCAGGGATGCCACAGGGCGCTTTCCATGTTGACGACCGGCACGCCGGCGAAACGGCGGAAGCCGTCGAGCATCGGATCGGCAAAGTCCTCCGCGAGATTCTCGCCGCGCGCGAAGGCGCGAACCGCGAGCACGTCGACGAATCGACCGAGCACCGCGGCTGCTTCGCGGATGTGCTCGGCGTTGGCGCCGTCCATCACGGCCCCTTCGCTCGTCTCGATCCCCCACACGCCGCCGGCGCCGCCCTGGAGCTGCACGAGATCGAGGCCGAGCAGAGCCGCGGCGCGCTGGAAGGAGGCCTGTGTGCGCAGCGAGGGCGAGAAGAACATGAGGCCCAGAGCGCGGCCTTCGAAGCGCTGCGCTCGCGCTCCGCCGCGCAGGGCGAGGGCGCGCGCGACGAGTTGCTCGACTTCGCTCGGCGGAAAATCTCCCAGGTGGTAGAGCCCGTTCACGGGCGGGCTCCACTGGGCACGGGGTCGCGCGCCGCGCCTGCGCCCCGCGGATCGGCCGATATGCGCTCGAGCGCCGCGGCGAGACGCGCCGGTGCGTCGCTCGGCAGGTTGAGCGCGGGCGAGAGGCGCAGGACGCTCGGATCGTCGCAGGTTCCGACCAGGATCCCCTGCTCGAGCAGGCGATCGCGAACGGTCACGGCCTTGAGGCCCGGATGCAGCACGAGTCCGAGCAAGAGTCCTTCGCCGCGAATCGACGCGATCGGGCCGACGGCGCAGGACGAGCGGAAGTCCGCGCCGACGCGGCGCACGTGCTCGAGGAAACCCGGCGCTGCAATGCGACGCGAGACTTCGCTGGCCATCGCCAGGGCGAGAGGTCCTCCGCCAAAAGTCGTGCCCATCAGTCCCTCGGGCGTCACCTTCGACAGGCTCGCGCGCGCGACGGTCAAGCCGATCGGGAATCCGCCGCCCGCGCCTTTCGCGGTCGTGAACAGGTCGGGAATCACGTCGAAGTGTTGCGAGGCCCAGAACGTGCCGAGACGGCCGTTGCCGCTCTGGACTTCGTCGAAGATCAACAGAGCACCGCTCTGATCGCAGCGCTCGCGCAACTTCGCGAGGAAACCCGGCGCGGGTTCCTGCACACCGGCCAGCGACTGGATTGGTTCGAGGATCACCGCGGCAGTCGAGGAGTCGATCGCGCGGCTCGCGGCGCCGATGTCGCTCCAGGGAATGCGCACGGCCTCGAACGCAGCGGCGGGATACGCAGCGCGCTTGGTGTCGCTGATCAAAGCCGCGCCCGCGGTCCGGCCGTGGAAAGCACCGCTGAAGCACACGACCTTGTTGCGCGCCGTGATCGCGAGCGCCGCCTTGAGCGCATTTTCATTCGCTTCGGCGCCGGAATTCGTGACGAAGACGCTCCAATCGCCGCGCGGCAGGGTCGGCTCGAACGCCGCGAGGAACTCGCGCCGCGGGGCATGATCGATGAGATTGGTCGCGAACGACCAGGTCTTCCACTGGCGCGCGAGCACGGCACCCAGGCCCGGATCTCCCGCGCCGAGCGTGTTGACGCAGTGGCCTCCGTAGAGATCGAGCACATGGTCTCCCGCTCGCGTCACCAGATCGCTGCCCTGCGCGGAGACGACTTCGATCGGAATGCGCTTGTACGCCGGCCATTCGATGAGACTCATCAGCAAACTCCCAGTCCGGATCGGGCCAGGCCCCAGGTCTCCGGGTAGTCGAGCATCAGGTTGAGACATTGCAGCGCCTGTCCCGCGCCGCCTTTCACGAGGTTGTCGAGCGTGACGAGCACGGTGAGCACGTCGTCGCGAACCGAGATCGCGATCGCGGCGCTGTTGGAGCCCGCGACGCGGCGGATGTCGGGTACGCCATCCTCGAGCACTTCGACGAAGGGCTCGTTGGCGTAGGCGGCGCGGTAGATCGCAAGCACGTCGGCGGCGGCCGTTTGGCGGCGCAGAGGCAAGGCCGCCGTCATGTGAATGCCGCGCGCGAAGGGACCGGAGTAGGCGACGAGCTGCAGCTTGGCTTCGATCCCGTGCCAACCGAGGGCCTGGGCAAGCTCCGCTTCGTGGCGATGGCCCTGAAGCGAGTAGGCCCAGAGATTTCCGTGGCGATGCGGATGGTGCGTGCCGGGCTTGGGCGCGTTGCCGCTGCCGCTCGAGCCGGTGATGCCGTGCAGGATCCACGCGCGCTCGGTGTCGAGCAATCCAGCGTAGGCAGCGGGCAGACTGGCGAGTTGGATCGCGGTCGCGAAGCAACCGGGCGCGGCGCAGCGCGTCGACTTGCGCAAAGCGGCGCGTTTGAACTCCGGCAGACCGTAGGCGAAGCGCTCGACCTCGGCGAAATCCTCGTGGGGCTCGCCATAGGCCGATTCGTAGAGCTTCGCGTCGCGCAGGCGATAGTCCGCGGCCAGATCGACGAGGGCCACTCGATCGCCCGCGCGTCCGAGCTCGGCGCGCAGCCGTTTCCACAGCGCCGGCGATTCTCCGTGCGGCAAGGCGAGGATCACCGCCGCGCGCTCGTTGTCCTCGAGGCACAGACGCAGCGCGCGCTCCGCTTCCTCGGACGAGGAAGTCGCGATGGTGCTCGCGAGGTGCGGCTGCGATTCGCTCAAGGGCGTGCCGCTGCGCACCACCGCGGCCTGGAGTCGCAGGGCTGGGTGCATCTCGGACAGGCGCAGGAATTCGCCGGCGAGCATCCCGCCGCCGCCCCACACGAACAAGGGCGTGCTCGCCTGGCTTTTCGCCGCATCGCTCGCCTGCGGCGATCTGGTCTCGCTGGTGGTCTTCATGCTCCCACTCTCTGTCTCTCGACGTAGGGCAGCAGGGCTTCGGTGAGCTTGTGTCCGTCGCGCAGCGCGTTCCACGCCGCGACGCCGAGTTTCTCGGTGCAGAAGCGCACGCCGACCGGCGAATCGGTGACACGCCCGGAAACGGCGACGATCGACATGCCATAGCGCTCGAGAAGCAGTCGCTGACCGCCCCAGGCACCGACAGGATCCTGGGCGCAGAGCACCGTCGCCGTGATCGCGCGGCGCAGAGGCGCGTCGCCCAGCAGGGCGTGGACTCCGTACGTCCCGAGCAGGCCGTCGCCCATCTCGAGCACGATCACGTCCGGCTCGGAATCGGCAAGGTGACTGATCAGCGAATTCGCCGCGCGCAGAGCCGTGTCTTCGCTGGTGGTCACCACGCCGAAGTCAGTGAAGATCGCGGTCGGCTCCGCGCCGCAGTCCGCCATCTGCAGCACGTCACGGCGCAGCGACACGCCGGTGAGCTTGCCCGCTGCGATGCGCAGACCCTTGCGCGACAGCTCGGTGATGATCACGGCCGCCGCGGTGGTCTTCCCGGCGTCCATGCAAGTTCCGACCAGCGCGATGATCGGCGGAAGCTCGCTCGGCAAGGGTGCCTGCGGAAGCGACGCGCGCGCGATGTTCGCGGGCACGCCGACGCGCGTCCCGAGATAAGGGAATTCGAGCACGGAACCGAGGACCTCGATCCGGAAGGGATCGCCGAGTCCCGGCACGGCCTCGGCGCCGATGCCGATCACCCCCCCGATGTTCAAGAGCTGCAGCTGGTCGCCGACGACGACTTTCTCCGGCACGCGGCCGGAATAGCCGTACAGCGCGTCGCGGTGGCCGAGCGCGCCGGCGATCACGTCGCCCGGATGCAGGGCGACCATGCGCCCGTGCACGTCCTCCATCGTGTTGTACGACGTCTTCGCGTTGAGCACGCGCGCCGCGACGACGGTGCCAGCCTCGGACGGGATCTCGTCGCCGAGCACGGCGTTGCGCTCGAGCTCGAGACGCAGGGTCACCGAGGCGATCTTGTCGAGCTGGACGCGCTTCATAGCAGCGCCGCCTTTTTCCCCGCCTCGCCGGCGCGACGATGCAGACGCGCGGGCTCGGCAAGCACGCGCGCGAGACCGACGGCGCCCGCCGGATCGGAACCGGTCGCCGGGCGCTCGCCATAGCGCGCGTCGCTCGCGGCCAGGAGACTGAACGGCGAGCGCACGCCCTCGACGAGCACGGCGCGGCCGGAAAGGCGCACGAAGCTCGAGCCGCTCACGCGCGATTGACTCGATGCGAAGAAGGCCTCGAGGTCGCGCTGGAAAGGATCGTGGAACAGGCCCTGGTGCAGGCGGCGGCCGTAGACGTCGCCGAGGTGGTCCTTCCAGAAACGCTGCTCCTCGGTGAGCACGAGCTTTTCGAGCTCGCGGTGCGCGTCGAGCAGGATCTCCGCCGCCGGCGCTTCGAAAGCGATGCGGCCCTTGATGCCGAGCACGGTGTCGCCGAGGTGGTAACCGCGGCCGACGCCGAGCAGCCCGCCCTCGCGGTTGAGTCGCTCGATCAATTCGACCGGCGACAGGCGCTGGCCGTCGATCGCGACGGGAATTCCCGCCTCGAAGTCGATCTGCACGCGCGCATCGCCGCCGCCGCCGCGCGTCCAATGCCAGGCTTCCTCCGGGAGGGCCTGGGACGAGTCGCCCATCTCGGCGCCGCCGATGGTCAGGCCCCACAGGCCGGCGTTGACGGAGTAACGCCCGCCCGCGGGCGGGATGGGCAACTCGTGCTTCTGGAGCCAGGCGCGCTGGGACTCGCGGCTCGGCGCGAGATCGCGCACCGGCGCCAGGACTTTCAGACCCGGCGCAATGGTGGTCAGCGCGGCTTCGAAGCGGACCTGGTCGTTGCCCGCGGCCGTGCAGCCGTGAGCCACGGCGTCGAATCCGCCGGCGAGGGCTTCGCGCGCGAGGACTTCCGCCTGCAGGCCGCGCTCCGCTCCGACCGACAGCGGATACACGCCGCCGCGGCGCACGTTGGCGGCGACCAGCCAGCGCAGGACGCGATCGAACATCTCGGCGCGCGCGTCGACGAAGCGGTGCTCCACCGCGCCGAGCTGCAGGGCCCGCTCGCGCAGCGACTGCTTCTCTTCTTCGCTGAATCCGCCGCAATCGACCGTCAGCGCCGTGACCTCCGCCCCGCGCTCGCGGATCAGCCAGGCGACCAGGTACGAAGTGTCGAGACCACCGGAATAGGCCAGCAATACACGCATCGGAGTTCCCTTGAAATGAGGCATGCGGGAGCGGTCAGGAGAGCAGAGCGGACACGCGGGCGCGCACGCGACGCGCGGCAGCCTGCGAGGAAGTCGCCACCAGCACGGTGTCGTCGCCGGCGATCGTGCCGGTGACTCCCAGCAGGCCGTCGGCTTCGATCGCCCGCGCGACGGCCGAGGCAGCGCCCGGCTCGGTGCGGATCAGCGTGATGTGCGTGGCGCTGGCATGGCCGCGCACCAGGCTCTGCAGGGCGTCGAGCGGCGTGAAGCGCTCCTCGGGCACCATCGTGTAGACGCCGTCCTGCTTGGCGGCCTTGATCGCGCGCAGATCGCGCGACAGCACCGGCTGCGAGGCCTGGAATCCGCGCTTCGCCAGCGCGGCGTGGAGCTCTGACTGGCTCTGGTATTGTCCGTTCGCGATCAGCTCGCGGACGACGGAACGTCTTTCGGTTGTGGCGGCCATGGATACGATCGAACAGAATAGTTAGTCGCGCCAGAAGTGCAAGGGTGCATTTTCCGTCGGGACTGGGTAGTCGGTGCAAGCGGGATTATTCTACCCGATTGGCATATTATTCGTCAGGCCTGCGGGCAGGGCTCGGGCGCGAAAGTGCTGCGGAAAAATCGGCGAGGCGCGACGCCCTGCGCTCAGAACACCGACGCCGGCGCGAACTCGACGATGAGCCAGAGCACCAGGATCAGTGTGCCGATGACGCCCACCCACTTGACGATCTCCTCCGCGGCGCTCGGCTGCTTGTCCATGCTCCCTACTTCCCCTTGGGCTGCTTGCGGGGCACTCTCGGCTTCGGCTCGTCGCGCGGAGCCTGAGGCTGCGCATACAAGGCCAGCGAGGCCGGCGCGAGCTTCAGGGCGCCATCCTACTTCTCCGTCCGCTTCTTGCTCCGATCTTCATTCACTCCGCTCGCCTGCTAGGCATCTTCATTCGACGCGGGGAAGCGCCTGGCGTAGGCTCGCGCGCGTGACCCACCGCATCGTATTCGCTCTCGCCTGCGCGCTCCCGTTCGCCCTGCCGCAGGTGCCTTCCCAAGCCCCGGGACAGGCCCAGCAGTCGGCGAGCGTGCTCCACCCGCCGGTGTTCGAGCTGGTCGAGAGCGCGCCGATCGAGACCACGCTCGATCACCCAGAGGTGCGCAACGCCGACGTGGTCTGGATCGAGATGATCGAGAGCGCGGCGCGCACGCTCGATTTCGCCGAGTTCTACGCCAGCTCGGCGCCGGGCAGCAAGCTCGAGGGCGTGATCAAGGCGCTGGAGACGGCCGCTGCGCGCGGCGTGAAAGTGCGCTTCCTGCTCGACCTGAAGTTCACCTCGACCTACCCGGAGATGAGCCTGCGGCTCAAGGCGATCAAGGACCTCGAGCTGCGGGTGCTCGACCTCGAGAGCACGACGCGCGGCATCCTGCACGCGAAGTACTTCATCGTCGACGGCGAGGAGGTCTTCATCGGCAGCCAGAACTTCGACTGGCGCTCGCTCGAGCACATCCAGGAGCTCGGCGTGCGCGTGGCGGCGCCCGACGTGGCCAAGGCCGTGAACGACGTGTTCGCGCTCGACTGGGCCCTGGCCGGCGGCGAGAAGCTCGACCCGGTTTCGCTCGCTCCTCAAGGCTATGTCTTCCCCACGCGCATCGGAGAAGGCGCGGCGGAGATCAACGTGACGCCGGTGTTCTCGCCCAAGGTCCTGATGCCCGATCCGAAGCTGTGGGAGTTGCTCAAGATCGTCGAGTTGATCGACAGCGCGCGCGAGCGGGTGCGGGTGCAGGTCATGACCTACAAGCCGGTCGGCCGCGACAAGGTCTACTTCGACGCGCTCGAGGCCGCGCTGCGACGCTGTGCCGCGCGCGGTGTGAAAGTCGAGCTTTTGTGCGCGGACTGGTCGAAGCGCAAGGGCACGATCGAGGGGCTACAGAGCCTCGAGCCGCTGGAAAACG
>DATHET010000144.1:0-13582 GCA_035490315.1 Planctomycetota bacterium
GAGAAGCACGAGCGCGCGGTCCAATACTTCAAGCGGCATTGATTCGGGGCGACGCCTTCGCCGCGTGAATCAATCGAAGGTCAGCGTGACCTCGGCGGTCTCGTTCGCGCGAACGGTCGTGCTCGCTTCGACACTCTGACCTGACGAGTTCCGTCCGATGACCTTGCAGGTGCCTGGCGGCAGCGCCGAGCTCGTGTGACCGCTGCGCAGAGAGCTGTTGGCGAGCAACGGCCTGCCCTCGCTGTCGAGCAACGACGCGACGGCTTCGACAGCCTCGCCCTGACCGTTGACCGCGGTCAGCTTGATGTATCCGCCGATGCGCAGGCGAACCGTGATCTCGGTCGTCTGCGACGCGCTGATGTGCACGCTCTCGGGCTCGGGTGAAATCTGCCCCTGGACTTCGACGCTGACGTCATAGGTCCCAGGCTCCAGATCCTCGCGCGTGACTTCGCCGGTCCCGAACCAGGAGCTGTCGCTCGCGCCGTTGCCGCCGTCGGTGCGGCGCACCACCAGGCGGCCGTTGCTCGCGGCCGAGCCGTCGGCGAGCACCACGCTCACCTTCAAGATTCCCGCCGCTTCGAGGCGGATGTCGACGTCGCTGACTGATTGACCGTCGGACAGCGTGACCAGCTTCCGGACCTTGCCGTACTGGCGCTGCTCGAAATTGCGGCGGTTCCAGCTCTGACCTGAGACTTCCAGCGAGAATTCGCCCGCGGGCAGGTCCGTGAACACGAACTTGCCTTCCGCATCCGTCTGCGTGTTGCCGCTGGTCCACTGCGAGTTCTTGTCCGCGGGCGAGACGCGCGAGATCTGGATCTGGACCCAGCCCAGCTCTTCGCCGTCGGGGCCGCTGACCGTGCCGGAGATCTTGCCGCTGGCGAGGGAGAAGTCGACGTCGCCGAGTCCGGCCTCGGGGACTTCGACGTGCTTGCCGAGCAGCGTGCCGCCGCGGCCCGCGGGCGTGGCCTGGATCTGGTACTTGCCGGCTTCGTCGACCGTGACTTCGTAGCGGCCGCTGTCGTCGGTGCGCGCGACCTTGCGCCGCTCCCAGCCGCGCTCGCCGTCGAATTGCGCGACCACGCGCACGCCGGCGACTCCCTGGCTGCCGCGGTTGACGCGGCCCGAGATCACGACCGGCGCGCGCGGGGGAGCGCCAAGCACGATGTGGGCCGAGCCGCCGTCCTCGACGCTGACCTGGCCGCGCTTCTTGGTCATCTCGCGCAGGTCCCAGTCGCCTCCGCGCTTGCTCTTGGGATCGCGCAGCAGATCGATCTCGGTCGCGGCCGCCTCGGCGGCGACGGAATAGTCGCCCGGCGCCACATGCAGGAATTCGAACTTGCCGGCGCGGTCGGTCACCGTGTCGTAGTTCGCGCCGCCGATGTTGTTTTTCTCCGGCTGCGAGGCGGAGACTTTGCGGCCGTCGACCCGCTCGCCGCTCTTCGAAGGCAGCACCTCGCCGCTGATGCGGGCTCCGGAGCGCAACACCAGGCGCAAATTGGGCAGCGATTGACCGCCCGAAAGCTCGGTCTCGATCGTCTCACTCGGCGCGAAGCCCTCGAGCGTCGCCGCGATCCGGATCTTGCCTGTCTGCGCCGCGCCGATCTCGAACACTCCCTGATTGTTCGCCTTGTCCTGTCCGCCCTGGGACCAGCGGCCTTGATCGCCCTCGACCGTCACTTCGGCGCGCGGGGCCGGGCTGCCGTCGGGCTTCACCACCGTGCCGGAGATCGAGCCGCGGCGCGGCGCGACGAAGGTGTAGGAGGCGCTTTCGTTGGGGACGGTGACGTCGAGGGGCTCGGGGTCGTCGTGGCCGGGCACGTTCAAGTGCAGGGTGTAGCCGCCCTCGAGCAGACCGCCGAGCTCGAAACGGCCGTCCTCGGGCTTGAACATCCCAGAGACCATGCGCGAGATGTTGAACGAGCGCTTGCCGACGTCCTTGGCCGTCGCGACCACGCCGAAGGCGGTCACCGGCGCGCCGATGTCGTCGACCACCTTGCCCTCGACCGAGTAACCGGCGACCAGGCTGATCTCCAGGTCGTGCGTGTCCGCCGCGACACCTTCGAGGCGAGCTTTCCAGGTCGGTCCCTTGCGGTGAGTCTTGCCTTCTTCCGGCGGCGGTTTCGCCTGGGCGAGCAATCCGTAGGGGCCCGCGTTCAGGCCGGTGATCAGGAATTCGCCGCGTGCGTTGGTGCGCACGGCGAAGCGCGTGTCTCCGAAGGGATTGAAGGGATCGTCGTCGCCGCCGGCGCCGGTCGGGACCACGTTCGCGTCGACGGCGGGCGTCTTGTCGGGCCAGAACACGCGGCCGGAGACGGAGTGGCCCAGGCCGAGCACCAGCTCGACGCCCTCCTTGTTCGCTCCGTTCTCGAGCACGCCGAGTTCCTGCTTCACGGTCACGCGCTGCGGCGCCGACGCGGTCACGGTGATCGTGCCCGGCTGCAAGCCGCGCAGGTCGAAGCTGCCGTCCTCGGCGATCTTGCCGCTGTCGCGGCCATTGTCCATGCCCTCCTCCGAGACGCCGCTCACGCTCTTGACGCTGACTTTGAGCGAGGCGTTCTTCGGCAGCGAGCCATCGGCGGAGCGCACGTGGCCGCGCACGCGCGCGCCGGTGCGCAGCTCGAATTCGCGCTCGATCGTTTCGCCTGCGGGAGCGCGCAGCTCCTCGACGGTCAGCTTCGTGGCGACGTTGGAGTCGAATTCCAGGCGCAGGCCGAGCTCGGGCGGCAGGCCGCGCAATTCGAAGCGCAGGTTCTTGTCGATCTTCGCGGTGCGCGAAACCATGTTGCTCCAGCGCATCGACCAGGCGTTGGCGAACAGGCTCTTGCCCACCAGTTCCGCCGCCAGATTCTCCGCGCCCTGCGACAAGCGCAGCTGGCCGCGCAGCGCTCCGCCGAGGAAGGGCTCGAGCAGCACGTCCTTGGGCAGCTTGCTGTCGGAGAGCCGCACCGTCAGCGGCTTGTCGAGGAACAGGTGCATCGCGTCGACGTCGAGGCGACCCGATTTGGTCCCGGGCGCGAAGGCCACGCGGAACTTGCCGTCGGCCTCGACCTTGACCCGGTGCATTTCGCGGTTCTTGAACTTGCGGCCGAGGGCGACGACCTCGACGGTCTCGCCGTAGGGCGTGCCTTCGGGGAAGACCATGTGACCGTCGATCCAGATCGCGTCGTTCAATTCCGCTTCGGCGGCGCTGGCCTGGAGGCGTCGCTCGCTCTCGCTGACCGGCGCGCGGCTCTCGGAATCCTGTCCGCGCGCGGCGCTGTCGGGCAGGCTCGCGACCGAGCCCGACTGCCCCGCATCCGCGATCGTGATCGACGAGCCGCCGTCCAGGTCGGCCGCCTTCGAGTCCTCATCGCGCAGGAAGGACCAGGCCGCGGCGCCGATACCCAAGGCGACCAGGACGAGCAGGACGGGCAGGAACTTCGAAGAGCGGCGTGACACGGGATTCTCCCTCGGGGACTGTGGCCACAGCGAGCGCGGCCGCGGAGCGCATGTAATGTAGCGGAGCCCGCGGCGAGCAGCCCGTGCGAAGCTCGGGGGCCGTGGAAAGGGGGGCCTACCCGCGATCCCGCGCCTGATTCGCACGGGAGGAACTTCCGCATACGCTCTCACACCCGGCCGAGCGGCGAGTAGGCAGTGAAACCCGACACAAGTTGTACATGTCGGGGCTGTTCAGGCTGGAAGGCTTCTACTACCGTGGTCGTACTACCTCGGTAGTTGACGTTCCCAGCGCTGTTTTCGACGGAGAATCCAGATGGACCGATCCCAGCACCTCGGCGAATTGCAGTACGCGATCATGCGCGTCCTTTGGGATGAAGGCGAAGCGACCGTTGCGCAGGTCGTCGAGCTCCTGCCGCGGCAGCAGCGCCGCGCCTTGACCACCATCGCGACCATGCTGACGAAGATGGAGAAGAAGGGCGTCGTCGACCACCGCGCGGAGGGCCGGCAGTTCATCTACGTGCCCAAGGTCAGCGAGAGCGACGTGCACCGCTCGATGGTCGCCGACCTGACCGAGCGACTGTTCCGCGGCGACGTCGGCGCCCTGGTCAACCACCTGATCTCCGAGCAGGAAATCGATCCGAGCGAGCTCGCGCGTTTGAAGACCCTGATCGCCGACCGCCAGCGCAAGGAGAAGCCCAATGCTCGCTAGCCACGCATCGATGGCGCTCCCGGCCCTCGTCGATCCTTCGAGCCCGCTCGACTTGACCGACGGCTTGCCGCTCTTCGCCCTGGCCGCCCTGGCCTGGCTGTTCACCTACGCGCTGCACTCCACGTTGATGCTGGGCAGCGCCTGGCTCGCGACGCGGCGCATGTCGGACGCGCGCGCCGGATTGCGCGAGCGCGTCTGGAAATTCGCGATCCTCGCCGCTTTCGTCACGGCCAGCGTGCAGGTCGGCATGGGCTTCGAGCCGCTCGGCGGTCGCCTTGCGCTGCGCCGCGCACCGCTCGCAGAGGAGCAGGATGCGCCGATGCTGCGGATTCCTGCACCGAAAATGAGCAGCGACCAGGCCGTCGCCGCGCGCGATCTGGCCATGGGGCCCGCGAATCCGGTGCTGTGGTCCGCGCTCTTCGCCAGGGAGGCCCTCGGCAAGCTCGATTCGAGCGCGGGCGCCGCGCTGACCACGCTGCTCGCGGATGCAAGTCGTTCCACGCCGCAAAGTCCGCCCGTCAGCGAGCCTGATCTCGGCGTTCCGAGCGATGTAGCGAGCCTCGCGCCGCTTGCGTCGGGCGGGCCGGACCTTCCGCTCGCGCCGCAGGTTTCGGACACCCCGCAGGCTTCGGGGATCGCAAGCGCCAGCCCCTGGTTCGCCAAGCTCGGCGAATGGACGCAATGGGCCTTCGCGACCTGCGCCCTGGGCGCCCTCGCGGGCCTGTGCCTTTTCGCGCTTCTCTGGTTGCGCTTGAACGGTTGCCTGCGCGATCGAGTCGAGCTCGAGCACGGCGCCCTGGCCGACAAGCTTCGCGAGCTTTGCCAGCGCACGGGTCTGCGCCGCCGCGTCCGCCTGTCGGTCGCGCCCTCGCTGGGCGCGCCGATCTCGATGGGCATGTTCCGGCCGGAGATCTGCGTGCCGCCGCGCGTGCTGCTCGAATTGAGCGACGAGGAGCAGGAAGCGCTGCTCGCGCACGAGCTCGCCCACGTCGTGCGCCGCGATCCCTTGTGGCTCGCCGCCTGCAGGCTCTTCGAAGGCGTGTTCTTCTTCCAGCCGCTCAATCGCGTGGCGCGCCACGAGATCGAGGACTGCGCGGAATTCTTGAGCGACGCCTGGGCCGTGCGCCACACGGGCCTGCGATTCTCGCTCGCCTCCTGCTTGACGCGCATCGCCGAGTGGATCGTCGGCGAGCGCCGCATGCTGCCCGCGCCCGCGATGGCGCACGGTCGCTCGCGCCTGCGCCATCGCGTCGAGCTCCTGCTCGACGAATCGGCCGCCGAGGGCGTCGATCGCCATCCGCGCTGGCTCCCCGTGGCCTGCACGGGTTTCTGCGCGACGCTGGTCCTGGTCGTGCCCTGCGTCAGCGCCAGCGAAGACGCGCTGCGCCGCGGAGATCGCGGCGAGCTGCCTTTCCTGCCCGAGCGCGATGCGCTCCTCGCGCTTCCGCCCAGCGAGAAAAACTGCGATTCCGGGCAGGACGCGGAGTGCAAATCGAGCTGCGACAAGGAGAGCAAGGACGAGGAGTGCAAGTCGAGCTGCGACAACGAGAGCAACGAGAGCGATGCAGCCGAGAGCGCGGAGAGTCCGCCGGGCGACGAGCTCGACGAGATGGCGAGCGAGCTCGACGCACTCGTCGATGAAATCTCCGAGCTGCGCAGCGAGCTCTCGACGATCGACGTGTCAGCCCTCGATCGCAAGCCGAAACTTGCACGCGATCTGCGCGAAGTGAGCCTCAAACTCGCGCAGGCGGAAATGAACATCGCGCGAGTGCGTGAATTGCGAACTCGGATCGAGATCCTGCGCGCATCCGCGCACTCGGCCTCGAACGGGGCCGCGCGAGAGCCCGGCGCTCGCATCGAACGCTCGAACATTCCTGCCCTGGAAACACCCGTGAACCATGCAACATCAACTTCTTCTGTGAACCGCGAGGAGATCTCGAAATGAACCGCACTCCGTTCCTTGTCCTGGCCGCGCTCGGCGTCGGCGTTCCGATCGCCCTCGCGTTCACGCCCGGCGGCGATCACAAATCAGCGAAGGCGAAGCCGGCTCAATGCTCCGTCAGCGTCTGCGCGCCGATCCCCTGCGAGACGGCCTGCTCGGCCTTGACGCCGGCGGTGTGCGACACGCCCTGCGCGGTTTCGACTCAGGTTTCGACCTCGGTGACCTGCGAGAACGTCGGCCTGGTCGCAACGCCCGTGGTCAGCGATAAGGTCCGCGTCGTCGCATCGCCCTCGGTCGGTGGAAGAGTTCGCGTGGCCGGGACGCCTTCGGTTGCCGTGAGCTGCAAGCCCTGCGCTCCCTGCAAGCCGTGCGAGCCCGCCGCCGCCTGCTCGACCACCAGGTCGACGGGAAGCGCGAGCGCGCCGAGGGCGAAGCAGAGTCAGCTGCGCGCCGTGCGTCTGGGAACGGGCGGAGTCTCCGTGGTCGCGGGCCCGGACCAGCTCCCGTTGACACTGCTCGCGCAGGATGCGCCCGCTTTGCAATCGATCGACGGCCTGAACCTGGCCCGCGTCGTCGACCTGCCCGCGCTCGAGTCGAGCCTGCGCGTCCTGGATGCACAGAATCCCGTCGACGCCGAGCAGATCGCCGAGATCCAGACCGAATACGCGAATGCGCAGCGCGAGTACGCCGAGGTCATCGCCCAGGCTCAGCGCCAGGTCCAGGAGTCGATGCGCGAAGCGCAGCAGCAGATGCAGGAGGCTCAGCAGGAAGCGCGCCAGGCTCAGGAAGAAGCTCGCCGCGAAGTCGAGGAACGGGTTCGCGAAGCGATGCAGGAGGCTCAATCCTCGATGCGCGAAGCCCAGCAGTCGCTTCGAGAATCGCTCGAGGAGCGCCGGCAAGCCGAGCGCGAATCGCTCGAGGAACGCCGCCAGGCCGAGCGCGAGGCTCAGCAGGAAGCGCGCGAAGCAGCTCAAGAGGCGCGTGAAGCGGACCAAGAGAAGCGTCAAGCCGAACTGGAATCGGTGCGCGAGGCCTACAAGGTCAAGGCTGGCAAGGGCGAACGCGAGATCGTGGCGAACGTTCGGGAGCACGCGAAACGCCAGGCCGAATTGGATGCGCTGCGCGGCGCCTACAAGATCAAGGAAGCCAAGGGCGAACGCGAACTGGCGACGACTGTGCAAGAGCGGGTCAAGCGCGACGTCGCTCGTGCGATGGAGAACGCGAACCGGGCGCTGGAGGCCCATGGCTATGCGGCCCAGGCCCCTCGTTCGAAGCAAGGCCAGGACAACGATTACACCCGCGATCTCGAACAGCGTATCGCCGAGCTCGAGCGCGAGCTCAGCGAGCTGCGCAACGCCCAGGGCCACACGCTGATGCCCGGCACGCGCATGTTCAAGTTCGGCGGAGTGGGCGGAGTGGGCGGAGCCAGCGGCGGAATGCTCGGCGGAGCGCACGGTGGCGGGCACGGCGAGGCACATGGAGAAGGACACGGCGAAGCACACGGCGAAGCACACGGCGGCCATGGTGAAGCCATGGACTGCAGCGAGGACTGCGAAGGCTGCGACGACTGCGATGAGTGCGACGAGGAATGCTCCGACTGCGACGAGAATTGCCACGAGCCGAGGTCCAAGACCTCGGTGTGGGGCTCGTTCGGCGGAGACGAAGATCACCCCGGGCAGTTCAAGTACAGCGCGCCCCAGGGTCAGCCCGGCTTCGACTGGTTCAGCGCGCCCTCGGCCCCGAAGGCAGGGCAAGCTCCCCAGGCGCCGAAGGCTCCGAAGGCCCCGAAAGCGCCCAAGGCGCCGAAGGCACCTAAAGCTCCCAAGGCACCCAAGGCGCCGAAGGCTCCTGCGCCTGCGGCCGATTGCGAGGCTGGCCGCGCGCCGGAAGTTTCGGCACTGCCCTTCGGCGAGCCGCCGCCGGATGCTCCCTCGACTCCTGCACCGCCGACGACAGCTTGGAGCGGCGGCGGGTTCGACACATGGAGCACGCCTCCGACTCCGACTCCGCCCTCGGCGACTCCGGCCTTCCCGAACGCGAGCACGCCGGAGTCCCTGCCGCCCGCCTGGGCGACCACGCCCGAGCCTGGCGTCGTCTGGAACCCGAGCCCGGCCGGCATGCCCGACAACGCCGATCTCGAAGGTGCGATGCACGAGCTGCGCGACGAGATCCGCGCCCTGCGCGAGTCCATGCAAGGCCTGCGCGAGCGGATCCACTCGATGGCCGAAGACAGCCTGCGCTAAAGCGCGAACTCAGGCTTGGCCAAGTGAATCGAGGTCCGTGCCCAGGCACGGACCTCGTCGTTTCAGTACCCGGTACAACACCACCGTTTATTCCATTCGATTGTAATAAACGGTGGTGTTGTACCGGGTACCGCTATGCCCAGAGCACCAGGTCCTGGCCGCGGGCTCCGGCGGAGGCGCCGACGCGGGCGCGCACGCGGATGCCGTAGCCGAAGGTGCCCGAGCGCTGCATGCGCTGGCTGCCTTCGAAGATCCACGGCGCTTTCTTGCGCGAGCGGCTCTGGCTCAGGGGCATCAGGCGCACCAGGAGCATGTTGTGCAGGTCCTTGCCTGACTTGGAGTGGCCGAGGACCAGCTCGACCAGGACGTCGTCGGGCGAGAGGGCGCCGAGGTCGACTTCCACGCGGGCTTCGATCGCGTCGCCGACCTTGAGGTTGGAGAGCTCGGAGACGCGCAGGGCGCTGATCGAGATCGTGGCGAAATCGCGCTCCATGCGCGCCGCGTCGCTCGCGCGCTTCTTGGCGAGGGCCGCTCCGTCCGCGGTCAAGGCGAAGTACCCGCGCGCCAGCGGCTCGTAGGCCTGCTGGCGGTATTCGCCGACCATGCGATCGGTGTCGAAGACCGGCGGGATGGTGGTCAAGCAGTGGCGCACGCGCTCGAGCCAGCCGCGCGGCAGACCGGAAGCGTCGCGCTGGAAGAACAGCGGCACGATCTGCTCCTCGAGCAGGCTGTAGAGCATCGAGCTGTCGAGCTCGTCCTGCAATTCCTGGCTCTCGTAGGTGCGGCCCTCGCCGATCGTCCAGCCGTTATGGCCGTCGAAGCCCTCGCACCACCAGCCGTCGAGCACCGAGAGGTTCAAGCCTCCGTTGGCCGCGACTTTCATTCCCGAAGTTCCGCTGGCTTCCAGCGGCCGCACGGGGGTGTTGAGCCACACGTCGACACCCTGCACCAGGTAGCGCGCGACCGCGATGTCGTAATCGTCGACGAACATGACCTTGCCCAGGAATTCCTCGGAGCGGGTCAGCATCGCGACGCTCTTCAGGATGTCCTTGCCGAAGCCGTCGCGCGGGTGGGCTTTGCCGGCGATCAGGATGCGCACCGGGCGTTCCTTGTTCGAAAGCAAAGCGGCCAGGCGCGCGGGATCCTGGAACAGGAGCTGGGCGCGCTTGTACGGCGCGAAACGGCGCGCGAAGCCGATCACCAGCGCGCGCTCGTCGAGCCCGGCGATCATGCGCGAGAGCATCACCGGCCGGTCGTGGCGCTCGGTGAAGCTGCGCTCCAGGTTGGCGCGCACGCGCTTGAACAAGCGCCGCTTCAGCGATTTCTTGACCTCGAACAGGGCCTCGAGCGGGATGGCGCTGGCGCGCTCCGCGAAATCCACGCCGCGCACCGTCGGGCCCTTGGGCGCGAGCAGGGCGGCGATCTCCGGATGGGTCCAGCTCGGCAGGTGGACGCCGTTGGTCACCGAGGCGATCGGCAGCTCGCCGCGCAGGAGCTTGGGCCAGAAGGGACTGAGCAGCTCCTTCGAGACCTCGCCGTGCAGCTTCGACACGCCGTTCGCGAAGTGGCAGAAGGCCAGCGCGAGGTAGGTCATGTTGAACGTGCCGCGGTCCTCGTCGCTTTGCCCCAGGGCGATGAAGCGATCCCAGGGCAGGCCGACCCAGTTGGCCGCGTCCGAGAAATACCGCCGCATCAGGTCCTCGCCGAAGCGGTCGTGGCCCGCGGGCACCGGCGTGTGGGTCGTGAACGCCGTCGTCGCGCTGACGATCTCGCGCGCCTGCTCGAAGGTCAGCCCGCCCTCGCGCACCAATCGGCCGATGCGCTCCAAGGACAGGAAAGCGGCGTGTCCTTCGTTGATGTGGTAGACGCAGGGCTCGATCTTCAAGCGCTCGAGCAGCCTCGCGCCGCCACGGCCGAGCACGATTTCCTGGCGGATCCGCGCCTCCTGGTCGCCGCCGTACAGTCGCGCGGTGATCTCGCGATCCTCGGGCCGGTTCTTGTCGACGTTGGAATCGAGCAGGTACAGGGTCACGCGTCCGACCGCCACCGACCAGGCGCGCAGCACCAGGGCCGAGCTCGGCAGATTCAAGGTGATCTCGAGCGGCCCGCCCTGCTCGTCGCGCACCAGCTCCATCGCCAGCCGCCGCGGATCGTTGTCGACGTCGAGCGCGATCTGCTCGCCCGAGGAGGACAGGCGCTGCTGCATGTAGCCGCTCCTGTAGAACAGGCCGATCGCGACCAGCGGCAGGTTCAAGTCGCTCGCCGACTTCAGGTGATCGCCGGAGAGGATCCCCAAGCCGCCCGAGTAGATGCGCAGCGATTCGTGGACGCCGAACTCGGCGCAGAAGTAGGCGATCGGATGGCGCGGCGAGATCGACAGTCCGCCGCCGAGATCCAGCTCGCGGCCGGCGGCTCGCATGTATTCGTCGAAGCGCGAGAGCACGCGGCGCAGCTTCTGCGCGAAGCTCGGGTCCGCGGCCTTCTCGTCGAGGTCCTCGGGGAAGACCAGGGCCAGGGTCGACACCGGATTGTGGCCGGTCGAGCTCCAGGCCAGGGGCGAGAGCTCGGCGAACAGGGTCATGCCCTCGGGATCCCAGGACCACCAGTAGTTGCGCGACAGGCGCTCCAGGCCAGCGAGGGAATCGGGCAGCGTCGCCGCCACGTCGAACGTCGACAGGTGGGGGCGGCGGCCTTCCGGAACCGGCGCGACCGGCATCGCGACCCGCGGCCGGAAGCTCTGCATCGGCGCGATGCGCGAGCGCGTCAGCGAAGCGTCGAGGGCGCGCTGGAACGAAGTCTCGTAGTGCGCGATCAGATCCGACCAGGCGGTGCGCTGGGCCGTGCGCCGGCAGATCGCCACGGTCTGGGCGCGGTCGCGGTCTGTGGCGACGAATTCGTCGATCACGCCGGCGAGATCGGCCGCGGTCTGCTCGCGGCTCGTGCCGACGCGACGCAGGACCACGAGGCCATCCTGGACTCCCAGCCCCTGGTCGCGCGCCCAGCGTCCGAAGCCGGCGTGGTCGCTGGTGATCGTCGGCACGCCGACGGCGAGCGATTCTTCGGGCGTGTAGCCCCATGGCTCGTAAAAGGAGGGGAAGGCCGACAGGTCGGTCGCGCGCAGCACGGCCTCGTAGGGCATGTTGAGCAGACCGTCGCGCGCGTGCAGGTAGATCGGGATCTGCAGCACCTTGATGCGCGAGCCAGGCCGGTTGTCGAGGCCGAGCGCGGCGCAGGCCACCTGGATCGGATCGTGCTCGGGATCGAACAGGTTGTGCGTCGAGAGGCCGAGGCCACCCTGGATCGATTCCAGCGGCGCGCGCATGCGCTGCTGCAGCTGCTGGCGCAGGCCGGAGTGACCGGCGGGCACCATCAGCAGGGCCACGATCGGCCGGCCGGGGCGCGCCGCGAGCCGCGCCAGGGCCTCGAGCAGCACGTCGATGCCCTTGTTGTGGAACTCGTAACGGCCCGAGAGGATCAGATAGCAGGCCTGCTCGAGATCCTCGGCGAAGAAGCGCCGCGTCAAGTCGACGAGCGCGCTGCGCGCCTGCGCGAACTCGATGCCCTCGCACATCTCGTCGATCACGCCCAGGTCGATGCCGTTGGGCAGCAGCGGCTCGGCTTCGCGCCGGTGCACCAGCGCCGCTTCCGTGGCCGTGATCGAGCTGACGGTGGTGAACACGTCGGCCGTGCGCGCGCACACGCCTTCCAAAGAATGCTTGGATCGCACGCCGAGCGTTTCCGCGAACTCCTCGGGCGTCTTCGTGCCCAGGCCTTCCTCGGGCGAATGACCGGTGGCCGAGAGGGCGCGGCCGAGCATGGTCGCGTGGGTCGTGAACACGGTGCCGATCGAAGGCACGCGCGACTCGAGCAGCAGGAGACCCGAGCCCGTCATCCATTCGTGGAACTGCGCCACCGCCCGTCCGTGCGCCGGAGCGATGAATTCCTGCCACCACAATTCGATCACCATGCCCGCGGCCCAGCCGAAGAGCACGGGCTCGACGTAATCCCATCCGCCGGTGATCGAATCGACCTGATGGCGGTCCCAGAGGCCGGCGAGGATCGGGTCCTTCTGCGCAAAAAGGCCCGAGAATTCGACCAGGATCGTGCGCGGGCGGCCGGGGATCTTCCAGCGGCCGACGCGCACCGGAACGCCCAGGGCGCGACAGCTCTCCGCGAAGCCCTCGAAGCCCGCTTCGGGCTCGAAGGCTTCTTCCTGGCGCTCGTTCGCCAGGAGCCAGGGCCCGATGGCGATGTAGTGGTCGCCATAGCGCTCGACCAGGGTGCGCGCCTTGGTCGAGACCACGGTGTGGATGCCACCGACCTTGTTGACGACTTCCCAGGAGACTTCGAACAGGCTCGAATTCAAAGCGATTCTTTCTCCAGAGCGACGGGTTGGACGCGAGCGGGAATGGCGAGCCCTTCAGGCGCCGGCGAGCTGGCCGCGAGGGGCGCGCTCGCGATCGCCAGTCGCGCGCGGCGCGCGAGATCGTCGAGCACGTTCATGAACGTGATGAACGCGTCGTGGGGACTGGCGTAGGGCGAGAAGTACTTGTGCACGTCGCCGTCCGCGAACCACTTCGTGCACATGTAGTAGACGTGGTCGGAAGTCGAGAGCTTGCGCCAGCGCTCCAGCAGATCGGGTCGACCTGCGGCGGCGGCCGACTTGACGTCTTCCAGGATTGCGTACAGCGCATCGTGCGCCGCGCGCTGCATCTGGTTGCCGAGCCAGGCCGTCAAATCGCGCTCGGCGTCGGCCCAGGAAACCGGATAGGGCACGTCGAGGCGCGCGACCGCGTCCTGGGCCTTGGCAACCTGCCTGGGAGTCTCGAAGCGCACGCGTCCGTTCTTCAGGAGCGCGCCTGGCAGGTACTCCATGAAATCGAAGATGCCCGTCTCGCGCCACTGGTGCTCGCCGAAGGTCTCGTAGTCCATGAACAAGCCGACGATCGAGTCGGCGCTGGGCAGGGCGTGGACCCATTCGGCGAAGCGCTCGCTCTTCAGCGGCCATTCCGACCAGCCACGGTTCGAGAAGCGGAAAGCGATGTCGTCGGAGAGCTTGTACGAGCGCAGCAGGATCTTCAGCCGCTCGCAGCTCTCGGGCCGGTACACGCGGTGCGGGCTGCGCCAGCCGAGCAGGTGATCCGCGCCCTCGCCCAGGATCGCGGAGAATCCCAGGCGCTCGGCGTGCTGCGCGACCTCGTTGGAGACCACCAGCTCGGTGTTGCGGAAAGTCGTGGGCCGCAGGCCGAA
>DATHET010000145.1:0-2127 GCA_035490315.1 Planctomycetota bacterium
ACCAACAACCTCGTGCCCTCCTCGACGACCAGGGCTCAAAGCAACAACCTGCGCTCCCAGGTTGAAGCGGCAGCAGAAGCGCTACGCTCCACCGCGAGCGATGCAAAAGCCATCCAAGAGGCAGCCGGGCGCCTGTCCGCAGCGGGCACCGAGCGTGCAGCTAGCGGTGAACAGGTGAGCGCCAGCACGGAAGCCATCGCAGCCTCCGTCGAGGAAACCGGCACCATGGCGCAGAAGATGGCCACGGCCCAGCGCGCATTGAACGATCTGGCTCAGTCGCTCCTGACCGGCATCGAAGAGTCCTCCGCAGCCCTGCGTGAACTCGCTACGTCGATCGCTACGGTCAAGAAGGAGACGCAGCAGCTCGCAGAAACGTCCGACGGCACGGCCGCCGCCATCGAGGAGTCGGTGCGTTCGATTCGCGGTGTGACCGCGAACGCGCAAGGCTTGGCGGCCGCCAGCGAACAGCTCTTGGCGACGACCAAGGAAATGTCCGCGGGCCTCGCGGCCATCTCAGCGCGAGCGGAAGACGCTGCGGCAACTGTCATCGAAGTCGCTGCCACCTCCGAGGAAATGGCTAAAGGTATCGAGAGATTAGTGGTCGATACGCGGGACATGAACGGGCGCGTGGCGTCGATTGCGACCAGCGCCGCCGGGATAGCCAAAGGCGTTACCGACGTCGTGGAGAGAGGACAGGATCTCGCGACGTCAGTCGTGGAAACGGCGGCTACTACGGAGGAGGTCGCGCGCACGGCGGCGTCTGCTGCAGCCAGCGCGAAGGCGCTCGAGGCGGCGAGCGCCGAAAATGCCGTGACGATGACGGAAATCGCAGCCTCCGTGGAAGAAGTGGCGGCGACGTCCGAGAAAAATTCCAAGGTCGTCGAGCAAAACGTGGCCACCATCGAGGAGCTCGCGCGCTCGGCCCAGGCGGTCTCGCGCAGCGTCGAAGACATTGCGCGGCTGGGTGAGTCGAGCGCCATTGCGACGACGCAGGTCGAAGCCTCCACACGGCGCATCGCGCGCGTTTGCGATGGAGCACGCACCGTTGCCGAGCGAGTCACGTCGCTGGCGCGCGAGGGCGGGGCAACCGTCGGAAAGTCCATCGAAGGCCTGGGGAAGATCCGCGTGTCGATCGGTTCCTCGGCCTCCGTGATGAAAGAGATGGGGCAGCGCGTGGACGAGATCGGCGATTTCGTACAGACCATCAATCTGATCGCCGACCGCACCAATCTCCTGTCTCTGAACGCCAGCATCGAGGCCGCTCGCGCGGGCGAACACGGTCGCGGCTTCGCGGTCGTCGCCGAGGAGATCCGCGCGCTGGCCGACCGCGCGGCGACGGCTAGCTCGGACATCGCGAAGATCATCCGCTCCCTTCAGAGTACGGCGCGAGAGGCGCTGGCGGCCACGCACGAGGGAGAGCGAGTCGCCAGCGACGGCGCATCACTGGCGACGGACGCGGAGCGCGCCCTGGCCGCGATCTTGGGGGGAATCCAGGAGCTCGGCCAATCGGTGCGCGAGGTGTCGGACAGCGCCACCGAACAGGTGGGAGTCGTGAAGACCGTGACCGAGTCTGCCGGCAAGATCCGCGAGCAGTCGCGCGTGATTGCCACCGCGGCCAGCGAGCAAGCCAGCGCGACCCAGGACCTGGCAAAGACCGCAGGCGAGATGCGGCAAATGGCCAAACAGACGAACTTGGCTACTGCCGATCAAGCGCGGGCTCTGCGCGACGTGGTACGCGCCAACGAGCAGCTCGCGCTCAACGCGAAGCAAGTGGCCGTCGGGGCCACGGAGCAAGCCGGCGCCGCCACGGAACTGGCGAAGGTCACACTACAGATGCGCGCTCAAACCGATGCCACCATGGTGGCGCTCAGCGAGCAGAGCAATTTGGTGAAGAGCATCGCCGGCCAAGCGGCGGAGCTGCGATCGTCGACGGAACGAAGCCTGGCCGGGCTGAGCGAACAGGCCAAGGGAGCGAGTGAAATCGCACGCGCGATGGACGCTGCTCGCAAAGACGCGCAGCAGAGCGCACGCGGCCTGGCCGAGCAGGCCCAAGCGGGCAAAGAGCTCGAAAGCGCGGCTCGCCAGGTCGCCACGCTCGCGGCGGACGTGACGCGCGCTACGGACGAA
>DATHET010000146.1:0-10176 GCA_035490315.1 Planctomycetota bacterium
GGTGGATTGGCAACCGCCAGGGATCGCCACCAGGCCGAGCAACACCCACGCCCATCGACGAAGGTACTGCAGGTGGTGAATTCGAGACAGGCGCGTGCTCATGAGTGGTGGAGGGCAGGGAGCCATCAGGGCAATGGAATCAGTCGCACGAGGCAACGCACTGAAGCGTCGATGGGCTCTGGCGCCGGCGCCTTGTCCTCGCACAAGGTGAATCGGCCGTTGTACATGCCGCGTCTCAGTTCACCCTTGACGATCACGCCTTCCAAACGCGGTCCCATCAAGTGTGAGGAGAAGTCACTGGGATCCGAAGCCCACTCGCGGGCACCGGCATAGCAATCCCTCAAGCCATAGCTCGAGACGTCGGGCGAGTTCTCGTCTTGTCGAAGCGTCAAGGGCTGTCCGTCCGGTACGGGGACCGTCCACGTCTGACTCAGTTCGGCTCCCCAAGGATATTTGCGCCATCCGGTACCGTCCCACAGAGCCGCGACTCGCCATTCATCCGGAGTCGGGATCTGCTTGCCGAGCCGATAAGAAACCTGCGCGGCTTTCCGACAGCTGAATCCCATCGCCACGTATTCCTTGTCATCCAGGTCTGGAGCACTCCCCGCATCGGCGATGGCAAGCAGGCCCCTGCTCAACTCGTGGACATCGATGAGGAAGGGTCTACCCTTGCAAGCAGGAGGCATGGCGGCGACCAGATCGCAGACCAAGGCCATCCGCGAAATGACACTCGCGCGATCGGGTGCGTCGGACCGAACATCGACCGCGACGGGAGCATGGTCCACGACGACTCTGCATGGACTGAAGGTGATCGTGGAATCGCCGATCGACTCTGCTCGCCACCTGGTTTCATTCCCGCTGGCATCGACCAGGGTCAACACGGCCGGATCGTCTGGAGCAGGCGCGGGGAGTTGCTTGATGGTTACGTCGAATTCAGCGAATTTCGAGTAATTGCCGTGGGCATCCCGAGCTCTGCACTTCACCGTCTTCGTGCCGATCGGGAATCGTCCCGCGGGAGGGTCGAATTCCAGGCTCGGGGTTAGTTCGTCGTTGTCCTCGGCGGTGACGTGCTGAAAGCTGACTTCCGCATCTTGCTTGCCGAGGTCGCACTTCTGGACGATGTTCCGCACTCCGCTGAGCACGGGCGGCTGATCATCGAACACGGTGACGGTGAATTGTGCGGTCGCCTTGATCTGACTTGCATCGGTCGCCGTCACGCTGACCGGTTGTTCCGCACCGATCCGGAACCGTCCAGGCTTGGGAACGACGTCGATCCACGGCAACTCGCCGTCGTTGTCGATTGCCGTGATGGAGTAGGTCACTTCCGCATAAGGCTTCCCCGGGTCGCAAGGCACGCTGAGATCCTTGGCACCAAGGATCTCGGGGGGCTGGTCGTCCGTCACCGTGACAAAAAACGTCTCCCGCACGGGGTTGCCGGAGAGATCCTTGGCGCTGCACACGACAGGATGCCGCTCTCCGATCTTGAAGTAAGTACTGGGCGGGTCGAACTCCACGATCGGGATGATGCCGTCGTTGTCCGTGGCGTGGATCTCATCGAACCGAAGTTCCGCACCGTCCTTCTTGGGCTGACAGGTCGTGATGATGTCGTGGACCCCTCGGAGCTTGGGATTCTCTTGGTCCTTGACCGTGACGTGAAATGTCTTTCTCGCAAGATTGCCGCTGGAGTCGGTGGCGACGCAAACGACGGGTTGCAGGTTGCCGATAGGGAACAGCGGGCCCGGTGGGTCGAAACTGAGCACCGGCTCCTTGCCATCATCATCCGTGGCCGTGATCACGAATTGGACGCTTGCCACGGCCAGGCCAGGCTGACAGACAGCGTGGATGTCGCGGTCGTTGGAGAACACAGGCGGAACGCCGTCCACGGCAAGGGGCACGATGGACGAGCGTTCCGACGACTCGGCCGAGTTCGCCGACGTCTTCCAGGGGCGGAACCACGCGACCGTGATCGTGGCAATCAGGATCACCGTGATCATCCTGAGCAGGACGCGCCGTTTGGGTGGGCGCGGGCCAACCCCGGGAATCAACATCGCTTCCAGTCGCTGCACCGTGATCGCTGCCGTGGGGCGATCCTTCGGATCCGTCGCAATGAGTTGGTGGATCAGCCGCTCCAGCCCCTGTGAAGCCCGGAAGTCTCCTAGCCGTGGAGCCGAGTCGCGCAGTTTCGAGGCGGCAACTTCCATCGGGGTCGAGCCGAAGAAGGGTGCCTTTCCCGACAGCATTTCATACAGCACCAGACCAAGTGCATATTGGTCCACGGCTGCAGTGGCCAACCGTCCCCGCATGCGTTCAGGCGCCATGTAGGTCGGTGTTCCGATCAGGCTTGCCGTGAGGTTTGCTCCGAAGTCTTGCGGGCCCTGCAGCGAGCCCGCGATCCCGAAGTCGAGCAGCGCAATCCGCTCCTCCCCGCTCTCCCCGACCGTCACCTGAACATTGGGAGGCTTGAGGTCGCGGTGGACCAGGCCCTTCGAATGGGCATGCTCCAGAGCCTTGCCGATCTGGATTGCGAGTCGTATCGCGCGACCTTCCTCGAGCGGCGCCTCCTCATCGATCAGATCCCGCAGGCTGCGACCCGGGACGAATCGCATCGTGAAGTAGAGCTCACCGAGATCCGTCTTGCCGTCGTTGTAGATCTGGGGAACGCTTTCGTGCGTGATGTTCCGAAGGATCCGGATCTCGCGACGGAATCGTTGCTCGATCTCGGGAGTTCCGCAAAAGCGGCGGTGGATCACCTTTAATGCGAGTTCCTGGCCATCCTGGAATTCGTCGCGCACCAGATACACTCGCCCGAAACCGCCTTTTCCAAGCAGGCGGACCGGGGTGTAACGCTTGTCGATGGACTTGATGTGCTCGCCGGTCAGGAACTCATCTTCCTGCTGCGAGTCATTTACTGCGGAATTCGCGATCGTGTCCCTGAAGGACGGCGGCAACTCCTGATCTGGTTCCGATGAATGCCTCGACGAGGTTCCATCACGGAACCACGAGGTCATCGATGTCCAGAGATACGAAGTCAGATCTTTGTCGAGCTTGCCCATTCGGGTTGTGTCGCGGGAAGCGACTCTCGGATTGTATCTCCCATCGGAAGGCTGGATAGGTGGGTGCCGAACCGATTTCCGGCGTGCATCGGCCCCCATTGCGGCCCTGCACGACCACCACAAATCGCCGCATGGCGGAGGCGAGTTGGCCGCAGGTCGCGCCGGCCATTCACTCCATATTGGGTGGATTGGGATCTCGTCCTACACCTGCATGGGAACCGCAACCGTTCGGGATTTCCCTGCGCTTGGTACCGGCTGCTCCCACTGTGTGCCGGCGGCAAGCGAATGCAAGAACGGGAAAGAGAACCGAGAGACGTCGCCGTGGAACCTGTCTTGGCCGTCAAGCCTCGCTGGCAACGTGCTACAGGCGCGTCGGATCCAGCCGCTTGCTCGGTGCAGGCCGAAGTCGATCGAGCTGCCGCCACAGCACGATCAAGAGCAGTCCCGCGGCCAGGATTCCGCCGCTCATGGCGATCGGGTTCATCGACAGCGCCATGTGCACCGCGACGAGCAGCACCAGCACGAGCCCGCTGACCAGGATCAGGCCGAAGTTGGCGGCCCCGGACTGACCGAGACGGATCGGCTGGGTGAAAGGCAAGGCGAGGTCGTAGCGGCGTGTGAAGAACAAGATGCACACGCCGCTGAGCTCGAGGGCCAGCACGATGCCGGGAAGGACAGTCACGCCGCCGACCACCAGATGCAGCGCGATCACCCCGATGGCCGGGAGGGCGATCCATTGCAGGAGCAGGGCCTTCACGCCGCCGCGCAGGAAGGCGGCTTCGCTCTCGAGCGGCGTGCTCGAGAACAGCTGGCGCGCGTCCGGAGTGGCCGTCGCCTGCCCCAGCATCAAAAGATTGGGCAGGACCATGAACAGGAAGCCCGCCGAGATCGGCATGGCCATTCCCTTGTCTTCCCGCATGCCGAAGCCCATTCCGAGCGCCATGAACTGGAACATCACGAGCTGAGGCAGGACTCCGCGCAGGAAATGCGGCTCGCGGCGCGAGAGGGCCAGGGCGAAGCCGAATCCAGCGCGCTCTTCGCCGCGGGTGAATTGCTCGCCCAGACGCGCAATCCAACCACGCTGCCATCCGGAGCGCACGATCGGCGCGCCCAAGGTGCCTTGCAGTCCGGCGACGAAGTAATGGGACGCGAGCCACAAAGTAGCCGCGAGGGCAGCGATCGGAAGCAGCACCGCCGCGATCCCGATCGCGATTCCAAAGCGCGTGCCCGAGCCCGAGGCGATGGCGAAGATCTCCGCGTACTGGACCGGCGGCCACAGGTAGCGCAGCTCCGCGTACTTCTCGAGCAGCGGCGCCCAGGTCACGCGCGGCAGGAAGTTGCGCAGCTGCATCCCTCCGAAGATCAGCGCGCCGCCGAGGATCTGCACCCACAGGGTCACGCGCTGGAAGTACGCGGGTCCCACGATGCGCAGGCACAGGGCGAAGAGCAGAGTCACCGCCCCCAGGGTCGTCACGCCGCACAGTAGCGAGAGCAGCGGATAGATGAACAGCACGGGCAGCAGCGGCTTCGCGAACACGGCGATCATCAGGTTGCCGGCCGTGAAGCTCGCCACGAAGATCAGCAGATAGGCGAAGACCTCGCTGAGGCGCACCGCGAACACCGTGCGATCGCTGACCGGATGGGGGGCGACCACACCGATGTCCGTCGGATCGACGAGGACGCCGGCGAGGTGCTGGAACAGCAGCAAGGCCAGCATCAGCGCGAGCACGGACTGGGACACCACGACCCACACGCTGGCGTCCTTGGACATCACCGCGATCATCCCGGTGCCCATGCCGGTGAGCCAGGTCATCAAGACGGCGAGCACGATCCCGACCATGCCCCAGGTGTTGTTGCCGACGCTCGTGCGCATGCCGAGCAGCACCCGCACGCGCAGCAGCTCGCGCAGAGCGGGGTAGTCGACGCCGAGCGCGACGTAGAAGAAACGCAGGCGGTCGGTGGTCCACAGCATCGCCGCGAGCAGCAGCGAGCCCTCCTCGGCCGTGGCCCACGGGCCGATCCCGTGTTTACGCGCCATCGCCGCTCCGCAGGGTCGCGATCAAGCGTTGCGCCGCTTCCGCCTGTCCGCCGACGCTGGTTAGGCGCGAGAAAATCTGCTCCAGCGATCCGCCGCCGCGCGCGGCTTGCAGCTCCTCGAAGCTGCCTTGCGCGACCAGCTTGCCGCCGTCGAGGATCGCGATGCGATCGCAGACGCGCTCGACCACGTCCATGACGTGCGAGCAGTAGAACACCGTCTTCCCGGCGGCGGCCAGGGCGCGGATCAGCTCTTTCACGAGGATCGTCGCGTTGACGTCGAGGCCCGACAGCGGCTCGTCGAGCACCACCAGCTCGGGGTCGTGCAACAGCGCCGAAGTCAGCAGCACTTTCTGGCGCATGCCCTTCGAAAGCGTCTGGATGCGCGCACCCAGGCGCTCCTCGAGCTCGAAGACGCGCAGGAACTCGCTCGCGCGCCGCTGCACCAAGGCGTCCGCCATCCCGTGCAGGCGTCCGACGAGCAGCAGGAATTCCGCCACGGTCAAGAGCTCGTAGAGCACCGCGTTCTCAGGCACGTAGCCGATCTTGCGCTTGACCGCCAGCGGATCGGCGCGCGGATCGAGACCGAGCACGCGCACCTCGCCTTCGAAGTCGGGCATCAGGCCGCACAGGATCTTGACCGTGGTCGACTTGCCCGCACCGTTGGGCCCGATGTACCCCAGGATCGAGCCGCGCGCGAGCACGAGATCGATGCCGTCGAGCACGGATCGCTCGCCGTAACTCTTGCGCAGCCCGCGCAACTCGATGGCGTTCTCCGCTGTCGTCGATCCGTCCTGCATCCCGCCAGCCTAGCGCCTGCGGCCCGCGAGTCGGTCCTTACTGCCTCGGATCCACGGCCCGCCCTCGTGGGCCACCAGTCGTACACGCGCCACGAAGACTTCTCGACCTCGCCGTCGTCCATTCGGCCTTGCCTGTCCTCATCTTGCACCAGCGGCTGGGCGCGCCCGTTTGCCGGCAGCTCGCCTCCTCGGTGGCTTCGCGAAAGCTTGACAAAGGAAAGACAATGCAGGTTTCTGGTGCGGTATTCGTGTTTCTGATTCGGTGCTATCGTTTAGCAGCGGTGCACGGCACCGCTTTCGCCCTTCGTCCACCTCATCAGGAGTCGCAGAATGCGTCCCAACTCTTTGTTGTTCCTAACCTCCATCGCCGTCTTCTCGGCGCTCAGCGGCATTGCCTCCGCGCAATGCGTGCAGGGCGGCCCGGGCGGATCATTTCCCGGCGCCGGCGCAGTCACCGGCGTGTGGGACAGCTCCCTGCCGACACTTCCGCTGACCTCCAGTCTCCCAGTCGTGGTCCCCGCCGGCGCGACCGTGTTGAACTCCGTGAAGCTGAACGGATTCGCTCACACCTGGGGCGGCGACTGTCACGTCGTGCTGCAGAATCCCGCGGGCACGTTCTTCAACATCCTGGTGCGCTCGGATGCGACCAGCTCGACGGGCGGCGGATGCTCCGCATCCTTTGCGGGCAACTATGTGATCGTCGATCCGCTGACCGGCGGCGCCTGTGCCGGCAATCCGCAGATGGGTTGCCCGGGCTCCGTGACTCCGGGAACCTACATCCAGGAATTCAGCACGTGGACCTCGGGCAACGCGGGTCTCTTGAACACGCCGATCGAGTCGATTCCGATCTCGAGCGGGACCTGGAACCTGCTCATCTACGACTGGTACCCGCCGTCGGACAACGGCACGTTGACCGATTGGGAGCTGTGCTTCGGCGCGCCCACGCCGCCGCCGACGGGCGGGGGCGGACCCTCGCTCGCGTGCGTGACGGGTGGAGCTGGCGGAACCTGGCCCGCGGCCGGAGCGGTCGAGGGCACGTACCCGACGACCATGCCGACCGGACAATTGATCGCACCGCTCGCCGTCAGCCTTCCCGCCGGCTCGACGAAGATCATGAGCGTCGAGCTCAACTCGTTGAACCACACCTGGGCTGCGGACACGCAGATCGTGTTGCAATCCCCGAGCGGTCAGCTCTACAACATATTCGTCGATCAGGATGGAACCTTCGGCGGCGGTTGCGGTGACGACTTCCAGGGCAATTACCGCTTCACGGACGCCGTGAACGGCGTGGACCTCTGCGGCAATCCCGCGCCTGCCTTCGCCTGCGGAAGCGGGCTCGTGCCTCCGGGTTCCTACCTGCAGAACTACGGGATCTGGGTCAGCGGCACGAACGGCATCAACAACACCAATCTCGAGACGATTCCGATCGCCGCGGGGACCTGGAACTTGATTTTCTACGACTGGTTCACGCTCGGCGACAACGGATCGCTGGTGAGCTGGGACCTGTGCTTCGACGGCACTCCGGCGAGCTCGGTGTACTGCACGGCCAAGACGAATTCGCTCGGCTGTGTCCCTTCGATCGGCGCGAGCGGGACTTCGAGCGCGTCCGCGGGCTCGGGTTTCACGCTCTCCACGGTCAACGTGATCAACAACAAGCCCGGCCTGTTCCTCTACACGAACAACGGCCGTGCCGCAGTCCCGTTCCAGGGCGGCCTGCTCTGCGTCAGCGGTCCCGTGCGTCGCACGATCGGCGTCAATTCCGGCGGCAATCCTCCGCCGAACGACTGCTCGGGTGTCTACTCGATCGACTTCAATGCCTTCGCCGTCGGAGCGCTCGGCGGTCTGCCTCAGGCCTACCTGACCGTGCCGGGCACGCTGATCGACTCGCAATGCTGGGGCCGTGACAACGGCATCGCCGCGCCGAACAATTCGACCCTTTCGAACGCCATCGAGTTCACGGTCGGACCGTGAGCGAGAAGGCATGACGATTTCGCGCTGACGAGCGCGAGATCGGGATTGTTATTCGGGGCCGGCTACCCGCGCGGTGGCCGGCCTCGATCTTTATTTCGAGGTTCCACAGCGAGCGATCCCGCGGGATTTCCATCCCCTGGCATCATGCTTGCTCGCGATCGCGGTCTCGCATTCTTTCGATCGACGATCCAGTTCAGAATCCGTTGCCGGTGACGGCACAGACCAGGAGGCCCCCATGCCGCAAGTCAAGAGCATCACCCCGTGCCTGTGGTTCGAAGACCAGGCCGAGCAGGCTGCGCAGTATTACACTGGCATCTTCAAAGACTCGAAGATCGGCCTGATCACGAAGTACGGCGAGGCCGGTCAAGAGATTCACAAGCGGCCACCTGGCTCGGTCATGACCGTGGCCTTCGAGCTCGCGGGCCATGAGTTCACGGCCCTGAATGCTGGACCTGCTTTCAAGTTCAACGAGGCGATCTCGTTCCAGGTCAACTGCGAGACCCAGGAGGACATCGATTATTACTGGGAGAAGCTCGGCGCCGGCGGCGATCCGAAAGCGCGCCAGTGCGGCTGGCTCAAGGACAAGTACGGAGTCTCCTGGCAGATCGTCCCGACGATCATTCCCGAGATCTTCAAGAACCCCGATTCCGAGGGCTACTCGCGCGCGATGATGGCGATGATGAAAATGAAGAAGCTCGACATCGCCGAGCTGAAGAAGGCCGCCGCGGGCTAGCGCGCGGGCCTGAATCCCGACGGCTGGACCTGTCACTCGCCCCGCTGGGGCCTTGGCGAAGCAGGCCGGCCGTCGATCGTTTGAGGTCGCCGGCCGGATCGCTATCGTGCTCGGGTGTTCTGCCCTCAACCCGAATCCAGGATAGCTATGACCCGTACGTCACTCGTCTCGGCACTCGTCCTCACCGCCATCGTCTCCACCGGCTGCGTCGGAGCACGCTCGGCCAACGGCATCTACACGGTGCACGCGGAGAGCGTCCGCCTTTTCGGCTTCGCCATCCCCGGCGACGACCAGGAAGCCGCGGCGAAATACCACGCCGAGAAGTTCCCCGGCTCGACCGTCACCGGGAACAGCTCGACGCCGGCCGACTGGAGATCCTTCTGGGGCGTGCTGGGCAACATCATCGGATTCCACCAGACCGAGATCTCGGGCACGACGAAGTAGCGATCGCGGGCGGAGCAGCCGCGCAAGTCGGCTCGCCCGGATCGATCGGCACCCGTCTCGCCTGGCCAGGGCGAGGCGGGTGCGTCGTAACTGCCCGGCTGGATCCGGTTCTGGACCGCCGGCGGCATTGCCGTTCCCACCATCCCTTTCTCGGAGGCTTCATGTTCGCCGTCCGCCGTATCTCGTGGATCCTCGCCTTTGCGATCTTCGCGCTGTGCGCATGCCAGGACCCGGTCGTCCTCGAGCTGCGCTGGAAGCTTCAGCCAGGCGAGGTGTTGCGTTACCGCATGAGCGTCGAGCAGTCGGTCGACGCCATGGCGGGGATGGGGGACAAGCCGATGCACATGACGATGGAAGCCGTGATGCGCCAGGAAATCCGGGATGTCGCGGCCGATGGGACGGCTTCGGTCGAGGTCTCCTACGAGGCCATGCGTTTCAGCTCCGACACGTCCGCGGGGCTCAACTTCGATTCGACGCTCGAGGGCGCGGATGCCGATCGGAACGATCCCGAGTTCCGCGCGATGATCGGCCCGCTGCTCGATTTGCGATTGCGCATGAAGCTCGATCCGAGCGGAAAGGTGAGCGAGCTGCAAGGCGTGAAGGAGATGCTCGCGGCGATGCAGGCCAGGCTGGGCAAGGACGGCGAGGAGCGCAGCGTTCTCGCCATGTTCGGGGAAGAGTCGCAGATGAAGTGGCTTCAGTTCGAGGTCTTCCCCGCGAAGCCGGTGGTGAGCGGCGAAACCTGGAAGCGTTCTTCCGAAGTTCGTCTGCCGTCGATGGGGACGATGACGATCAAGAACGAGAACGTGCTGCGAGGCGTGGAGGACCACGCGGGCCGGCCCTGCGCGGTGATCTCGTCGACGACGAGGATGAGCCTGGCGCCGGAAGATTCCTCCGCGACCCGGATGGAGATCAAGATGGACGGCAGCAAGGGCGAGGGCACGAAGTGGTTCGATCACGAGCGCGGCCGGATGCTCGAGGCGCAGCAGACGCTCGACACGAAGATGTCGATGGGTTCCGACAAGGATCCGAAAGACGAGGTGCGGACGAGCATGAGCATCACCATGCGGACCTTGCTGCTCGGGAAGGACGATCCGGCTTTCGGAGTCAGGTGACCCTCCGGAGTCGTGCGTGCATCCTC
>DATHET010000147.1:0-3598 GCA_035490315.1 Planctomycetota bacterium
CCACGATTCTGCGTCAGGTCACCTGCCCGGAATGCGGGGGCAATTTTTCGGCCCGAGGCTTGAGCGGGCATCGGCGGCTGCAGCACGGCACTGTTCCGCGCGCGGCTCTTCCCGCGAAAGTGGAGCCGTCAGGCCCGGATCTCGCGGCGATCTTGAACGTGCTGGCCGGGCTCGTGATCACGGTCGAGCGCATCGAGCAGCATCTGTTCTCGACGCACGGCAGGCACGAGGGACCTGAATCGCCCAGCGAAGAAGAATCGCGCTTGCAGAGCGAGCTCGCCGGTCTCCTGGAGCACATCCGCAGCGTCGATCCGGCTTCTTCGGATTCCGAGATCGCCCGCTGGCGACGCGCCCAGGCGCGCATGGTCTTCCGCCTCGACGAATTGCGCCGCGGCGTCTCGAGCGACGAGAGCTTCCTGGTCTGATCGGCGCGCGCCGTTCGCGCGCGGTCCGCTGCGCATGCGCCGCGAGCATGTCGCCCGTGAAATCCGCCGTCGAAGCATCCCGGAGCGCTCAGCGCGCCTCGAGGAGCCGCTGGACGATCGGCTCGAGCGCCTTGGCGACCAGCTCCTGCCCGCGCACATTCATGTGCAGGTCCGCGCGCCAGAAGGGCGGCGACGGCTCGGCGGCGAAGATCGGTCGCAGGTCGATGCACTCGATCCCCACGACGCCAAGACGCGTGACCAGGGTGTCCTCCGCGTAGCTCTGGGCGGTGCGCTTCAGACCTCCCTCGTCCAGGATCGCCCGCGCGGCCACGAGTTCCCGGATCGGCGGTTCGAAAGTCTGGGCACAGGGATCGGGGATCACGCACACCACCAGTCGCGTGCCGAGCTTCTCGCCGATCGCGCGGATCTCCTCCATCGCGCCGACGCCTGCTTCGACAGCCTTCTCGGCATCTTGCGGCATGCAGTGCAGGCGGAAAGTCGAGTAGAGACCTTGGGACATGGCGTTGGGGCCGACTTCGAAGGCCCGCTCGACGAGCTCGAGCTGCGGCGGCGTCCACTCAGGCAGGCTCTCGCCGGCGAAGAAATAACGGAAGGGCAGGCACTCGGCGAAGTCGTTGCCGGCGTAGATCGCGACGACGATGACCTGCGGCGCTCGCTCGCGCCAGCGCAGCAGCGTGCCCACGTAGTTGTAGAAGGTGTATCCGCCGTGCCCCGCGTTGAGCACCTCGATCGATTTGCCTGGATTCCGGCCGCCGAGCGAAGTCTCCAGACGCGCGGAGAACGTCTCGTCGAAGCGGCACACTCCGCAGGTGTGCGAATCGCCGGCGACCAGCACGCGCAGATCGGGCAGCAGCTTCGACAGCTCGCGATCGCCGCGCAGGGCGAGCGAATTCGTGAACCCATCGACGAGCTTGGCTGGATGCTCCGGCCAGGCCAGAGTCTCGCGCCGGCTCGCCATGCCCACCACGTAGGTCCAGGGATCGTACCGGGACAGCTCGCTGGTCCCGACGCTGGGCACCAGGAGTTTCGTTTCCTCCAGCGTCATGAACTCGCGCCACTCCCGCGGCGTGTCGGGCACCAGCGGCCACTTGCGCGGCTCGATGCGGCGACGCTCGATGCGGCTGTTCAGCTTGGCGACGTCGATCCTGTCGATCGTGATCGAATGCGGCGGCTTCTGGACCGCGCGCCAGGTGAAGCCGACGACCGCGAGCAGGCCGAGCAGGTAGGCCGCGAGGATCCATTTGCGGTGCCGAGAGAGATTCATGGGGGGCAGGCGCGCCGGGGAAGCATGCGGCTGGCCGAGTCCTTGCGCGGGAGGTGATTCCCGACGGTCCAGCCTATCCGCTGGTCTGATTCGCGCCCAACCCAGACCCGGGCTCAGGCGTCGCTACTTCGCCACGATCTCGATCTCGAACAGCTTGGGCCAGAGCTTGCCGGTGACGAACAATCGTTTCGACTTGGAGTCGTAGGCGATGCCGTTTAAGACGGCGTCCTGGTGGGGGATCGCTCGGCGATCGAAGATGCCGCTCAAGTCGATGATGCCGCGCACGATCCCCGTGGCCGGATCGATGCGCGCGAGGAAGTCCTTCCCCCAGACATTGGCCCAGACTTCGCCTTCGACGAACTCGAGCTCGTTCAGGTTGCGCAGCGGCAAGCCCTTGGCCAGGACGCGCAGGCGCCGCGTCTCTTGGAAAGTTTTCGGATCGCGGAACACCAGGAACTCGGAGCCGTCGGACATGACGAGCTCGCGGCCGTCGAAGGCGAGACCCCAGCCTTCGCCGGTGTATTCGAACTGACCGACGCGCTCGAGCGTCTTCCGGTCGTAGAGGAACGCGACGTGCTCCTCCCAGGTGATCTGGATCAAGCGCTCGCCGACCAGCGCAAGTCCTTCGCCGAACAACGGCGGCGCGAGATCGGTCTTGCGCAGCGGCTTGCCGCTCTCGAGCTCGACCGTGCGCACCGACGATTGTCCCCGCAAGCCCGTGCTCTCGTGAAGAACTCCGTCGTCGAACACGAGTCCCTGGCAATACGCCGCGGGATCGTGGGGGAAGCTGGCCACGACGCGGAAGCCCTGCAGCCAGGGCGTGGGTGGAGTCCTCGGCCAGGCGAGCCATCCCGCGACCAGCATCAGGGCGATGCCGCAGAGCACGAGCCATCCGCGGCGCGAGCGCGCTGCCGCGGGTTTCGCCGTCGGACGGTGCAAGGCGGAAGCCGGTGCCTTCTCGGACATGCCGCCATCCTCCTGCGCCGAGCGCTCGAGGTCCACCGATACCGCCCTCGATCGGGTCGCTTCTTCTGGAACGACTCTCTTGGTCTGATGAGCAGGTGGCCCCAGTGTTCGACGCGACTAGCTGCGCGTGAAATCGTCGAATTCCCAGGATGCTCGGAGCGAGCAACTCGCTGCTGCCCGCGATCCCGAGCGCGGTACGCCTTGGACGGCACTGGGGCTGGCTCTCGCTGGGTTGGTCGCTCTCGCAATCTGGTGGATTTACCCCCGCGCGGAAGTCGAGCCCGTTGCGGCGGATCTGGCGGCTGCCAGGCTTCCGCTCTCCACGACGGAAACGCTTCCACCGTCCGCATCGGCAACTCGGGTTCCGGGAAGTGTCGGCGACTCGCAGGAGGTTCCGACTCCGGTTCCCAGCGAAGCGGCCGTGCTCGAGCAGCCCGAGGTGCGCGTCGAGATCTTGGACTCTCTCGGCCGTCCAGCGGAAGGCGTTGCGGTCGCGGCCTTCCATCTCGAATCGGGCCGCGCGCTTGCGGCCGAAAGCACGGACCGCGATGGACGGGCGACCCTTGCGCTCGAGATCGATGGGGTCTCCGCGGCCGCCGAGCTCAACCTCCGCGCGTCGAGTATCTCGACCGCGCCTCTCGACGTGGACTTCACGCTCGCGACGCTCCCGCTCGGCCCGATCCGATTCACACTCATTGCCTCGGGATCTGTCGAGGTCGTGCTTCTCGGCGGCGACGAGTTCCCGATCGAGCGCGGCGGCGAATGCATGCTGAGCTTCGACATGAATCGTTGCCCCGAGGTCGGTTCACCGAGCATTGGTGCCGCCGCGTGGTCCGCTGTGGATTCGCACACGATTCAGTTTCCAAACATCGGTCTGAATCTGTGCCTGACCGCGCAGTGCTGGCTTTCCGATCTCGAGTTC
>DATHET010000148.1:0-7096 GCA_035490315.1 Planctomycetota bacterium
ATCCGCGGAACGTCTCGCGGAATGTACGCCAACCGGGACGTTGACTCCTACCGCTTCCAGGCGACGTCCTCGGACACGCTGACGATGACGATCGACACTCTGGGCAGCAATGCCCAGGCTCAGCTCAACGCGCTCACGGGACCTCTCGGCGTCTGCCCGCAGATTGCGCTGGTTCCCGCGGCGAACACGCCCTTGTTCGTCACACGCTGTGCGACGGGCATCCAGACCTTCAGCGCACCGGTGGTCGCTGGCACCTGGTATGTCATCAACGTCGTCGGAGGCATCACGGTCCAGAACAACGTGCCTTCGGTGCAGTTCGGTGGCCAGATGCCCGGTGGAACGACTTACCAGTACAAGCTGTCGGTCTCCATCGGTGGGCCGCCGGCGAACGACAACTGCGCGGCTGCCGCAAACCTGCCCCTGCAGGCGACCTACACCTCTGGGTCGACGGCACTGTCGACCAACGACGGAACCTCCTCTTGCGACCCGACCGGTCGTGACGTCTGGTTCAACGTGACCACCCCCGCGGGTGGCCCGTTCGCCTTGAACATCGACACCTGCGGGTCGGCGATCGACACCGTGGTGACCGTGTACAACACGTGCGGCGGGGCCGAAGTGGTGTGCAACGACGATTGCGGTGGCGCGCCCTGCGGCGGCAGTTCCTCCTGCCTGAGCTTCGCGGCGGCCCCCTCGACGACCTACAAGGTCCGCGTCTCCGACAAGGGCATTGGCGGCGGCGGCGGATTCCTCGTGCGTGCACAGACGGTGATCGCGAACGACACCTGCTCGGGTGCGATCACGATCGTCTCGCCGTCGAGCACCAACTCCTCGACGGTCGGCGCGAGCCTCGACGCAGGCGTGCCGGTCTGCGACGGGCCTGGCGTGGCTGACTCGGGTGGCAACAACGCGATCACCGCGCCCAGCGTGTGGTACCGGATCGTTGGCACCGGGGCGACGATGTACGCCGACGTTCTGGTCGCGAGCTACGACACCAAGCTCTCGGTCTACCAAGGCCCGTGCGGTTCGCTGGCTTGCGTGACCATGAACGACGACGTTCCGAGCACCCCGACCTTCCGGTCGAAGGTGGCCTGGAGAACGCTTCCGGGCGTCGAGTACTTCGTGATGGTCCACGGCTTCGGCACCGGCTCGGGCACGTTCACCCTGAACGTGACCGACAGTCCGACGCCGTCGAACGACAATTGCGCCCTCGCGACCGCCATCGGCGGCGGCTCGGGCTCGATCGGCGGGACGAACGTGGGTGCGACGGGCGACCCGTCGACGATCACGTCTTCGACGTTGGCGAGCTGCGCGACTGTCCACACGTACTGGGACACCTGGTACGCGTGGACCGCTCCGTGCTCGGACAACGTGACCTTCGGCACCTGCGGAGGCTTCGACACGATCCTGTCCGTGCACTCGACCTGTCCGACCCTCGGGGCGGGCAACATGATCACGGGTGCGTGCAACGACAACGGGACCGGCCTGTGTGCGCCGGGTTCCCAAGTGACGTTGCCTGTGATCGGCGGCACCACCTACCTGGTGCGCGTCGCGACGGCCGGGGCCTTGACGGCGTCTCCTGGCGGCGGCGCGGGTTACAGCCTGACCTGGTCGATGCCCGACACGGATGCCGACGGCACGATCGATTGCCTCGACGGTTGCCCGCTGGATCCCGCGAAGATCGCTCCGGGCGCCTGCGGTTGTGGTTTCCCTGAGACGGACACCGACGCCGACGGTACGCCGGACTGCATCGACGGCTGCCCGCTGGATCCTGCGAAGATCGCTCCGGGAGTCTGTGGTTGCGGTGTGTCCGATGTGGACACCGACGCGGACGGCACGCCGGACTGCATCGACGGCTGCCCGCTGGATCCTGCGAAGATCGCACCGGGAGTCTGTGGTTGCGGTGTGGCCGAGACCGACACCGACGCGGACGGTACGCCTGACTGCGTCGACGGTTGCCCGCTGGATCCTGCGAAGATCGCCCCGGGGACTTGCGGTTGCGGTGTGCCCGACACGGATGGTGACGCTGACGGAGTTGCCGATTGCATCGACAACTGCCCGCTCGATCCCAATCCGAGTCAATCGGACTGCGACAGCAACGGCATGGGTGACGTCTGCGAAATCTCGAGCGGGTCACAGCCCGACTGCGATGGCAACGGCGTCCCGGACAATTGCGATCCGGACTGCAACGCGACGGGTCTGCCGGATGCGTGTGACATCGCGGCTGCGACCAGCTTCGACCTCAATGGCAACGGCATCCCCGACGAATGCGAGGCCGGCAATGGCTTCCAGTTCTGCTTCGGTGACGTCGGCTGCCCGTGCGGTAACAACGGCCTGCCTGGCGAGGGTTGCGTGAATGGCACCGGCCGTGGAGCCCTGCTCTACAACGCCGGTGGCACGAGCGTGTTCCTCGACAACGCAGCTCCGCTGGCCATCCAGATGCGGGCCAGCAAGCCGATGTTGTTCGTGCTGGGTGCCAGCCAGGTCAACGGCGGCAACGGCAATCCGTTCTTCGACGGCAAGCGGTGCGTGAGCGTGACCAAGCGGTTCCAGCCGCAGACCTCGTCGCCGACCGGAACCGGTGTGGCGACCCAACCGGTCTTCAAGTCCGGTGGCCTGATCCTGCCTGGCAGCACCTGGTACTTCCAGACCTGGTTCCGCGACCAGCCGGGCGTGTGTGGCATGGGTGTCAACCTGTCGAACGGGTTGGGCATCACCTTCACGCCTTGATCTAGGAAGCGCCACGAGCGCAACGAGGCGCGCCTCTCCCGAAACCGGGGAGGCGCGCCTCTCTGTTTGTCTCGAGCCCTGCTCTCGCGCAGCGCCTTGTGCATCGTCCGCGCGCTCGTCATCGTGCCGCCCATGACGCAGCCCTCACTGCCGCGGGCGCGCCTGTGCCTGGTGCTCGCCGCCTTGCTCTTCGCGACCGGCGGTCCAGCGATCAAGGCCTGTCAAATGAGCGGCTGGCAGATCGCGTGCCTGCGCTCCGGCATCGCGGCCTTGACCCTGCTCGTGTTCGCGCGGCCGTCGCGCGGCTCGTTCACCCTGCGCGCCGTGGCGGTCGGCGTGGCGCACGGCGCGACCATGGTGCTGTTCGCCGCGGCGAACAAGCTGACCACCGCGACCAACGCGATCTTCCTCCAGGACTCGTCGATCCTGTACGTGCTGCTGCTGGCGCCGTGGCTCCTGCGGGAGAAGCTGCGACGCCATGACGCGCTGGTCTTGCTCTTCGTGCTCGGCGGCATGGTCTTGTTGTTCGCGGCGGATCAACGCGCGGGCGCGACGGCTCCCGATCCGGGCCTCGGCAATCTGCTCGCCCTGGCGAGCAGCGTCACCTGGGCGCTCACGGTGATCGGCATGCGCTGGCTCGCGGCGCCGGATCCCCTGCGCCCCGAGCGATCAGAGGGCGGGGCGCTGGCGGCCGTGGTCTGCGGCAATCTCTTCGCCTGCTCGGTCAGCCTCGCGCCGGCCCTGCCGATCGAGCTGTCGCGGGGGAGCGACATCGCCCTGCTGCTGTACCTGGGCGCGATCCAGATCGCCTTGGCCTACGTCTTCGTCGCGCGCGGCCTGAAGGGCGTCACGGCGCTGGAAGCCTCGGTGATGCTGTTGATCGAGCCCCTGCTCAATCCGCTCCTGACCTGGCTCGTGCACCGCGAGGAGCCGCACCCGTGGACGATCGTCGGCGGTGTCTTGATCCTCGCCGCGACCCTGGTCAAGGCCTGGTGCGAACGCGACGGCGCGCGCGGGCCTGCCTCGACTCAGACGAACAGCCCGAGCTCCTGAAACTCCGGGCCCGAGAGCTGGGTGAAACCCGGGATGACTTGATCGAGCTCAGGATCGCCGAGCAAAAGGTGATGGCGCAGCACCTCGGCATAGAGAGCGCGGTAATCCGTGCGGTGCGCAATGTACTTGTTCGCGTCGGAGAACAGCGTCGCGTTCGCCGGCCAGCTGACCGGATCGCAGTGGTGGACTCCGCCGTGGACGCTCCCGCCCGCGAGCAGCGTCACGCCGCCGCGGCCGTGGTCCGTGCCTCCGCTGCCGTTCTCGCGCGAGGTGCGCCCGAACTCGCTGACCACGAGCACCGCCAGGTCGCTCCAGACTCCTGATTGCTGGGCTTCGCGCCGCAGCGAACGCAAGGCGTGGGCGACGACCATCAGCCGTGCCGCGTGATCGCCGTTCGCTGCGCCCTGGCCGACGTGGTGGTCGAAGCCCGGCATCTCGACGCCGGCGATCGTGCAGCCTGTGCCTTGGAGGATCTGCAACGCGTCGCGGACATTGGCGAGGAAGGTCGCGGCCCACCAACCCGAGGGCAGTCCTTCGGCGGCGCAGGCGGCGGGATCGGCGGGGAAGGAGTCCGGCGCGAACGGATGCGGAGGCAGGGTCGACAGGGCGAGCAGGCTCTCGCGCATCGCGCTGCCGGTGCGGCGCACGAGGCCGTCGTAGCCGACGCGCGGGAGGGCTCCGTAGGAGCTCGCCAGGCCATGGGCGCCCGAGCCCAGGATCTTCGAAGCGACGGGATCCGCCGACAGCGCGTATTGCGCGAGGTCCGGCACGTTCGCGACCACGTGGGGCCCGAGGAACATGCGCTGCACCTGCGGCGAGACGCTGACGGCGGCCAGCGAATCCGCGGAGGCCTGGACGCGGGCCCAGCGCGCGACCCAACCCTCGTCGAGGCTGTCGTCGCCGGGCAATCCGGTCTCGAGGAAACGCTGGCTGGAGAAATGCGACAGCGAGGAGTTCGCGTAGCCGACGCGCGCCACGGCCGCGAGCTCGCCGGCCTGGAAGACTTCGAGCGCGCGCGCCATCGCGGGGTGGAACGCGGCTCCGCCGGTGCCGAGGTCCAGAGCAAGGTTCGCCGGGATGCGCAGGGTCGGCCGGACTCCCGCGGCGGAGTACTGCGGGTCGTGCAGCGGGATCAAGGTGTTCAATCCGTCGTTGCCGCCGCGCAGGAAAATCGTGAGCAGCTTCCTTCCGCCGCCCTGCGCCGCCGCCTGGGCCGAGCGCGTCGCGAGCGAGGACGCGACGAAGCTCGCCGCAGCGCCCATCAAGCTCGCGGCGGACATCCAGTGCAGCACGTCGCGCCGCGACGGCAGGGCTGCGCGAGGCTCGGGCCGCGGATTCATTGCTCGACCCCCTGCGGCAAGGAAGCGATGAACGCGGCGACCTGCTTCAGGCGCTGCGCGTAATCGCCGGCGTGCGGATCGAGGGGCAGCGGCGCGTGGTTCGCGTCGGTCTCGAGGAAGTCGAGGGCCAGGGCTTCGTCGGCCGCGGCGAAATTATCCTGGTAGAGCAGCTTGCCGAGGGCCTTGACCACATTCGCCGCGCTGCCGTCGCCCGCTCCGTGGTGCGCGACGAGGTTGGCGACGTCGAAGTGGATGTCGTCGCCCTGGCCGAGGTAGATCCACTGGTTGAACGCGATCCGGCCCAGCATGCGCGCCGTGCCGAGCTGTTCGTCGCCCAGCTCCGGAAAGCCGTCGGGCTCGGGCCAGCGGAATAGCGATTGGTGAAGTTTCAATTCGAGCGTCGCGCGGAAATTGGTCAGCTCGATCTCGCGCGTCGCTCTCCCGTCGAGGGCGCGCACCACCGAGCACAGGCTCTCGAAAGGCGTCTCGACCTTGCTCCAGGTGTTCTCCTCGCTCATGAAATCGGCGGAAGTGAGCAAAGTGCGCAGCACCTCGGTGAGATCGCCGCTCGTGGCGACCCACACGTCGGCGCAGACTTGGATCAGCTGCGGCGACGGCGTGTCGCTGACGAATTTGCGCGCGAGCTTCTTGCACAGGAAGCCCGCGGTCTCGGGCAGGTTCGACAGGTGCCGCAGCACGTCGAAGCCGTCGTCGAGCCCGGCGTTGCCGGAGCGCGCGGGCAGGGCGAGCTCGTGGTCGGTGCCCGCGAAAATCGTCTTGGGGCCGCCGTCGTGGCGGCTGGCGTCGAAGTGAAAAGCCAGGGTCGCGCCGACGGATCCGGGAGCGCAGGCCGCCAGCGGATCGTCGACGTCCGCCGGCGCCACTTCGCACACGCCCCAGCCGGTGAAGCAGCGCGCGAGCTCCTCGATGTCGTGCTGCGTGTAGCCGTTGTCCACTCCCATCGTGAACAACTCGACCAGCTCGCGCGCGTAGTTCTCGTTGGGATTGCCCGCGACGTTGACCACGTTGTCGAGCGTGATCAGCATCGCGGGTGAAGTCGCGCTCGCGCGCAGGAGTTCCTCGAAGCGGCCGAGGGCCTTGGCGCGGAACAGCTCGTTCTCGCGCGTCTCGAGCCAGGTCGCGCGGGCCTCGCCGTTGAGCGACCAGTTGAAGACGGTCCAGTAGTTCGTGTTGAAGTGACCTTCCCAGAACAAGGTCATCGACTCGACCAGCTGGCGCGGCGAGTAGATCGCGCGCACGAACTGGCGCTCGACCAGCTGGGCGAGCAGCGCCGCGTCCTGCTCCGACTGCGGCAAGGAGAGCAGCGCGGTCCAGGTCGCGAGGGGCTCGAGGGCGCTCTCGTCGATCAGCAGCGGATGCAGTTGCTGCTCGACGTACCAGGCGACGCCCTGCTGGCCAATATCTTGCAGAGACTGCGGCGAGGGCCCGAATCCGATGCGGCGCAGCGCGTGACCCGCCTGGGCCAGGGCCTGGGGCGGGATGGCGCCGATCCCCGGATCCGTGATCGGGCTCGAGTGCGAGCTCTTCGCATCGCAAGCCGCGAGGGCCGCGCTCAGCGCGAGCGCGTGAAAATACCGGTGGGGTCGAAGCATGGCGCCAGGCCATGCAGATCGACTAGGCGGGCGAGGGGCTTGAGCTGGTTCGGGGTTCCAATCCGCCCGCGGCACCCAGGCGCTCGAAGAGCCGCGCGGGGTCGCTTTCTCGCAGCCAGGAAGCCCGATCGGGGCCCAGGAGATCGGCCGCGGTCCAGTAGCGCAGCAATTGTTTTACGCGCGCCGCGCGCCCGGCGAGCTTCGCGCCGTGGAGCTCCGCCAGGACTTGCGCGTATTCGAGCAGGAATTCTGCGGCTTCGCGCACGGTCGCGGCGTGTCCGCTGAACACCCAGGGATCGGCGAGGGCGCCGCGGCCGACCATTGCGAATTGCGCTCCGGTCTCGCGGCGCATGCGCTCGAGAT
>DATHET010000149.1:0-3222 GCA_035490315.1 Planctomycetota bacterium
GTGCAATCGGTGTGTCGCGAGGTCCTGCAGGGCGTGAGCGCCTTCGAGTACCAGGGCGAAGCGGCCTTCCGCGGCTGACTGTACCAGACGGCGCTGCGCAAGCTGATCGACCATCAGCGCCACTTCGAAGCGCAGAAGCGCGATGGCGGACCGGTGCACCTTTCGACGCTTTCGCAAGCAGAGTTCACGCTGCTCGCGTCGTCGATCCACTCGCCGAGCGGTGATGCGATGATGCGCGAGGAAGTCGAATCCCTCGAACGCGGCTTCGCGCTCCTGAGCGAGGCCGACCAGAAAATCCTGCGCCTGATCCACGTCGAGGGTCTCTCGCACGCCGAGGCCGCCGCGCGCCTGCAATGCACCGAAGAGAGCTCGCGCAAGCAACTCTCGCGCGCCCTGGCGCGGCTCGCGCGTGTGCTCGGCACCCGGTAAAGTACCGCCATCCTGAACAAGCCGGAACCAAGCCGCGCCGCGGCTTGGTTCCGGCTCGTTCAGGATGGCGTACTTTACCGGGTGCCTATTCTCGATCGAAGGGGACGTTGAACAGGACGCTCAGGTCGATGCTGCCGTGGGCCTTGAAAGGATATTGGGGATTGCCTCGGTCGCCGGGGTCGAGGTTCGAGGCGGTGTCGGGCGGCGCGAACAGGGTCAGCGTGTTGAGCATCGCGAGCAATTGCGCCTTGCGATTCTCGTTCAAGGCGACGAATGCGTCGCGCGAGCTCGCGGCTTCGCCGCCGTGGCGCAGGATCACGTCCTCCAAGGTCTGGCTGCGGCCGTCGTGACCGTAGGGCGCGGTGGATGCTACGCCCCACAGCGGCTCGGTCATGAACATCGTGGTCACGCTGCCGTCGAAATTGCGCTCGTGGAAAGCCGGCCCCAGATCGTGGCGGCGGAAATCGGCGAAGATCCCGCGCACCTCGAAGGGCTGTCCTCGCGGAGCCTTCAACGTCGGCAGGCCCGATCCATCGTCGATGCTGGAGAACAGCGGCGTCGCGGTCGCGAACAGAGCGTTGAACACGCGGTTGGCGCGCAGCTCGTCGTAGCGCGTGTCGACGTCGGCGACGCGCCGGTCATGGTCGATCACGAGCGATCGGACGTGACAGCTCGAGCAGCCCAGCCCCTGGAACACCACCAGGCCCGCGTTCGACTGGGCCGTGGCGCGCCCGACCCCCGGTCGAAAGTAGTTGAGCAGGTAGAACTCGGTCGCGTCGAGCAGGCTCGCCGGCACCTCGTCGCGCAAGCCGTCGCCGTCGGGATCGTCGATGTCGCTGGTCGCAGCGCTCGCGTCGATCGCGTCGATCGAGCCGGTCAGCCGCATTCCCGCTGGCGTGGTCACGTCTCGATGCGCCGCCGCGGCCGTGAGGTCGGGATCGAAGGCTTCGAGCCCCATCTCGGCGTTGAACGCACCGGCGACGAACTCGCGGATCGAGATCGTGCGGCCCTCGGCGAAAAACGGCCTGACGCGCAGGTCGGCATTGACGCCCACCACCCCGGAAGTGTCGACCGTGCCGTCGCTCGAGGCGCGAATCGTGCCGTAGGAAATCCCCTTCGCATGCAGCGGCAGGCTCACATGGCTGCCTTGCTGCGCGGCCAGGGCGATCGCCTGCGCGCGCACGCTGCGCAGCTCGCCCGTGATTTCATCCGCGAGCATCTCGATCACCCCCAAGCCGAACAGGTGCGGCGCGTCGCGGCTCTCGGGCCGCGTGTGCACGTTGCCGCCGCTGCCGGCGGATCCGAAGGGCCGGCCGTGGCAGGCAGCGCAGCTGTCCGAGAGGCCGGCGCCGATCGAACCGTCGAACTCGATCTGGCCCTCACCGTCGCCGGTGCGCGGCCCGAGCCCCTGCCGGGACGTGAACTTGCGCTGGAAGATCTGCCGGCCGCGCGCGATCGCGCGGAACGGGTCGCGCTGGATCAAGAAGAGCGCTGAATCCGGCGTGAAGCAATCGCCGCGTCCCATGCCGATCTCCTGCAGGAGCGACTTCTGGATGCCGACGTTCTCGGTATTGGGTGTCTGCGTCACATCCGTGAGCTGGGCGCTCGCAGTCAGGGCAAGGCACAGCAATGCAGCCAGGGATTTCGCGCCACGGCGCAGGCGCGCGAAAACGGCATCGAGCGTGCGCGGCATGGGTGACATCGCAGCTCTCGCTGTCGATTGCTGAATGCACGAAGGTTCCGAATGGATTGGCGCGGTGGAGATCATCGTTGAATTGCGGAGTGAACCTGCGGGATGTGTGCCGCCCACGGTCAGCTCCGGGAGTCGCGCGCCAGCCAGCCACGGGTTGCCGCGACGGGCCTTGCGTTTCCGCTGGAGCCCGTGAACGAGCTGCGTTGGGGCAATCTTCCAATCGAAAGCTGAAATCCCCCGTGACCCTGATTTCGGTGATTTTCGAACGATTCGAACCCCAGTCGGCGCCGCCTGTGATTTCAGACTTGGATTGGAGCGAGCTGAAGCTCACGGCGCGCTGAGACCGATTGGTCCCCGATTTCACGAATTCACGGTCACGCCCGGCCGCGTTCATCGATTGAGAAACCTGGCGCAGAGAAAGCGCCCCACCGACCAGCGTGGAAGCTGCGGCCCGAACCTGCATCCGCCCACTCTGCGAAGCGCTTCTTTCCAGCCCGGTCGTGTCGAGCTCCTCCGGCCCTGCCTCCTCACCTTGTCGATTCCAAAGTTCCAGATGAAAGCCCCCGCCGCGATCCAGTTCCTCTTTGCGACTCCCCGATCGAACTCACGCGAATCCGCGCAGCCCGAGTCCTGGCAAGCCTCGAGCCCTCGACCGAAGGCCATTGGCGACCGCTCCAGCTCGCGCCCGACCTCGTGGTCAGCTCTGACCCTCGCCTTCGCCCTGTGCCTCGCCAGCCTTCCGGCGCCAGCTCAAACCTCGATCGTCGCCGCGGGCTACAACGCCTACGGCCAATGCAACGTGCCGACGCTGCCGTCAGGATCGTTCGTCGAAGTCTCGGGTGGCTTCAGCCACACCATGGGTCGCACGAACGAAGGCCTGCTCCTGGGCTGGGGCGACAACTCCTCCGGCCAGTGCAGCCCTCCGAGCTTGCCGGCTGGGGTGAGCTACGTGCAGGTCAAAGCATCCAATGCCGTCACGGCCGCTCTGCGCTCCGACGGCGTCGTCGTCGCGTTTGGGACCAACGCCTACGGGCAGCAGCAGGTTCCGCCATTCCCGCCCGGAACCACCTGCCTGGAGATCGCAGGTCAGGGCGTCTTCT
>DATHET010000150.1:0-20869 GCA_035490315.1 Planctomycetota bacterium
TCAGCTCTTCGACGCGGGCGTGTCGATGGGCGTTGCCAACCAGGACGGCTTGATCGTCGCGCATGACCCCTACGGCCATCGGCTTTGGGAGCGGCGCGTCGACTTCGGCGGAAGCGAGACCGCGCTGATGCTGCGCTACGACAATGCCTCGGCCGATCTGTACGTCGTCGGCACCTCGGCGACCCATTGGTTGATCCTGCGCGTCGATGCGCCGACCGGGGCGATCGTCTGGCAGCACGATTACTTCGGGCCGGCACTCCAAGGCGGTCTCCCGATGGCCATGGCCCTCGACGCGAGCGGCGGCGTGGTGGTCGGCGGCTACGTGGACAGTCCGGCCTTGCGTCAGGCCGCCGTGGCGCGCTTCGATTCCGCGGGCGGCCTGACCTGGGAGTGGTTCCCGGGAATCGCCGGGGCCTCGGTCAGCTATTGCCCGACGATCACCCTCGACCCCGCGGGCGATCTGGTCGCCAAGGTCTCCGCGAATGTCCAAGGCAATTCCTGGAGCCTGCACAAGCTGACCTCCGCCGGCTCGCTGGTCTGGTCTCGGACCATCGGAAGCACGGAAAGTGGCCTTCAGGGTCCGCTGTTCGATTCCGCTTCGAACGTCGTCTACTCGATCAACGTCTCCACCATCGGGGGCCATGTGATCGCCAAGCGCGACAGCGCGGGCAATCTGCTCTGGTCGGTCGATTCGCAGGCGATCTTCGGAATCAACTCCTCCAACTATTTCCTCGCGCTCGCGGCCAACGACGACATCCTGGCCCTCGGTTCCAGCAGCCAGGTCGCGCGCCTCGATCCGAACGGCAATCTGCTGTGGCTCGCGGGCATGCCCCAGAGTTCCTGGATCGACTTCGGGGCCTTTGCGTCAGGCCTTGCCGTCGCGAACAACGGTGACGTCGTGGCGCGCTTCCGCGGGCACCAGCCGTTCAATTTCCTCGACCTCGACACCATCGCGCGCTGGGACGCCGCGGGAAATTTCCTGTGGTCGCAGGCGGTGCGCAGCTTCGACTCCGACGTCGAGGTGCAGACCCTCGGCATGGCCCTCGCGCCGCAGGGCTCGGTGGTGATCAGCGGCTACAGCCAGAAGGTGGGATCGACGAAGGACATGTTCTACGCCGCTGTGCACCAGGCTTCGCAGGCCGGTTGTTTCGGCGACGGCAGCTCCGGCCCCTGCCCCTGCGGCAACAACGTGCCCGCGGGAACGGCGAGCGGCTGCAAGACCAGCTCTGGGATCGGCGCGCGCCTCGATGACCAGGGGATCGCCAGCCTCGGCAGCGATTCGCTGCGCTTCTTCGCGACCGGCATGAGCGGCTCCGGAATCGCCATCCTGCTCCAGGGCCAGCCCTCGGCAACGCCCTTCTCGTTCCAGGATGGCCGGATGTGCATCCAGGCTCCTCTGCGCCGGCTCTACAGCGCCTCGCTGACCATTCCCATGGTCGATTTCGCGCCTCTGGGCGGCCCGCGCGTCCATGCGCGCTCCGCGCAGCTGGGCGACGTCATCCAGCCCGGCACGTCGCGCGGATATCAATTGTTCTTCCGCGGCTCGCCCAGCCAGTGCCAGCCGGGGAATGGAAACCTGAGCAACGCGATCATTGTGAACTGGGCGCCCTGAACTCGCCGCGGAGCAGGGGCTCCGCGCATGTGAAGCACGGATCCGCGCGCAGTCGCCGACTGCGCGCGGTGCTTTCCGGTCCAGCCCTGCCTGCGCGCGGCTGGCGAGTCCGCGCTCGATTGCGCAGCATGCAGGCCATGCGCGTCCCGCGACGCCGCTGGCTCGTGACTTCGTTCTCTGCCATCGCCCTCGCCGCCTGGCTAGTGTGGCTCAACGCCTGCGCGTCGCCGTTGCGCGTCGAGCCGGTGCTGCGCAGGTGCGGCGCTCTGTTCTTCGACCCGCGCGCCGCTACGCGAGCGAGCTGGAGCTTCCAGAGCCCTGGTCGCTCGACTACGTCGACTATCCCTTCGCAACGAAGTGACTCGACAAGAACAGGCCGACTTGAGGTCTAATGCATGCATGGCGCGGACTGGACAGTCCGCTCGCTTCGAGTCCGCGTTGCATTCGTGAGTCCAACCATGAAGACAGCTCTGCAACTCGCGTCCGCTTTCTTCGCGATTGCCGCATCGGCTCCGAGCGCGCTCGCCGGAGTCATCACGGTCGGCGGCCCGAACCCCGCCTTCGGGGACATCCCGCCGGCGATCGCCGCGGCCGTCGATGGCGACGTGCTGCTCGTGCGCGCGGGCACCTATTCGCAGTTCACGATCGACGGCAAGGCGATTTCGATCGTCGCCAACACCGGTGCGCTGGTCACGATCGGCGGACCGTGCACGCTGCGCAACCTTCCGGCCGGCAAGACCGTCCTGATCACCGGGTTGACAGTGACTGGGGCCTACGGGGGATCGGCGTTCACCTTCAACAACAACGCCGGCCACGTTCGGGTCCAACAGCTGACGGCATCCGCTTCCCAGGAGAGGTTCTCGAGCAACTGGTATGCAGCGGCGGTGACCCAGTGCGCTGACCTCTCCTTCGTCGATTGCCATTTCTTCGGGCGCGCGGGCGAGGCTGGAAGCTCCTTCGGACCAGGGCACCAGGGCGAGCCGGCGATCGTTGCCACTGGCGGCAAGCTCACTCTCCACGACAGCACGGTCGTCGGCGGTCACGGCATCGACGGCTACTACAACGGCCAGAACGTCATCCCGGGCCAGCCGGGCGCGGCGGCTCTCGTCGGCTCGAGCGTGATCGTCGCTCGCGGCTGCAGCTTCACTGGCGGCGTCGGCGGCAGAGGAACCGACGGCGTCGGCTGCGGGAATCCGAATTTCCCTCCGACTCCTGGCGGCGCCGGTGGTGCCGGCATTTCGCTGCAGGGCGCGGGCTCCAGCGGCTGGCTGATCGCGACCAGCGCGGCCGGCGGCGCGGGCGGCATGGGAGGTCTCACCGGATGCGGCGGCCAGCTCCCTCAGGCTCCCTCCGGGCCGTCGCTGCTCGATCCGTCGAACGTGATCACCACCCAGCCCGGCCCGACCATCCAGCTCGTCGTGCCGCAGCCCGCGCGCGAAGGCCAGAATCTCGCGCTGCACTTCATCGGGCCTCCCGGCGCCTCCGCGCTGCTCCTGATCGGCAACGGCGGAGCGGGATACCAGACCATTCCGAGCTTGAAGGACGTGCTGCTCGTGCAACCCTCGCTGCGCCGCCTCGCCTACGGCCCGATCCCGCCCTCCGGCGTCCTCGACGTCAACCTGTTCGTGGGCGACCTCGGCCCCGGCGTCGACGTCCGCCTCGTGCACACCCAAGCCGTCTTCATCGGCCCCACCGGCCAGTCCCACCTCGCCAGCCCCGCCGTCGTCGAAATGCTCGACTCGGCCTTCTAGCTGGTTCCCGGTATTCCACCGCCATCTATTCCATTCGCGAATGGAATAGATGGCGGTGGAATACCGGGAACCAGTCATGAAGACGATCAGCTATGGCTTCGGACTCTTGCTCGTCGGTGTCGTGGCGCTCGCGCAGGAGCCCGAGCCGGCGCAGGATCCCAAGCTCGACAATCTCGTCCATGACGCCGGGTACAAGACGGCGGAGCTGGGCTCGCTCGGCGCCGTGGTCGAGCGCGGCAGCGGACCGATCGACATGGTGATGGTCTCGGGCTTCGGCGTGGGCGCGTCGGCCTTCGAGGGCTTCATGCGGCGCAACGCGACGCGCTACCACATGGTCGCGATCACGCTGGCCGGATTCGAAGGCACGCCGGCGCCGCCGATGCCCGCGGCGGGGACGAGCTAGGGCGAGCAGACCTGGACACACGCCGCGGTCGAGGCGGTCGCGAAGTTGATTCAGGAGCGAAAGCTCGAGAAGCTGGTCCTCGTCGGGCACTTCATCAACGGCACGCAGGTCGCCGCGAGGGTCGCTCTCGATCACGAGGAGCTGGTCCGCGCGCTCGTGCTGCTCGCGGGCACGCCGCGCTTCGAGCCTCTCGAGGACACCCCCTTCTGGCCGAGAGGAATGGCGCTGGACAAGAAGGTCGCGGCCGTCGACGGATTCCTCGCGCCGCGCTGGTTCAAGACCGTGACGCTCAAGACCTGGGTCGGTGGCAATTTCGTCGCGACGGATTATTCGATCGACGAAGCTCGCGGGAAGAAGCTCGCGGATGCGGCCAATGCTCCGCCGCTGCCGGTCCTGATCCGCTATCTGTGCGAATTCCACGCTTCGGATCTGCGCGCCAGTCTGGCGCGATTGAAGCAGCCGCTGCTGATGATCCAGCCGACCTTCACCGAGACCTTGCGCGCCGACAAGAAACGCACGTACCTCGCCGGCTACTTCGACGAGCCCTGGAAAGGAATGTTCCAGGATCGCCCGCACACCGAAAGGAAACAGCTCGAAAACGCCGGCATCCTGTTGATGGACGACAGGCCTGCCGAGGTCGACGCCATGGTCGCGGGCTTCCTGGAGCGCAGCGCGCATTGACTCGAAGCACCCTGCGCGCGAGCTCTGCTAAGATCCCCGCGTGAGCACGGCCGGCACAACGATCCTCGCAGCGCGCTTCAACCCGCTGATCCGTCCGTACCTGGTCGTGACCATCGGATGCACGATGCTCGTGACGATCATCGGAATCCCCCTGGCGTTGATCTGGTTCTGCGGCGTCGGCCAGTGGTGGGCCGGGCATTATTTCCACAAGCTCGAGTGCCACCTGAACGAAAAGAACCTGCGCTTCCGCAAGGGCATCCTGTTCCAGGTCGAGAAGACGATCCCCTTGGAGAACATCCAGGACGTAACCTTCATCGAAGGCCCGATCCTGCGCCGCTTCCACTTGAGCACGATCAAGTTCGAGACCGCGGGCCACAGCGTCGGTCAGGCGGGCAACATGCACCTGACGGGCATCATCGACGCTCACGAGTTCCGCGATCGGATCTTCAGCGCGCGCGATGCGCTGAAAGCATCGCAGCAGCAACGCGGCGATCGCGTCTCGATCGAAGCGAGCGCCGGTGCCTCGCAGCAATCGGATCGGCAGCTCGCGGCGCTGCAGGGCATCGAGCGGCGAATGGACGAAATCTTGGCATTGCTTCGCCAGCGCGTTTGACGCGTTCCTGAGAAATGAGAACTCCCTCGAGCATCGGTGTCGCATCCGCGCGGACTCTCCTTGGCTGCATCCTGGTCAGCGGCTTGACACAAAGCTGCGAAGGCCCGGAAGCTCCGCGCCCCGCTCCGCCGACTTCGCCTCCGCTTTCCGCGCCGCCTGTCCCACCGCCCGCGGCGACCGTGCCGCCCAAGCCGGTTGCGGAAGATGCTGCCGCGGTCATCGAGCAGCTGATCGGCACGATCGCGGCCTCGCCGCTGGTCTTCATCCGCAACGGTAGCGAGCACACGGGCGAAAAGGCTTCGGCGCACATCCGCGACAAGTACGAGCACTACAAGAAATCGATCGCGACGCCCGAGGACTTCATCGCGAAGGCCGCGAGCAAGAGCGAGCTCTCGGGAAAGCCCTACCTCGTGAAGCTCGCGGACGGCCGCGAAGCCGAGCTGTCCGGATGGCTGAGCGAACGACTGGTGGAATTGCGCAAGGCGGCCGCTGCTCACTGAAACGTGAGCGAGCCGGAAATCAAGGAGCGAGGCATCGGCTGGACCGTCTTCCGCTGGCTACTCGTCCCCGTCGCCATCTGGGGGCACTCGTGGTCGGAATCTGCCACGCACTACTCGAGATTGTAAGCAGCTGCAATCTCACCAAAGCTGGTCGCTCGCTCGCAAAGTCGTCGCGCCGATCACGGTAAAGCGAGAGTTCAGGATGGCGGTAGAATACCGGGACTGAATTCGGCTTCGAGGTTCTGCAGCGTGGTTTCCCAGTTCTCTTCGTGGGAGACCAAATCCTCTGCCTCTTCGAATCCTTCCTGCCGTAGCGCGACGACCGTGCCGGCATCGAGCTCGATGAATTCGACGGTGACGAGGGTTTCGACTGGATTCTTCCCATCGCCTCGCTGCGTGAAGACGAGCCTTTCGTTCGGCACGATTTCCAGGTAGGTCCCCGAGCAGACGTGGACCTTGCCGTCCTCGCCCTGCATCGTTTCACGGAACGAGCCGCCGACGCGCACGTCCGCGGTCGCGGAGAGCAGGAACATGTCTCCTGGGCAGTACCAGTTCATGCGGTCGCGAACCGTCCACGCTTGGAAGACTTCGTCGCGACGCGCCGGGATCAATCGAGTGACTTCGAGACTGTGTGTCGTGGTGTTCATGATGAGGGGAACGCGCAACTGCCATGCCCGGCGCAGGCGCAGCCTGGTACGCGCGGCTCCCGGGCTCCCGAGCGCGATGCAACCCGACTTTCGCGCAGTTTGTGCAATCGCCAAGTCTTCGGGATTTCTGCAAGGCGATTCTCGCTCGCGGCAAGTCCGTCGTGCGTGAGGATGGAACCGATGCATTCCCCAGTACGTCAGCGTGCGCTCGGTCGATGCTCGCGACAAATCACTCCCCAACGACGTCGCCGGGGAGGCGACGAACCTGTACTTCGACGCTCAGCGGCGCAGCGCGGTCTTCCCGGTCGCCGACACGGCGCGTTGCTTGATCCTGTTCGGCGGCGAGTCCGAGCCCCTGCGCGTCCCGATCGAGCCCCAGGTCGGCAAGCTCAACGTGATCCGGCCGTAGCGGGCTCGGCGCTCAGCCGCCGGCGCAGAATTTCCCGAGCGCCGCGAGGAAATCTTCCCCGGCCCTTGCCTTCAGGATCTCGAGCTGCTTCTCCGGCGGGACTTCGTAATCCGGATTCAGCTGCCACGACCCGTCGGGCTTAGTGACCTTGCTTTCCATCTCGCGGATCGCTCGCAAGTCCTCGAGGATCAAGGGCAGCGCCTCCGCGCGTCGCTTCGCGAGAAAATTCGCGGCGCCCCAGGCGAGCAGCGCGCGATCATTCTCGTAGGTGCTGCGCTTCCATCCCGTGAGATCCGCGATCGAGAGCTGCCGCAAACCATCCGGGCCACTCGCCATCACGCCTTTCAACTGCTCGCTCCAGCTCCTGTGCTCCTTCTTCGCCACGAAGCCCGAGCGCGACGGGAAGCAATAAATCGAGCCGCACACGTTCATCTCGACCTGCCACGCAAGCCCCTGCATCAACCAGTTGGGCAGTCTCTCGAAACGATCGAACAGCGCGAGCTGCGTCGCTCGATTGGCCAGCTCGTTCTTCGGATTCCATTCCTTGACGTCAGGTGACGTGGCGAGGAACGCGGCCGCGAGCGGCTGCTCCAGCACGAAGCCGAGCTGTTGCTTCGTGCCCTGCGCCCAGGACGTCAAATAGCTGAAGCGCTTGCCGAGATCGTCGAGCAAGAGGCCGAAGTCCTTCGGTCCTTCCAGCTCGAGGATCACGAGCACCGACGGCGGCCGCTCCGCTGGAGCAGGCGCAAGCTTGTCCACGGCGGCGAGAGCGCGCGCGAGAATCGCGAGCTCGCCCGATGCGCCGCGCTGCTCGCGGTGCACGAACAAGCGCCGCGAATCCGGATCGAGGTCGAGCACATAGCCTTGAGCCTGGGCCCAAGGAATCCACGGCTCGGCGGCGGCCGCTACCGGTTTTCCGAGGGTGCTCTCGACATCCGCGCCGCGGTAGCTCGTCCCCTTCCAGCGCACGACCGCCGACGCCTCCGCCGTCTTGCCAGGCTCCTGCCTCGGCCTTGCCTCCACAGGCGCGCGGCTCAGGCCACAAGCAACGGCCAGCAAGAGAGATAGAACCCGCATGGGTAGATCCTTCTAACCTCTCCGTGTCGATTGGGCACGAGTCGAGATAACAAGATCCCCTTCCAAACCCTGCAGGCCGAAGTGGCGCGGCTTGGCCCACACGAAAGTGTCGAGCTGATGGAATGCTCAGCCGTGCGCCAGTCGCCGCTCGAGAGCTACTGACAAACTACGTACTGCAGCCCGTCCGAGAGCATCGTGTTGTTCGGCGCGGAGATCCCCGGGTCGCGGCCCCACCACTGGCAGTGGACCAGCGTGCCCGCTGTGGAGAGCGCCGAGAGCGGACTGCCGCCAAGCGCGCCAGCCGCGAACGCGTTCATGTCGATCGACGGAGCTCCCGAGCAATCGTTCGGCGGCGGATTGCCGCCGCTCGGCCCGCCCGGCGTGCGCCGGATCGGCGCGGCCAGACACAGCGTGCCGCCCTGGAACGGCGTCGCGCTCGCGCCGCTGACGCTGTAGAGCAGGAGGCAGGGCTTGTTGTTCAGCATCTGTGTCGCGCTGACCACGAAGCCCGACGTTGCGCTCGCCCTGGGTGTGCCCGTCGAGCGGATCACCGGCGTGCAGCCTTGGCTGTTCATCTTGGCGGTGCAGTACGCGAGCGGCGCAGCACACGGGGGTTCGACGCGCGCCAGGCTGCAGCCTGATGACGCGGCGACCTCGACGTAGGAAGCGCCAGGCGCCAGGGCGGGCACGTTGCACTGTCCGTATTGGTTGGCCCCCCAGGCGACAAGCGAGCCGTCGCTGCGGCAGCCCAGGCTGTGGTACCAGCCCGCCGCGATGCTGACGTAGGTCATTCCCGCTGGCAGGCCAGGCACGTTGCATTGCCCATAGCTGTTGTTTCCCCAGGCGATGACCACACCTTCGCTGCGGCGTGCGAGGCTGAAGTACTTGCCGGCGTCGATCCCGATGTAGGAATGGCCCGGAGGCAAGGCAGGAACGTTGCCTGCGCTGTATCCCCAGGCAACGACAGATCCGTCGCTGCGGCGCGCGACGCTGTGGTCCACGCCTGCGGAGATCTCGACATAGGAGAGACCTGCTGGCAGCGCGGGCACGTTGCATTGGGCTGTGGAGTTGTGCCCCCAGGCGAGCACCGAACCGTCGCTGCATCGTGCGAGGCTATGGGTTCCGCCCGCGGAGACTTCGACGAAGGAAAGACCTGGCGGCAGGGCGGGCAGGTTGCACTGGCCATAGGAATTCTGGCCCCAGGCGACGATCACGCCGTCGCTGCGTCGTGCGAGGCTATGGCTCCCGCCCGCGGAGACCTCGACGAAGGAAAGGCCAGGCGGCGCGACGGGCACGTTGCACTCGCCGTAGGTGTTGTCTCCCCAGGCGACGATCGCGCCGTCGCTCCGACGTGCGAGCGCGAACTTCTCCGTCCCAGGCGTGGAATCGCCGCCCGCGGAAATTTCGACGTAGGAGGTGCCGCGCGGCAGACCGGGCACGTTGCATTGGGCACGCTGGTTCAATCCCCAGCCCTGCAGCAACCCGTCGCTGCGGCGCGCCAGGCTGTAGGACTGGCCTGCGCTGACTTCGAGGTACGAGAGCCCCGGCGGCAGGGCGGGCACGTTGCATTCGCCCTTGAAGTTCTCTCCCCAGGCCACGAGCGAGCCATCGCTGCGGCGCGCCAGGCTGTGGAATCCGCCGGCGGCAACTTCGACGTAGCTGATGCCCGGCGGGAGTGTGGGCACGTTGCCTAGGCCGTTGATGTTGTATCCCCAGGCGACGACCGAGCCGTCGCTGCGCAGCGCCAAGCTGTGCGTCCAGCCCGCGGCAATCTGGACGTAGGAGAGGCCCGGGGGTAGGACGGGCACGTTGCATTGCCCCACTGTGTTGAGGCCCCAGGCAACGACGGTTCCGTCGCTGCGGCGCGCAAGGCTGTGGTATCCGCCCGCGGAGATCTCGACGTAGGACAGTCCGGCCGGCAGGGCGGGCACGTGGCGCTGTCCGTATTGATCGCTCCCCCAGGCGACGACGGAGCCGTCGCTGCGCCGCGCGAGACTGTGATCGCCTCCAGCGGCAACCTCGGTGTACGAGAGGCCGGGCGGCAGCGCCAGCACGCCGCACTTTTCGTAGACGTTGCTGCCCCAGGCGACGACGGAACCATTGCTGCGGCGCGCCAGCGTGTGGGAATTGCCCGCGCCAACCTCCACGTAGGTAATGCCGGCCGGAAGGGCGGGAACCAGGCACTGACCGATCGCGTTGTCCCCCCAGGCGATGAGCGAGCCGTCGCCGCGCCGCGCGAGGGCGTGGAATCCGCCGGCGGAGACCTGGACGGCATTCGAGGTGTCGCTGTTGACCACCATGAGCCCCCATCCGACGACTTGAGTCTGCCCGACTGCATCACCGGAGACTCCGAGCGTCGCCGCTGCGAACAGCAGTGCAAGGCCAAGAACAGGCTTGGGCAGCTGACCGCCCCGACGGCTAATCGAATCCGCGTGGGTGGTCGCACCATGCAACTCGTCACGCCGGAAAATCTTCAGAATCTGCGGCAGTTTCATGGAGGCCCTCCTTCGATTCAGGTCAGCGGACGGGACATGCTACCAGTGAAACCCTATCTGGGCGGATGCGCAACTTTCGAGCACTTGGCTTCGTCCTCGTCTCTGGAGCTCGGTCTCGGAACTCGGCGCTGACGCTCCGATCGTCCAGTTGGATCCGTCCAGTCAGCAGCTGATCTGGCGTCAGCTCGAAGGCGGAGACACGCGGGAGATCGGCGACGGGCCTCTCCTGCGCTCTCTTGGTTGCGCTGGATGTCGACATCGGACCGTGACGGGTGAGGTGCCGCGTCTCGACGCGGACGAAGTCGTCGTCATGGCCACTTCACGATCGTGAGCTCACCTGCCTTCAGGTGAAGTGGGATCCTAGCGAGCTCGTCGGTGTGCCCATCTTCATGAGGCGGTCCGTAGAGCACCACCTCGGTGGCATTCAGCGGAACGGCGACCGCCGCGGAACGGCCTTCGATGAGGTGCAGCGAATCGAAAGCGGCTCCCCCCTTCTCGTCTTCGAAGGCGGTAGTCCAGACCCCCGCCCCGTCCTTGGCGTCGACGAACATCGCGGTTGCGACTTTCAGCTTCGATCCACTGGCGTCGATCTGCACATGCGCGGCGCGCGGCACGACGATCTCGAGGTGCTCCACGTCAGCTTGACTCGCCAGATCGACGTTGGTGATGCGGTTGGCTCCCGGTGTCAAGGCGCTGAGCATCGCGACGGATCTCGACACGTTTCTCAGCTCGAACCGGCCCTCCGCATCGCATCGGACGCGCTCGCCCTCCATGTAGGTATCTTCGACCGCGTCATGGTCGAGCACGCGATCCTGGACGATGCGGTAGAGGAACACCTCCGCATGAGCGATCGGAGTCTTTTCCGTATCGATGACTCGACCGGCGACGCGCGCGTAGCTGGACTCGGCGGACATGTCGATGCGAACCCCGCGCGAGCCCGCGGGAATGGGATCGGTGTCCTGGACGTGCATGGTGCGACGGTCGAGCACGCGCAGCCTGTAATCGCCGTCGACCAATCCATCCACGAAGAAGTGCCCCAGCCCGTCCGTCCTGCTTCCCGAGTTGGATTCCAGACCGAGGAGCAGCGTCTCGAGCTCGACCCGGCCATACCTTCCATTCGGTGCAACCCTTGGGTTTTCGAGATTCCCGATGATTTGACCATCCAGCCGCTTCACCAGCGCGCCTGCGAGCGGACGGCCGGAATCGTCGAAAACAACGCCTTCGATCCGCAACGGCTCGGACGCAGCTTTCAGGACGATCCGAAGCGGTTGCGCGAAGACCAGCGAGAGGTCTCCTCGGTTGTTCTCGGCGCGGGGCGCGACCTCGAGAAGCTCGTAGCCGCGCTTGATCACGCGCAGTTTTTCCCAGCCGGTGCGATCGAAGCAATGCACCTGGAAGCGGCCGCGCTCGTCGCTCCTGTCGGAGCCGCGGCCGAGGCATAGGTAGGCGTCAGGCACCGGAGCCCCGCTGGAAACACGACGGTCCCGTCCAGACGGTCCGGGTGGGAGGCTGAGCAAGAGAGCTCGATGCGCAGCGACTCGCGTCCATCGTCGGGCAAGAGCTGTCGCGCGATCGGATCGCAGCCGGCATGGCTGGTCGTGAGCAGAGCTCGCGGCATCAGCGGGGCATTCGGCATCCGGAACTGGCCTGCCGCATCCGAGACCACTTCCCATGGACTGGTCGCGGAGCGATCGAGTACGTGCTGCAAGCGTGTCCGCAGATCTCTCGGCAGCACGATCGAGACGTGTGCCTCGGCGAGCGGCACCCCTGCATTGTCGACAACTACCCCGGCAAGCGGCGCGCTGGACGCGACGACCAGGGCGTAGATCGGCTCGACCTCGTATTCGCCGACCCGCGGCTCGAGCACGGTCGCGAACCCCTCGCTCAAGGAACGCAAGGCTCCAGGAATCTGCGGATCGACCATCGCAAATTCACCGCGCTCGTCACTGATCGCTTCCAGAGTCTCGAGCGCGGGCAACTTGGACTTCGGCACGAAACCGACCCGAACGCCTTCGATCGGTTGGTCGTCGATTCCGAGCACGATTCCGTGAATCCGCTTCGGTGACTGCACGGGAGCGTCGGCAAGTGTCGCCGGCGGTGAAGGCCTCGCCGTGCGTTCCGATTCCTGTGCCACCTCGACGATCTCGGATGCCTCCACGGACTCCTTGCCTGCCGCCGCCGACACGCTCGCTGTCGGATCGGGTCTCGACAACAGCGCAATCCCGAGCACCCCCGCCGCCAGGAGAAGCAGCACGCCCGCGGCGATCCAACCAACTTTGAGTTTCACGAGCAGGGCTCCGATCACGGGTGCATCAAGTCGAGGAAGGAGCGGTGCCAGTGCGGCAAGCCATGCGCCCCGATCGCCGTCGTGGTCGCGATCGAGCCGCTCGCGAAGCCGCTCCAATCCACGCTGCAGTCGGGTGTGCACCGTGCGCAGCGGCGCGCGCGTGCGCTCGGCGATCTCGCCTGGCGTCAGGCCGTCGAAGTAGCGCAGAAGAATTGCGCTCCGACAGGGCTCATCGAGCCCTCGCACCGCCGCGACGAGCCGCTCATGGATCTCGAGCCGCTCGAGAGGGCTATCGTCCGGCGCGGTGAGCTCGCGCCGCGCCGCATCCTGCTCGCGCGCCTCGCGCCTTTTCGAGCCGCGGAGTCGTGCACGGGCAAGATTCCGGAGCACGCCGGCGAACCACGCCTTCGACGCGGGAGGACGCGACGGCCCGCCCTCCAGCGTGGCGAGCCAGGCCTCTTGCGCCAGGTCCTCGGCCTCGTGCTCGTCGCGCACGAGGGCGCGAGCCAGCCCGCGGACCCAATCCGCGTGCTCGATCCACGCTTCGACACCTGTTACTTCCTGCGACATCGGGTTCTGAGGCTCCGCGGCAAGGTTGCCGTGCGCGGCGATCGTGCGTCAGCTTGTTTCGATTTCCTGTTTCGCGAGGGCGCCTCCGGGAAGTTGCACGCCCTCGCCGCGTCTGCTCGACTAGCCTCGATCCCCCGGGGACCCTGCCCATGCGCTTCGCGGCAACTCTCGTTCTGCTCTCGATCGCCTCGGGACAGGGCGTCATCGACGAACCGTCGTGGTGGGAGGCTGAATCCCGAGCCTCCGACCGATTGGAGCGCAGGGACGCGACGGTCCTCGCAGCGGAGACCTCGAAGCTGCCGCCGACGCGGGAGGCTGGCGAGCTGCTCTACCGCCTGGACGTCCACTTCCGCGCCGGACACGACGCCGACACGCTGCAAGCCCTCGACGCCCTCGCCGCCGCCGAGCCGCCCCTGCCTCCGGTCATCGCCGGGGAGGCCATCCAATCCATGATCGGTCGCAAGGAACGCGCCCTCGCGATCGCGGCCATCGAGCGATTCCCGAAGGCCCAGGCGGGCTGGACCTACGTGCTCATGAAGGATTGGGCCGCGGAGGCGGGCTGGGAAGCTGTCGATGCGTGGGCCGCGAAACTCCAGGACGCCGAGCCGACCTTCTGGCTTCGCGAGCGCTTGCGTCTGCGCGCTGAGCACGGCAAGTCCGGGGTGCTCTTCGCGCAGCTCGTCGCGGACGCGAAGGCGCACCCCGACGATGTCCAGCGCTTCCTCACCCTGCGCCGTCTCCGCGGCGAGGTCACGCCTGCGCCCGACCTCGACTGGATGGCCCCGGATTTCCGGCCGCGCTCCGCTTTCGATGCCGCCCAGTTGGCCCTCGAGGTGCGCGGCGCTCCGGCCGTCGTGCTGCTCGAACGCGCCCTCGCGATGCCGATCCAGGACGAGGACATCCCGCAAATCCGCGACTGGGTGTCCCACCGCTGCTCGATCCCGAAGCTCACATCCGGCGACGATGGCTGGCGGCAGTGGCTCGTGAATTCGATGCGCTGGGCGCTCGTCGAGGCGTACAGGTCCTCGGGTGAGGCGCAGAAAGCGCAGGAGCTGCTCGTCGCCCTCGCGAAAGAGAATCCAGGCGCCGACGGTGTACCGGCGATCTCGCTCTTCCTGGCCGGCGCGGTGCAGGCCGAATCGGGTGGACGCGTGATCGAATCCGCCGTGCGCGCGGCCGAGGACGAGCAACACGAGTCCGCGGAGTACTGGACGAAGCGCGCGGACTATTTCGCGGGCCGAGGCGAGCGCAGCCAGGAACTCGAGGCCGTCGACCGCGCGCTCGCGCTGTCGCGCTCCGACCCGGAGGGAGGAGGCAGTTACTTCCTGATTCTGCGGCGCGCGAAATTGCTGGGGAGCGCGGATGGCTTCGCATTTCTCGCCTTGGAAATCGCTCGACTCCCGGTCGACTCGAGGTACGAAGGTTTCCTGCTCAACAGGCTCGTCGAGGACTACGGCGATCTGCTCGTCGGCCACGAGCAGCTGATCTGGCGGCATCTCGAAGGCAATGACACGTGGGATATCGGCGACGAGCGCCTGCTGCGTTTCCTGGTCGAGCATTGCGACGCTCCGAAGCTCGGCGAATTCTGGGCTCGCGCCGAGAAGGTGGCCGCCGATCAGCCTGGATTGCGCACGCCGACCCTGGCGCTGATCGCGCACCGCCATGGTGACGCGCCGCGCGCCGCCCTGCTGCTCGCGCAGGTCATGGCCCTAGTGCCCCACGGCGGTGCGCGTGAGGCGGCCGCCATCACGCTGTTCGAAGCCAGCCGCGACATAGGCAAGTGGAAGCTCGCGGATGCTGTGTGGCCCGTCGCACGGCGCAGACTGACCCCCGACGAGCGCGCGCCCTGGCTGGCCGACCTCGCACTCGCCCAGGCAAAGGCCGGCGAGGCGGACATGGCGATGCGCACCTGGGCACGAGCCGCGAATCTCGACCGCCGCGAGCTATCGGAGCTTTCATCGATGGCCGCTGCTGGTCTGCGCGAGCGACTCGTTGCCTTCTACACGGACCTCGCGGAGCGCGATCCGGCGACGGCGCCCTTGGTTGAGCGCGTGCTGCGCGACCTGGCCAGATAGACGCCGTCGGCATCCGTGATGTCCCGACGGCCCTTGCGGACGATGCGAAGGCTGCTTTGGCGCATCATTTCATGCGTTGCGCGCTCTTCTTCCAAAACCTGGGGCTTTCACCCCAGCGCAATCCAGCCCCTGTGGGTATCGTGCCCGCCTTCACACCACCATGGCCCTCAAGCGCGCAGCACCGAAGTCCCATAAGGTCAAGCTCAAGCCCGCCAACCCCTTCGACTTGATTCGCCTGCTCGCGCGCAGTCAGAACGATCCGCGGAAGGCCGTGTGCGAGCTGGTGCAGAATTCACTCGACGCTCAGGCGCGGCGGATCGAGATCACCTGGCTCAATGAGCATCAGGTGCGCAGCTTGCGCATCTTCGACGATGGCCAGGGCGTGTTCCCCGAGATGGAGCGGCGCGACGCGCTGCAGCGCATCGCCCAGACGATCGGACACAGCCACAAGCGCTCGCTGACGCCGTCGGAGCGCCAGGAATTGCTGGCGCTGGGCAAGTACGGGATCGGATTGCTCGGTTTCTGGTCCGTCGGACGTTGGATGGACATCCGCAGCCGCGTCGGCGGTGGCGACATCCTCGTGTTGCGGCTCGAGCGCGATCGCGAGGAGGCGTCGATCGAATCTTCGCGCGCTCGCAGGCTCGACGAATCGGCGACGTTCACCGAAGTCGTCATCCGCGGCGTCGAGGAAGGGGCCGCGCGTCAGATACGACCCGGTCGATTGCAGGCCTACCTCGCCAGCGAACTGCGCGGGCAGCTGTTGCAGCGCGACGTCGAAGTGCACATCCACGACCGCATCGCGCGCGGTCTCGCGCACAAGCATTTCGTCGTGAAACCCCAGCGCTTCGTCGGGCTCCTGCTGCCGCAATTCACGTCGCTCGTCGTTCCTGGCCACGAGGAGGCGCGCGTCGAGCTCTACCTCGTGGGTGCGGACGCCGAGCGCAAGGGCCGCGTGCAACTGGCCTGCGGAGGCACGACCGTGCTCGACGACCTTGCCCTCGCCGACGGCGACGAAGGCCCGCGCGCGCCCTGGAACTCCGGCCGGCTGGAGGGAGTCATCGACTTTCCCGAGTTCGACGTCGCGCCGGGAACGCGACGCGGCATCCAGCAGGACGCGAACGCGCTCGCTTTCCTGGATGCGCTGCGCGTGCTCGAGCTGCAGCTCACCGCGCTGCTGCACGAAGACGAGGCGCAGCGCGCGCAGGAGCACGAAGAGACCTTCGCGCGCAAGATCCGCCACGCCTTCCGACGCGTCGCCGCGGCCTTGCCGGAGTACGACTTGCCGGGTGTGCGCGCGCGAGGCGCTGCAGCCAGCGGCGGCGCACGCTCCGAAAACAGTCCAGGAACTTCTACGCGTGGCGATGGACCTTCCGATTCCCTGGGACTGAGCGAGGGCGCTGCGCTCGCACCGGTCGAGACCGTTGCGGAGCGTCCGCCGATCGAGCGCGAGCCCGTTCGCGAAGACGCGGGCGCCCCGATGTTGTTCCCGCCGGGCCCGCTAGCGCGCGTGCGAGTCGACCCCTCGCGATTGAGAGTGGCGCCGGGCGCGACACGCGGTCTGCGCGCTCGTGCGGTCGACGCCGACGGACGTCGAGTGCTGGGCGCGGTGAGCTGGCACTGGAGCCTCGAAGGAGCTGGAACCCTGCTCTTCGAGGGCGAGGCCGCGCGCTACAGCGCCCCGGAAGAGCCCGTGCAATCGACGATCGTCGTGCGCGCGGAACATGGCTCGAACAGCGCACAGTTGCGCGTGCCGATCGAGGTCCTGACCGAGCTTGCCGGTCAAGAGCGGGCCTCCGGCATCCCCGAGCCGGTCGCGGTCGAGGCACGCGGCGAACGTTGGCGCTCGCGCTTCCGCGACGGCCGCTGGGAGTTCAACGCGGCGCACAAGGACTACGAATCCGTCGCGGGCGTGGCCTCCAAGCGGCTCAAGTACCTCGTGCACCTGTTCGCGAAGGAGACCGTGCTGCGCAACTTCGCCGGCGCGGACGATTCGGAGTTGTTGGAGCGCATGGTCGAGGTGTTGACGCACCTCGAAGCCTGATCGGTCGCAGGCTTTCGGGCCAGCAGCCGTCAGTTCGCAAGCCTCGCGGCCAGCTCCACGTGACCGTTGTGCTGGGCCCATCCCGCGGGTGTCGATTGGAACGACGAGTCGCGCACGGAACGGGATGCGCCAGCGATCAGGAGCGCTTCGCAGACTTCGCGGTGGCCGTGCAGGGCGGCCCAGTGCAGCGGAGTCGCTTCGTGATCGAACTGCGTGCGCTCGCTGGCCGAGGCTGCGTGCGCGATGAGCCATTCGACCGCGGCTCGGTGCCCTCCCAGGCAGGCGTAAGTGAGCGCGACTCCGAGAATCGCGTCGGTCGACTGCGGCCTCGACGCCTTCTGTCCGTAATGAACGAGCGTGTGTGCGTCATCGCCGATCTCGCCGCCGGGGCGGAAGAATCGTTGCATGAGGTCGATGCGACCGAGGCCGGCTGCCGCGATCAAGTCGACGCGCGCCCCGTGCTCGACCAGGAAGCGCGCGGCCTCGAATTCGCCGTAATAAAGCGCGCCGATCAGCGGACCGCCGTTGTGGAAGTTGACGTCGGCGCCGCGGCGGATCAAGAGCTCGAGCAGAGCGCGTTGATGTCCAGCCGCCCGAGCATCGCCACTCGTGGCGACCAAACCGAGCGTACTCCAGCCGATGTCGGTCGGCTGGCTGGGGCTTGATGCGTCGCGGCGTCGATTTCGGCCCCGCGATCCAGGATCAGCTCGGCCATCGCGACCGTCGACTTCGGCAGCGGAAGGATCGTGGGATTTCCCGCGACGTGGTGCAGCAGCGTCGCTTGGAAGAAGTAACCGCAATAGTGTCCGTCGCTCGAAGCGACCCGCTCATGGACGAGTGACGAAGTCGCGGACAGGATCGAACTCAGCCGCTCGACGTCTCCGTCGTAGAACGCTCGAAGCGCATCGGAAATGTCGGCCACTCACAAAGCCTAGCGGGAGACGAGCCGTTTGTTCCAATCGTCCCAAGCCGCCGCAGATGGACGGCAACTCGATTGCTCCTTGCGATACGTGCGCGTCGCGGCTGCTTCGAAATTGCTAATCTGGCGCCACAATCCGATGACCGAGCATGAACCGATCGATTTCCGTCTCGAAGCTCCCCCGGGCTACGTCCTGCAGTCCGAGGACGGATGCTACGCGGTCGAGCGCATGCAGTTCGAGCACTGGAAGAAACTGGAGCCCCGCGAGAAGCTCGCCCTGGCGGACGAGATGTGCGCAACCATGCGCGAGCTGAGCTTGGCGGGATTGCGCATGAGTCATCCCGACTGGTCGGAAGCGCAGATCGCGCGCAAGGGCCTGGAGATCTGGCTGGGTGAAGAGTGCTACCAGCGGTTTTTCAGCGCGGGCATGCTCCCGTGAGTGGACCCGCTCCGCGCCTCGTTGCAGTTGCTGCGGGAAAGGTCTTCGAGGCCGCTCGGATTCCCTATGTGCTTGCCGGTTCGATGGCCAGCATGGCGCACGGCGAGATTCGCGGGACGCTGGATGTCGACTTCGCGACGTTGATGCGCAAGAACCACATCGAAGGTTTCATTCGAGCCGCAACCGACGGTTTCCGGTTCGACTCCGAGTGGATCGCCTTGGCGGTCGCGCAGCAGAGGATGTTCCAGATGATGCACGCGACTTCTGTCATCAAGGTCGACGTGTACGTCCGGCCTGACGAGGGTCTCTACGCTTCGGAGATCCGCCGCGGCCAGCGAATGCACCTGGGAACCGGTGCGCAAGATTTCGTCGTCGTGGCTTCGCCTGAGGACACGATCCTTCAGAAGCTTCGGTGGTACCGAGAGGGTGGCGGTGTCTCCGATCGACAATGGCGGGATATCTGCGGAGTCCTCAAGGCAAAGTCCGGCGAGCTGGATGGCGTGTACATGGCGACCTGGGCGCGGGAACTCGACCTAGAGGAGCTGCTCGAGAAGGCAAGAGTCAACTCGGGTGGCTCTGATTCCTGACCAGATGCTCGAGCCTTGACTGCCGGTTCCGCGGCGAGCCGCGCGGCTCGCTGCCGGCTGTGAACTCGGCCGCTCAGTGCCGGCCCAACAATCGAAACGGCAGGGTCATCGGGTCCCATCCCATCGGCACACGCCCGTCATCGACGATCCTACGATCGGTTCGCAGGATCTCGTGCTCGGCCTCGTCGCTGACTCGAATCGCGCGGCCGAGGAACTCGATCACGAGATCCTTCTCGCCGGCGCGGAGGAAGGGGTCGGCCAGCTCCATCTGGATCTGGACGATTTCGAATTCCGCGGGCAAGGGCAGGTCGACCGATGCCCTCAGGGATTCTCGCGCCGCGACCCGATCTCCACGCGCGAAGGCGATCAGGCCGCTGACCGTCTGCAGCAGGTGCACGGACTCGATCGAATTCCACCGATCTCGAGGCCATTCGGATCGGCGCGCGCGTTCGATCCAACTCGTGGCGTCGTCCAGACGGGCGCAAGCGCAGCAGGCGTAGCCGAGAGCCATGGCGAGCTCGGGCGAGTCACCGCTCGGCAGTCGTTCCAGCTCCGCGGCGCGCCCCAGGTGAGCGATCGCCGACCGCGCGCGTTCGATCCGGCCGGCGGGCTCGCGGTCCGAGAGAAGAAGGCCACCGCGCATCGCGTGCCAGCGCGACTCGTTCGGGTCGAGCTGGCTGGCACGCTCGATCCAGCGTTCCGCTTCCACGCGTCGGTCGGAGTCGAAGTAGTACGTCGCGGCGTTCGCGATGACGTTCAAGTCCGCGGATCGCTCGGCAAGGGCAGCGTTCCAGGCATGATCCACGGCGAGCGGGGAAAAACCAGGCTCGCCGCTTTCCTGCAGCACCTCGCGGCAGATGTCGGGGAGCCCGGGCAGATCCGGGCGGGAACGGATCAGGTTCACCAGGTACTCGCGGGCGGCCTCGCCCTCGGACTTCGACGGTCGGCACTCCGCGTCGCAGGCACACACCGCCCAGCGCAGACGCAATGCCAGGTGCTCCGGACTGCCGGCAAGCCGTCGCTTCAGGGACGCGAATTCGGCGCGTGTGCTCTGTCCGAGCGCGAAGCTCGAATGGAGCACGCACTGGCCGAGTGCGGCACGATCGCCGCTCGCCGAAGCTCGTTCCATCGCCTCGTCCTCGAGGTCCAGCGCTTCCTCGATGCGCCCGAGATCGCGGAGACTGCGCGCAAGCCGCAGCGCGAAGCGGCACTCCTCGGGCTCCAGCTCTCGGGCCTTGTTCGTCTCCACCAGCCCACGCGGCTTCTCGCCACTCGAATCGAGGATCGATCCGAGCGTGAGTCGTGCCTCGGCGGACCCTGGATCGGCAGACACGGCGCGCTCCGCCCAGACCTGCGCCATCCCTAGGTTTTCTTGCGCCGCGAGCAACTCGGCGCGCAGGAGCATGGTGCTCGCGGCCTGCGGCTCGATCGCGATCAGCGCATCGACGCACGAGCTCGCCGGATCGCATTGCCCGAGGTGGAGCCATGCGCTGGCGAGCTCCCGCCATCCAACCGTGTCGCGAGGATCCAGGCGCACCTGCTCCGCAAGCGCCCCGATCTTGCGCGCGCTCTCGTAGGCATGCGAGGCCATGGGGCATCCTCGAGCTCCTGGGAGCCCGAGGCGAGCGCCTTACTTGTGCGCCAGCAACATCGTCATGCGCTTGCCGAGCAAGCGCGGCGTCGCCTCGATGCGGCACACGTCCGCCAGCGTCTCCGCGACCTGCTGCATCACGCGATACCCGTGCTCGGGGTGGTCCATCTGC
>DATHET010000151.1:0-10883 GCA_035490315.1 Planctomycetota bacterium
TCGTCTGGGACGGCAAGCCCTGAGTGGCGCGGACGGCTACCAGAGCCCCACGGCGCTCGCGATCCTTCCGTCGGGAGCTAGCGACAGGACATTGGTGCCCTTGCCCGCTGGATTGCCCTTGGCGTCGGTCGCGGTCCATTCGACCAGCGCCGTGCCCTGACACTGCCGCGGGTCGCCCTCGCGCCGCATGACCACGCCGGGCATGAACTGATGGCACATGCCGATGTGCGCGGACAGGTCCTCGCGCCCGGTCAGGCACGAATACTTGTCGACCATGCGCACGCCGTCGCTCGCGCACAGCGCGAGCAAGCCGTCGCGCTTCTTCGCATCGACTTCCGCCCAGGCGCTGAACCAGCGATCGACGTGCTCCGCAAGACGCGCGTGCTGCTCGTTCGCGACCACGTTCGCGAACAGCGCGAGCTGGAAGCGCCAGCCGGGAGCGTGCAGCTCGCGATCGGCTTCCGTCGGCAGGTCGTGGCGCAGCTTGACCAGCGTTCCATCGGGATGATCCGTGAGCTCGATCGTGACCAGCGAGCCGCCGGGCCGGATCGGCTTGCTCGGATCCTCGTAGCCATAAGTGAACGCGATCCCCGAGCCCGCTCGGACCATCGTGACCGCGCCGCGCGCGACCACTTGGTTGGGATAGACGATCTTCACCTCGCCGCCGACCCTGCTTTCGATCGACGAACCCGCGCCCCACCAGCGGGCGAAGCGCTCGGAGTCGGTGAAGTAGCGGAAGACGATTTCGCGCGGGGCGCGGATCAGGATCGAGCGGTCGAGCGAGTAGGGGAGTGTGGTCATGGTTTGCGGGTCCTGCGGTGGGGTTGCTTGTGCGGGCCGCGCCGCGCGACCTCGAGCTCGGCGGCGAGCTTGAGCTCGTAGAGGGCGTCGTCCCAGGTGGATTCGAGCCAGCGGCGGAAGGGGCCGAGGGCGGTGCGGCGCGCGCGGTAGCGGCGCTCGCGGCCCGCGACCTCGACGTCGACGAGGCCGTGGTCGCGCAACACGCGCAGGTGCTGCGAAACGGCGCCGAAAGTGACGTCGGTCATCGCGCGGTGGATCGCGCCGGCCGTCGTCGCGTCCGTCCAGCACAGGCGCAGAATTTCTCTGCGGCGCGGGCTGCCCAGGGCGCTCAGGACGGCGGTCATGACGGTTTAGGCTAAACTAAAATGAGGCGGGGGGGCAAGCGCGGAGTCAGGTGAATTCGTCCGGAGTCGTGCGGGGCGTCCGCGCGCCGTGAACGCGGCACGCGGACGCCCCGCACGACTCCGGACGAATTCACCTGACTCCGTACCGGCACGATCGATTACTCTGGCCCCCGCCCATGCTCACCCTATTGTTGCGCCGCAAGCGGCCGATTCTGATCGGCGTGGTTCACTTGCTCGCCACGCCGGGCTCCCCGCGGTTTTCAGGGGACGTGTCGGCGCTGCTCGAGCGAGCGGCTCAGGACGCGAGGAACCTCATCGGCGGGGGCTGCGACGCGCTGATCGTCGAGAACTTCGGCGACCTGCCTTTCCACAAGAGCCACGTCCCGCCGGAGACCGTCGCGACCCTGGCCCTGGCCATCGCGGCGGTGCGCCAGGCGAATCCGGGGGCGATGGTCGGCGTCAACGTGCTGCGCAACGATGCGCGGGCGGCTCTAGGCCTTTGCGCCGCGACGAGCGCGAGCTTCCTGCGCGTCAATGTCCACACCGGCGCCGCTGTGACCGACCAGGGTGTGATCGAGGGCGATGCCGCAGGCACGTTGCGCGAGCGCGCGAGGCTCTGTCCCGGCGCGGCGCTGCTCGTCGATGTGCACGTCAAGCACGCGAGTCCGCTGGGGCGCGAGTCCGTCGCTCAGGCGGCGTCGGATGCGATCGTGCGCGGCCTCGCGGATGCGGTGATCGTCACCGGGCAGGGGACGGGTTACGAGCCGGACGTGGCGCACCTGGCCTCGGTGCGCGAGGCGATCGGCGACGCGAAGCTCCTGATCGGCTCCGGCGTCACGGAAACCAACGCGCGCGAGCTCTTGCGCCATGCCAACGGCGCGATCGTCGGCACGTTCTTCAAGCGCGAGGGAAAGATCGGCGAGCCGGTCGATCCGGAGCGCGTGGCCCGCCTGCGCGTCGTGTTCGACTCGCGCGTTTGATCAGCGCTTGCCGCGCTGCCACAGGGCCGGATCGAGGGTCGCGTCGGCGTCGACGAATTGCATGATGACGCTCGCGCCGCGATCCACCTGCAGCGTGCGCTCGGGGTAGGGCAGGCGCGCGTCGAGCTTCCAGTCGCTGAATTCGTACAGGGATTCTTCGCTCGCGCCGTCGAGCTTGTAGCCGAGCCGGTGCGGCAGGCCCTTGTCGTCGAGCTCGATCCAGCACAGCTCGCGCGCGTCGGAGATCAAGATCAAGCGCTGGTCCGCGGCCAGCACGGTCAATCCGCCGTGATCCGGCTGGGCGAGGCGGCGCAGGTTGGTGAACAAGGAGCGCTCCTGGCGGCTGCGCAGCTTGAGCGCTTGAGCGGGCGTCAGATCGACGCCGCTCTTGTCGTCGACGGCCCAGACTTCCGAGGGCGTGGCGACGACCAGTGTTTCCGCGGTGCTGACGATCTGCGAGAGGGCGAAGCGATCGTGCTCGAAATCGATCCACTGCTCGGTCCCTTGTCGGGTGCCCTCGGCTGTCTGCTCGACTCTGCCCAGCAGGCGCAGCGTCTTGAGATCGCGCCAGCGCTCGGATCCGCCGAGGGCGGTCCACATGTGTGCAAGCTGGCGTTCGGCGCTGCTGTCCTGGGCCGGAGCGGGTGAAGCGATGGACTCGACGCTGCCGATTGCAGCGAGCTGTTCGCGCCAGATGGCCGCGGGGCCGACTGCGCTCCAGCGTGCGAAACCCTGTGCGATCGGTCCGGCCAGCGCGTCCGGCGCGAGAGTTTCCAGAGCGGCCAGATCCTGCTCGAAGCTCGCCAGGCCGCTGCCGTGCATCACGTGCAGGCGGAACGAATCCTGGCTCAGTTGCGCGCGCGCGAAAGCGATTCGCTCGGTACGCGCGGCAGCGATCGCTTCGGCCGGCATGGAATTCCCGAGGGCCGCGCGCAGCGCCTCGACGTTGCGCTTGGAAGAAATGATGTCGCCTGCCGCGTACAGATAACCCGGTTCGCGCCGGCCCCAGCGGTCGACGCAGGCGGGCACGTATTTCCAGACGGCGACTTGCCGCGCAAGGGCAGCGGCGCGAACGCACGAGCTGGCGCGATCCTGCGGCGTCGCGTCCGGCGCGAGTTCCGCCATCGGCGTCCAACGCAGCTCGCTGGGCAGCGAGGAGTCCGCGTCGATCACCGACACGAGCGTTGCTTGCTGCGCTCGCGCCACGACTTTGGATGCCTGGGGTGGAGCTAGGATGAGCGAACGGGCTTCCAGCTGCGCGAGGGCAGCTCGAACGGATTGGACGTCCTCGGACCGGGCCACGGCGGAAGCGTGCCAATGCCAGGCAGGTTTTTCTGGAGAAGGAACGGGGATGCCGAGAGCTGCTGCGCGCTCCCAGCGAGGCGTCGACCGGTGGAATTCCAGGCCGCCCGGAGAGCCCTCCGTCCGACTGGGCGATGCTGCGCGCTCCACGGCCGCGGCCACGAGCTCGAGCGCGGGCTCGAGACCGTCGAGCGGGGTCTCGAGCTCGAGCTCCAAGGGAAATGCGGCAGTCAGCTCCACTCGCCGCGTGCCGCCGGATCCCCAGCGAGTCCAAGCCTCGCGGGCCTGGGCTCCCCACAATTGATCCATCAATTCCGTCTGCAAGGCCACATCGCCGGAGTCCCAGACGATCGACACATGCACGTCCGCGGCTGCGTGGGCTGCGACGGGCAAGACTCCCGCGCGGATGGCGCGATCGTGCGCGGCCGGAGCCTGCGCTCGATGATCCGGCCGGGTCTCCGCGCAGCCCAGCAATCCGGCGGCGATCAGCGTGCAAGTCGCGACGATCCTGCTGCAGCGGTCCAGTTGGTTCGATCCCTTACTTTTCATCATCTCGTCGAGCGCCCTCTTGTGGAGCGCAAGCTCGTCAGTAGTCTGCACTCCGACGACTTCTTACACCATGAGTCTCGAACAACACCGCCAGGCTCCGAAGCGACCGCTGGGATTCGCGGTGATCACGATCTCGGACACGCGCTCGCAGGCCTCGCGCGAGACGCGGCCGGACCTCGGCGGTGATTTCCTGGTCGAGTCGATCACGGAGGCGGGTCACAAGCTGGCCCTGCGCGAGTGGAGCCACGACGAGAGCGCTCAGATCGAGGAGTGCGTCCACCGCGCGGTCATCCGCGAGGACGTCGACCTGATCCTGACCACCGGCGGGACCGGGATCGCGCCGCGCGACGTCACGTATCCGACTCTGCTGCGCATGTTCGACAGCGACATCCCGGGCTTCGGCGAGCTGTTCCGAAGCTTGAGCTTCCGCGAGATCGGCAGCGCGACCCTGCTCTCTCGCGCAGTCGGGGGAATCATCTCCGGCAAGGTCGTGCTGGCACTGCCCGGCTCGCCCAAGGCCCTGCGCCTCGCGATGGAGGAGATCGTGCTCAAGGAAGCCTTCCACCTCGTGTCGCAGGTGCGAGGGCCCGCGCAGTGAACCGCTCGCGGGGCGTGAATCTCGGCGCGGGCCTGATCCTGTGCGCCCTCGAGCTCGCCTGCACGAGCGGAGCTGATCGCGGAGCGGTGTCGGAGGCTCGACCACCGACTCTTGTACGTGTTCACAGTCCGCTCGAAATCGCGCCAGCTTTCGAGCTGGGCTCGAGCGACCTTCCTTGGGCGATGGGCATGGCCTCAGACGATTTCGGCGACGGCCGAGCGGTTTCGTTCGAGGATCCGGCCCAGAAGGAGGACGCCTACACTTCGCCGGTGATCGAGTGCGCGCCGTTCGACGAGTGCCTGGTCTCGTGGAACGCGCGGCACTCCAAGGCCACTGGCTTCGGCGTCGAGATCTCGGTGGCGCGCTCGGCGGATCAGACTTTCTCGCCGTGGATGTGGATCGGCGAGTGGAACGTGAGCGCGCGGCCGAAGGACCTCGCGCTCGAATTCGAGGACGCGAAGATCGACGTCGACACGTTCACGTCGCGGTCGAGCTGGAGCGCCGTGCGACTGCGGGTTCGCGTGCGCGCGAGCGACGCGGCGCAATTGCGCTTCGCGCTCGATCGTCTTTCGATCGTGCCGACGTTGCGCGCGGAACATGTCGCTTCCGTCGAATCGAAAGGAAGAGCTCTGGTGAATTCCGCCCGACTCGACGTTCCGTTCCGCAGCCAGCGCGTCGAGGCTCCCGCTCTCGCGAGCCGCATCTGCAGCCCGACGTCGCTCTCGATGCTGCTCGCCTACCGCGGCGTCGACGTCCCGACCGCCGAGGTCGCGCGCCGCGCCTACGATCCGTTCCACGACATCTACGGCAATTGGAATCGCGCGATCCAGTCGGCCTATTCCTTCGGCGTGCCCGGCCGTCTCGAGCGCATCCACGACTGGCGCCGAGCCGAGGACCTGCTCGCGGCGGGCCAGCCCTTGATCCTCTCGATCGCAGCCAAGCCCGGGCAATTGCACGGCGCGCCCTACGCCTCGACCGCGGGCCACCTGCTGGTCCTGTGCGGCTTCGACGATGCCTCCCAGGCCCTGGTCAACGATCCCGCAGCGGACACGGCCAACGCCGGGCAGATCGCCTACTCGCGCGACGACCTGGAAACGGTGTGGATGAAGCGCGGCGGCACCGCTTATGTTCTCGAAGCGAGAACGAGACCGTGAGCAAGGCATCCGAACGCCGCGACGCACCGCCGTACAAGAATCCGCTTTTGGCGCGGATGTGGACCTATTTCGCCAAGGACGTGTGGCGCCCGAACCTGGCCGAGCTCGATCCGCTGCGCGCCCTGTATTTCAAGGCCGCGCGAGTCTTATATCTCGCGGTCTCTGGCTTCATCGAGGACCGCTGCTTCTTCAGCGCCTCGGCCCTGACCTACATTACGGTCTTGAGCCTGGTGCCGCTGCTGGCCTTCGGCTTCTCGGTGATCAAGGGCCTGGGCGCCTACGAAGGCCTGATGGTCAAGGTGCGCCAGTGGCTGGACACCTGGCTCAGCACCGAAGCGGAGCGCACCGGCGAGACCGGCGAGATGATCCGCAAGACGCTCGAGGTCGTGTTCGACTTCGTCAAGAACACCGACGTGACCAAGCTCGGCGCGGCGGGCTTGATCCTGCTGCTGCTCGCCGTGGTGCAGCTGCTCGGAACGATCGAGGGCTCGTTCAACGAGATCTGGGGCGTGAAGCTCCCGCGCTCCTTGATCCGCAAGCTCACCGATTACCTGGCGATGGTGATCCTGGCGCCGATCTTCTTCGCCACCGCGGTCAGCCTGACCTCGCTCGCCCAGGCGGACATGATCTCGAGCTACATGCGCGAGACCCTGCACATGGGCCCCTTGATGGACACGCTGTTCAATTTCATCGGCGTGTTCGCGATGTGGATCTTCTTCACGTTCCTGTTCATGACCATGCCGAACGCGCGCACGCGCTTCAGCTCGGCGCTGCTCGGCGGATTCGTAGCCGGTCTCCTGTGGCATGGAGCGCAGGTGCTGCACGTGCGCTTCCAGGTCGGCATGGCGAATTACAACCGGCTCTACGCGGGCTTTGCCGCGATCCCGATCTTCCTGGCCTGGATCCAGGTGTCATGGGTCACGGTGCTCGCGGGCGCGGAGCTCGCGTTCGCGCACCAGTCCGAGCCCGCTTACCGCAAGATCGCGCGCACCTGGCCCGCCGACCACGGCTTCCAGGAGATCGTCGCGCTGCGCGCCATGGTGCGCATCACCAAGGCCTTCATCGCCGGCTTGCCGCATCCCGACGCGATCCAGCTCGCTGGCGAATTGGGCGTGCCGCCGAGGCCGGTCGAGGCCGCGCTGAGCACCCTCGCCGAGCGCGGTCTGGTCGCGATCACCGACCTGCGCGGCGAGCAGACTTTCCTGCCCGGCCGCGATCCGGGCGAGATCACGATCAAGCACGTGCTCGACGCGATGAAGGGCTCCTCCGGCAACCTCGCCGTGCCTCCCCGCGGCGAGGTCGACGTCCGGCTCGACGACTACGTCCGCCAGCTCGACCAGCTGATCAAGAATTCGAGCGCGAACCAGACCATGCGCGACCTCGCTAAGGCCGAAGTCCAGGCGCCGGCGGCCCAGCAGGCCGCCCCTATTCAGACCTGAGCGGGAATTGCCGACAAGATCGACCATGCCCCGTGTCCTCCAATGCTGCCCCGGCTGCGCTCGCCAATACGAGGTCGGCGCCTTGGCCGCCGAGAGCCCGGTGCGCTGCTCCTGCGGCGTGACGTTCGGCGTGGCCCATCCGCGTTCCCTCGCTCCGCGCGCCATGTGCTGCTCGCGCTGCGGCGGCAATCTGCGCGAGGACGCGCGCACCTGCGACTATTGCCAGGCCGAGATCACCCTCGAGGAGCGCAACCTCGACGCGATCTGCCCGGTGTGCTTCGCGCGCATGTCGAGCGCCGCGAACTTCTGCATGAGCTGTGGCGTGCGCATCGAAGTCCAACAGATCGCGCCCCTGCCGGTCGACGCGCGCTGCCCGCATTGCAAGGCTGATCTGCGCTCGCGGCGCGTGGGGACGGAGACGCTGGTCGAGTGTCCTTCGTGCGCGGGACTCTGGGTCGAACCGCAATTGCTCGAGCGCCTGTGCGCCGACGCGGGCGCGCGCAAGTCCGTGAAGGAAGCCCTGGGCTCGCAGTCCAATCTGAGGCAAGCCCTGCCGGCGGCGCCGGTGCGCTACATTCCCTGCCCGAGTTGCGGGCAGTTCATGAACCGGCGCAATTTCGGCTCGATCTCGGGGATCATCATCGACGTCTGCAAGTCGCACGGCATCTGGCTCGACCACGGCGAGCTCGAGCGCGCCCTGGCCTTTTCCGAGAAGGGCGGGCTGGTCGAAGCGCGCCGGCGCGAGGTCAAGGAGCTCGAGGAGCGCAAGCAGCGCGCGAACTCCGACGCCTTGCCGACGGCCGGCGGATGGATCGATAGCGAGACGAGCTCGCGGCCCCGTCGCCAGCCGATTGGCGGCCTGCTGGGCTGGCTCGCCGACGAGCTCCTGGGCTGAGCGCTCAGTGCCGCGGAGTCTCGGCGATCACGCCGCGCTCGAGGGACGTTTCCATCTCGGCCACGCCGAAACATAGCGCCGCCATGCACAGGGCGCCGAGCTCGAGCTCGCGCGGATGGACAGTGGCGAAGGTGTCCAGCCCGGAGTGGTGGAAGTCGAAGTACCGCGCCGCGTCGGGCACGAAACCCGCGCAGGGCACGCCCAGCTGCTGTAGGGCGCTGACGTCGACGCCGACCTCGGCTGCGTGCGTGACGGACTCGATGCCGTAGGGCTTCAGCGGCTCGCACAGCGCGGCCAGCTTCGCCAGCGACGCTCCGTTGGAGTCGCTCTCGAAGCCGCGCGGCGCGAAGCCGCCTCGATCGCTTTCGAGGGCGAAGACGTGCTTGCCCAGGGCATCCTTGTGCGTGTCGCGGTAGGCCGCGGCGCCGCGCCAGCCGTTTTCCTCGTTCATCCACAGGACGACGCGCAGCGTGCGCCGCGGCTTCCAGCCCAGGGCCTTGACCAGACGCGCAACCTCGAGGGCCTGGACCACGCCGGCTCCGTCGTCGTGAGCGCCCTCGGCGAGATCCCAGGCATCGAGATGGCCGCCGACCACGACGACCTCGTCGGGCTTTTCGCGGCCGACGATTTCGCCGACCACGTTGGCCGAGGGCTCGTCGGCGAGCCAGCGGCAATCGAGCTCGAGCTTGATGCGCACCGAGCCGCCAGCCTGGAGCAGGGACGCAATCCGCTCGGCGCCCTTGGTGCTGATCGCAGCGCTCGGCGCCGTTGCGTCCTTCACGAAACGCGTCGAGCCAGTGTGCGGGTAATCGTCGAGGGCCAGTGTCATCGAGCGCACGATCGCGCACACGGCGCCGGCCTGGAATGCGGCCGTGCCGCCGCTGCCGCGCTGGTCGACGGCGCCGCCGTAGGCCGAGAAGGGATTGGGCAGGCTCGGGTCCATCGGTCGATTGAAGAAGATCGCCTTGCCGCGGGCCTTTTCGCCGAGCGCGGTCAGCTCATCCAGGCTCTTGACCATCACGACCTCGGCTTCGACGCCGCCAGCAGCGGTCGGCGGGCTGCCGCCGAGGGCGCAGATGCGCAGGCTCTCGGTCTCGGTCTTGCCGGAGGTGACGATGGCCAGGCGTTCGACACTTCCGCGCTCCCAGTGCGGGACCATGCAGGGCTCGAGCTTCACGTTCTCGAGGCCGACCGACAGCATGGTCTGGCGACCCCACTCGACCGCGCGGGCGGCGTCGGCGGAGCCCGAGAGTCGCTTCGGCGCGGTGGCGCAGAGTTTCGCGAGCATGGCCGGCGCGCCGGGATTGCCGAGGGCTTCGCGCGCGAGGGCTTCGACCACGCCTTGCTGTGTCGCGGGATGCGATGGCGCACTCGGCGCCTGGGACAGGGGTGCGAAGCAGAGAGCGAGGAATGGGAGCGTGAGAAGGGGACGCGTGTGCATGGGGGAGTTCCTTCGAGGGTGGCGCGCAGCATTGCAGATCCCGCGAATCAGCGCACGCCGCAGGGAGACTACGCTTCGGCTTTGATTTCAGGGGCGCCAGAGCGTGGAGTTGACAGGTCTGAAACCTCCTTCGACTTCTGAGACGCCCGCGACTCCGGCTCGGACGGGCTGGGTCAGGCACGCGGCGCGGCTCGGCGCGCTGCTGATGGCCCTGGCTGTGCTCGTCCACGCGCCCAGCCTCGGCGCGGGGGCCATGGCCGACGACTTCGGCATCCAACTGGTGCTCGATGGCCGCGTCGAGAGTCCCACGTGGAAGCCGTGGAGCCTGTATGACTTCGGCACGCTGAGCGAGGCACCGGATCGGACGGTCGAAGCAGGGGCTTTTCCGTGGTGGACCGACAGCGACTGGCGCGTGCGCTTCTTTCGGCCGATCACGAGTCTCTCGCTGTGGCTCGATCATGCGCTGTTCGGTGCTTCGCCTTTCGCGGGGCATGCGATGAGCTTGGCACTCTTCGCACTGCTTCTTTTCGCGGCGCGGCGCCTGTACGTGCGACTTGGGCTTTCTACGCCGGCGGCGCTGCTCGGCGTGTTGATCCTGGCTTTCGACAACAGCGCGCTGATGCCGGTCGGATGGGTTGCCAATCGCAATTCGCTGCTCGAGGGCTTGTTCGCTGTCCTTGCGGTGCACGCAGGACTCGAGGTCGTTGCGCGGCCTGCATTGCACCGCGCGATCTTCGCATTCGCGCTCGCAACTCTGGCGGTGGGAGCGAAGGAGTCCGGCTTGCACGTCTTTCTCGTGCTGGCCTTGATCTTCGCGCGCGAGGGCAAGCGAGGGAGTCATGCGCATTTCTTCCGCGGCTGCGCAATCGTGTCGGTCGCTTGCGCAGCTCTCTACACCTTGTGGTACGCGCGCAGCGGGATGGGCTCTAACGTGCTGTTCTATCCGATGCCCTGGACCAGCCCGCTCGAGTTCGCACAGCGCACACTGACCGTGTTCGCCTGCGCGCCGATCGCCGCCGTCACGCCATTTTCGATCGATGTGCTGATGCTCGAGCCGTCGAAGTTCTGGCAGATCCTCGGCGCTGGCGTGACTCTCGGTGTGCCTGTCGTGGTCATCCTCTTGCGGCGATTGCGGCAGGTGCCCAACGCCGCGTTCCTGCTCATCTGGGGCGTCCTGGCCCTCCTGCCCCAGGCTGGAGCGCCCTCCTCGGATCGACTGATGTTCACCCCGATGATCGCCTGGTCGGCGCTGGTGGCGATGTATTTTTCGGCGACCCTCGCGGCTCCTTCGGCGCAAGCGATCTCGCCGGTGGAACGGCGCTTTTTCTGGACGATCGCCGCGACTTCCACGTTGCTTTCAGCTCTTGTCGTGGTCATGGT
>DATHET010000152.1:0-9644 GCA_035490315.1 Planctomycetota bacterium
CAGTCCGAGTTCCGTTGCGGATCGAGTCGGGTCGAGCCCGGTGACTTGCCAGACACCGATGAGCAGCACTTCCCACAGAAAGCTCGTGTAGCCCTCGACCGCTCGGAAGGGAGCGGGATTCCAGGTCAGCCCGAGGCCCGCGACCGCGTTGCCTGCGTAGCGGAAACTGATGTACGCGTCATCGCACAGGAAACGGAAGCCATGCCACCCCCACCACAGGCCGAGAAGTGCAAGGACGAGCAGGCCGACGAGCAGCCTGCGTCGCCCGCGGCTGGCGACTGCCGGCGTGGGCTCAGGACTGATCAAGCCGCCCCTGCAAGGTAAGAGCGCTCGTCCACTCGCAGTCGATTCTATGCCCTCGATCCACTTTCGGGGACAGCCCGCCCTCGAGGCCTGGGGCTATCGGGACGCACGAAGCCGCTCGAAAGCGACGCCTGGCAGCACGGACTCGCGACATTGCAGTCAAATGGTCGGAACAGGAGCAGAATGGGCTGTGGCAGTTCGGCCACCAGCGTTTCTGCTCCGGCATCTCGAGGGAGTGCGACGAATCATGGCAACATCAAGAGCGTTGACCGCGTGTCGAGTTGGCGGAGCATTTCTGCAGCCCATCGCCATCGCGCTCGCCCTCGTGTTCACCGCTGCGCTGTCGACGGCACAGATCCAAGTGCGCAGTTTCGGAAACACGGTTTTCGACAGCCAGTGGAACGAGCGCGCCTACGTCGCCATCGGCGCGGGCGATGTGACCACCCTGGCCATCGATTCCCATGGAGCCTGCATCGGCAGCGGAAACAACGACGACGGCGAGTGCATCGCGCCCGCCTTGCCGCCGGGGCTTTCCTACGTCGCCATCGACGGCGGTGCGAACCATTCGGTCGCGCTGCGCAGCGACGGCTCGCTCGTCGCTTGGGGCAGCAATTTCCACGGTCAGAGCAACGTGCCCGCGCTGCCCGCGGGCGTCAGCTACGTGCAGGTCTCGGCCGTCGACACGCACTGCGTGGCCCTGCGCACCGACGGTCAGGTCGTTGCCTGGGGAAGCGGCATCGGCAATATCAATTCCGTCCCCGCGCTTGCGCCCGGACTGAGCTACGTCCAGGTCACCGCCGGCCGCTATCACAGCCTGGCGATACGCAGTGACGGCACCGCGGTCGGTTGGGGGGATACCGGCTTCGGGCAGTGCAACGTGCCCGCGCTTCCCGCGGGGCAGCAGTACTTGCGAGTCGCGGCGGGCTTTCGTCATTCGCTGGCGCTTCGCAGCGACGGAGCCATCCTGGCCTTCGGTGACAATTCACTCGGCCAGTTGAACGTTCCAGCCATCCCCGCGGGCGCGAGCGTCGTCGAGCTTGCCGCCGGATACGACCACTGCCTGGCGCGGCTCAGCGACGGGTCGATCCTCACCTGGGGACAAAACGCTTTCGGTCAGTGCAACGTTCCCGCCTTGCCCACCGGCTTGCGCTACGTCGCGATCGCCGGGGGCTTCGCGCACTCGGTAGCGCTGCGCAACGACGGCAAGCTGGTGACTTGGGGATACAACGGCCAGGTCCAGTGCAACCTGCCCGAGCCTGCACTGGGTGTCAGTCTCGTGCGCGCGTGGGCCGGCTACACGCACGCCGTCGGCCTGTACAGCGATGGATCCCTGCGCAACTGGGGTGCGGATGGAAGCGGCCTCAACAATGTCCCGACAGCGCCGCCAGGACTTGCCTTCGTCGAGGTTGCCCCCGGCTTCGATCACTCGCTCGTGCGTTGCGACGACGGCTCGGTGCAGGCCTGGGGAGACAACGCTTTCGGCCAGTGCCTCGTGCCCGCGCCGGCGCCCGGAACCGGCTACGTCGCGGTTTCAGCAGGTTTCCGGCATTCGCTCGCGCTGCGCTCCGATGGCGCGATCCTAGCCTGGGGAGACAACGGATGGGGTCAGTGCAACGTGCCCGCCTTGGCCCCGGGCTCGAGCTACGTCGAGGCGGACGCCAGTGACGACTTCAGCGCCGCGCGTCGCAGCGACGGCTCGGTCGTGGTCTGGGGCGGGCCGTATAACCTGTTCAACGTCCCCGGCTTGCCTCCCGGCGTGACGTACGTCCAAGTTGCGACGGGTTTTTCGCACGTGGCCGCCCGCCGAAGCGACGGCGCGATCGTGGCTTGGGGCAGCAATCAATACGGACAACTCAATGTGCCGGCCCTTCCCCTGGGAATGAGCTACGTCGAGCTCGACGCCGGAAGATTCCACACCGTTGCACGCCGCAGCGACGGCCAGATCCTGGCCTGGGGGAACAATGTCCTGCAGCAGTGTCAGGTGGCTTCCATGGCGCCTTGGGAACGCACGCTGGAGTTGTCCACAGGCTGGGACTTCACCCTGGTGAGCTACGAGGCCTGCGCCGCATTCGCCACTTACTGCACAGCGAAGGTGAATTCGCTCGGCTGCACGCCCACGATCGGCGCAACCGGAATTCCGAGCGCGACCGCCGGCTCAGGCTTCGTCGTCACGGCGAGCCAGGTGATCAACAACAAGCCGGGCGTATTCATCTACAGCAACGGCGGCCGCTCGAGCGTGCCGTTCTTCGGCGGCCTGCGCTGCGTCGAGAATCCCGTGCGCCGCACGCCGATCCAAAGCTCCCTCGGCAATCCAGCGCCCAACGATTGCTCGGGCGTGTACTCGATCGACATGAACGCGTGGGCGGTCGGAGCTCTCGGCGGCACGCCGCAGAGCTACCTGAAAATCCCCGGCACCGTCGTGAACTGCCAGGCCTGGGGACGCGACAACGGTTTCCCCCCGCCGGACAAGGCGACCTTGTCGGACGCGCTCGAATACACGGTTTGTCCGTAGACGTTCGGAGCCGGGACGACGGCATGGCTGGGAGGATCGCGATCGCCGAGCCGAGGCCGCTGCGCGAGCGACCCGGGACGCGATCGAAGCGCTGAGCGCAGCGCAGTGATCCCGCATTTGCAATAGCGATTTCGGGCGACACGATCCTCGTCGGCAACTCCGAGACAGCCTGGCGGTTCCGAGGGCGCTCACACGCAGAGCGTGAACTCCAAGCCGTTCGACAGCTGCGTGTTGTTGGGCGCGGGAAAGCCTGGATCGCGACCCCAGAACTGGCAGTCCACGACCGTACCGGGGACCGATAGGAAAGCGGCGGGATTCCCGCCGAGCGTGCCCGCACGGAACGCGTTCAAGTCGACCGCGAATACCCCGCTGCAGTCGCTTTGCGGAAGCGGAGTTCCACCGCTGTTGAGACCCTGGACGCGGCGAAGCGCGCCTCCGACACACAGAGTGCCGCCGCTGAACGCTGCATTCTTCCTGCCGCCGTTCGAGTACAGCAGGATCCCGACCTTCTGGTTGCGCATGTTGACCGAGCGGATGTCGAAACCAGAGCTCGCCGTCGTCGACGCGGATCCGATCGAGGAGATCGACGGAGTGCATCCCATCGAATTCACCTTCGCGGTGCAGTACGCGGTCCCACTCGACAGATCGGCGAAGATCACGGCCGTGAAGTCCTCGCCGGCAGAAACATCAAGGAAGCTCTTGCACGGCGATACGGCCGGCACCTGGGTTTTGTTGAATGCGTTGCTTCCCCAGGCCAGGACCTGGCCGTCGCTCCTCGCCGCCACCGAGTGGACCTGGCCGGCATCGATCTGCACGTAGGACATGCCGCCCGGAAGTGGCGGAACGTTGCACTGGCCGGATTCGTTCGCTCCCCAGGCCAAGATTGTTCCATTGCTCAATCTCGCCATGGAGTACTCGGAGCCTCCACAAATCTCAGCGGCAGCCAACCCCACCGGAATCGAAGGTACGTTGCACTGCCCCTTGTTGTTCCACCCCCACGCGACGACCGTGCCGTTGCTTCGACGCGCGATGCTGTGAAAGTTTCCCGCGGCAATGTCGACATAGGTCAGTCCCAGGGGAAGCGCCGGGACGTTGCACTCGCCCGAAGTATTGTCGCCGCAGGCGGCGATCGAGCCGTCGCTCAGGAGTCCCAGGGTGTGCCAGACACCAGCGGCGACTTTCACGTAGGACAGCCCCTGCGGCGCTGGGGGTACATTGCGCTGCCCATGGGTGTTGTCGCCCCACGTCGCGATCACTCCGTCGCTTCGACACGCGGCCGCGTGCTCGTACCCGAGCGCGATGCTGACGTACACCACACCTGGGGGCGGGGTCGTCGGCTGGCCTTGGCCGATGGGATGGTTACCCCAAGCCACGATCTGGCCGTCGCTGCGTCGCGCCATCGCGTAGATCGATTTGGCTCCGATCTCGACGTAGGAGACGCCCGCGGGGAGCGGCGGGACGTTGCATTGCATGGTCTCGTTGAGGCCGAAGGCCACGAACGAGCCGTCGCTTCGACGCGCGATGCTGTGGGAATACCCGGCCGAGACTCCGACATAGGACAATCCCGGCGGTGGAGTCGGCACATTGCACGATCCGACATTGTCATTCCCCCAGCCCACGGCCGAACCGTCGCTCCGAATCGCCAGGATGTGATTGGTGCCAACGGATACTTGGACGTAGGTCAAGCCGGCGGGCAAGAGCGGCACGTTGAGCAGGCCATAGGTGCTGCTGCCCCAGACCACGAGCTTGCCGTCGCTCCGCCGCGCAACGCTGGAACTCCCGCCGGCGTCGATCGAGACATACGACATACCCGGCGGGAGAGCGGGCACGTTGCATTGGCCGTCATTGTTCCATCCGCAGGCCACCACGGAACCGTCGCTGCGCAGAGCCAGGCTGTGAAGACTGCCACCCGCGAACTGGAGGTAGCTGAGTCCCGCCGGAAGACTGGGCACACTGCATTGACCATAGGCGCTGTCTCCCCAGGCAACGAAGCTCCCATCGCTCCGGCGCGCAAGGCTGTGGGAACCGCCAGTGGCGATGTCGAGATAGGTCACGCCTGGCGGCAACACCGGGACATTGCATTCACCCAGGCCATTTTCACCCCAGGCCACGACGCTGCCGTCGTTCAGGAGTGCCAGCGTGTGGAGGTATCCAGCCTCGACATCCATGTATCCGAGTCCCGCCGGAGCGGCCGGAACGTTGCACTGTCCGCGGAAGTTGTTGCCCCAGGCCACGATCCTCCCGTCGTTTCGCAGCGCCACGGTGTGAGCAGCGCCGGCGCTGAGCTTGTCGAACCTTTCGCTATTCCACGTTCCGTCGCTGACGTATCGACCCCAGGTCAGGATTCCCGCCTGAGGAGCCTGAGCCGCCTCCGCCGCCGCGGTCAAGGCGATCCAGCAAACGATCTTGGCCACGATCGCCGTTCCCCAATTCTTGCCATTCATAGCGGTAGCTCCAGTGAGTCTCGACGGCGAGCGTTCGTGAAGACGACACCCGAGCAAACCCTATCCGCGGCACACGCGGCAGTTTCTTCGAGGGCAGACTTCGAGCGCTGTCATTCGTTGAAGAAGGGAATTGGATGTGCAGAGGAGTTCGCGTCGACGCACCGCGCATGCAACAAAGCATGCCGAAGATGCATTCGCTCCTGATCCATGCGCCTCCTGGATCGCCGTGTGCGAATCGTGGGCCGCTGCCGTGGGGTGCTCGCATCGGTGCGTCCTCGCCGCTGCACACTTCCCGAGTGGCCGCGATGGGCAGTTCCGCACTCAATCCGAGCGATGTCGCACTATCGGCAAGCGCTCACCCCGCGGAACTCGTCCGGAGTCTGTCCTCGCCTCGGAAACAGTCAGAGCGCCGGGACGAGAGCTGAGGTCTCAGCCTGCCCGAGGCCCAAGTCCTGGCGCTCGGCGTCCGCTTCCGACCTCCGCGCGTGGGCCTGATGCGCTCCGAGATCGTTGCGCTTCGTCGCCCGGCAAACCTCAAGGAATGATCGTCAGTCCCACGGCATTGCTGGCGAAAGTCAGCGGCTTCTTCTTGTGCGGCAGGACGAACGCGTGATGGATCGTGCGACCGACCCAGAACCCGCGGCCGTGCAACCGGCTGACTTGGATCTCGACATGCGCCATCCCTTCGGAATCGAGGATCCCGACGACGGGCACGATCGCCGAGGGATGGTGCGGGATCAGGTTGAGCAAGGTGTAGCTGTCCAACACGAGCGGCACGTGCACGTTGTTCAAGTTGAACCCGGGCTCGGTGCCGTGCAGGCTCCCCAGCATCAGGAACGCTCGACCGGCATTGGCCCGGCCCGCGCGCAACGTCAGGTGCTGCGTCCCCCGCGAATCGTAGGAGATCTCGAGCACGTCGGCCTCGAGCGGCTGCCCCGCTTCCTGGCAATCGAACACGCCGTTGCCATCGGCGTCGACGTCCGGCCTGCCGCAGCCGCAGATGCCCGGCAGCACTTTGAGCGGATCTTGCGGGCATCCGTCCGCGCAATCCGGGGTGCCGTCGTTGTCGAGGTCCGTCTCGGCAGCACCGCCGCAGCCGCAGGCACCGGGAGCGATCCTGCTCGGATCGTTCGGGCAGCCGTCGTCGCAGTCCGCCGTGCCGTCCCCGTCGCTGTCCACGTCCGCCACGCCGCAGCCGCACAGGCCGGGCGCGATCTTGTTCGGGTCGAAGGGACAACCGTCGAAGCAGTTCGGCGCGCCGTCGTGGTCGCTGTCGCTGTCGGCGATGCCGCAACCGCATGCACCAGGCGAGAGCTTGGCCGGATCGTTCGGGCAGCCGTCATCGCAGTCGGCCGTGCCATCCCCGTCGCTGTCGGTGTCCGCGACACCGCAGCCGCACGGGCCGGGCGCAACCTTGTTCGGGTCATTGGGACAATCGTCGAAGCAATCCGGCGTGCCGTCCTGATCGCTGTCGCTGTCGGCGATTCCGCAACCGCAGGAGCCCGGCAAAAGCTTCGCGGGATCGTTCGGGCAGCCGTCGTTGCAGTTCGGCGTGCCGTCCCCGTCGCTGTCCGTGTCCGCTACGCCGCAGCCGCATGGGCCCGGCGCGATCTTGTGCGGATCGCTCGGGCAACCGTCCAAGGCATCGGGAGTTCCGTCGCCGTCGGCGTCCGGAGCAGGAGCATCCGTTCCGCGGAAAGCATAGGCCGCACCGGCCTGGCTCGCGCCCGTGGATTCGGTCGGCGCACCCAGGACGAGGTCGGGCCAGCCTTCGCCGCTGATGTCGCCGCCGCCGCGCACGCAGGTCCCCAGGTGAGCGCCGGGCAATCCGATGTATTCGGCCAGCACGGCCGCGCTCGCTCCCGAATAGAGGCGCACGACGCCGCTCAGCGTCCCGCCAGTTCCAGAGTCCGGTGCGCCGATCGCGAAGTCGGGAAGGCCATCGGCATCGATGTCGCCGGCCGCGGTCACGGAGCTGCCGAAAGTGCGCTGCAGCCCAGTCGCCGCGATATGCATCAGCAGCGATCCGTCCGCGCCCGAGTACAGGCGCGCGTAGCCGACGCCACCGCCGAAGGGCTGGCGCGCACCGGCGAGTATGTCGGAGGCACCGTCGCCATCGACATCGCCGACGAAGGCGACGGAGCTGCCGAGCCCATCGCGCGCAGGAGCGATTGCAGTGCTCCACAATGTCACGAAGGTGGCGCCCGAGAACACGCGCACGACTCCGCCTTGAGGCGCGGTCGTGAAATACGCTCCGCCGACGACGAGATCGCTCGTGCCGTCGCCATCGATGTCGGCTCCGCCGTCCACGGAATAGCCGAGGAGCTCGCGGCTCGTCCCGCCGACGAACTTGTGGATCGACAGCCCGGTCGCACCGGACCAGACGCGCGCCGAGCCTGTGCTCTCGCCGAGATCGTCGTCGTCGACGGCGCCACCGATGATGTCGGGCACTCCGTCGTGGTCGAGGTCGCCGGCAGAGCCCACCGACCAGCCCATGTGATCGCCGGGCGAATCGCCGCGGAATTCGCGCAGCGTTGCTCCGTTGAGGCCCGACACGACGCGGACGATGCCGCAGCCGATCGATCCAGGACCGTTCGCGAGCGGTGCGCCGATCGCGAGGTCGCCGCGACCGTCGCCGTCGACGTCTCCGAGCGCCGCCAGGCTCACGCCGAAACTCGAGCCGTTGGACGGCCCTTGAATGGTCCAGAGCAGGCTGCCGTTGGCGCCCGAAACCATTCGCACGAGGCCGAAACCCGAGGCAGCGCCGGGCGCACCGATGGCGAAATCAGCTCTGCCGTCGACGTCGAGGTCACCGACGATCGCCGCGGCGGAACCTTGACGTTCGCCCGCAGCCATGCCGCCGACGCGGTGGATCAGCGATTGACCCTCCGCGAAGTCTCCAGCCCAAAGTACCGCTCCCAGCGCGAGCAACGCTCGGCCGTGGAATGAACCTGTTCCCATCTACGCCCTTTTCGATCGGTCGCGTTCGTGCCCCCCTCGATCGTGCCTGCGGGACGGGACCCGCGGGCTGGGTATCGCCTGCCTCATCGGCATTCGCCGAGTCCGAAGTGGAGGAAATCCGGAGCCTGGCTTGCAGTGGCTCCTGACCGCTCCTGTCCAGCTTCGGCATGTCGTCCGCGCCCTCCTGTCCGCTGCTCGCGAGCGGGTAGGCACTTCGGCCGTGCTCGCGTACGCTGGATTCGTCGGACGCGGCGGCTGAATTGGCATTACCCAGGAGTCTCTCCATGCCTCTCATCAATCTCGAGGCCCTCTCAACCCAAGCTGCCCGAGGCCGGAGCAGATTCGCGATCACGGCCATCTTGCTCGCCGTGCCAAGCCTGACGGCATTGGGGCAAAGCCCACCCTGCGACAAGTCTCCCTACGCTGGCGCGCAATACGGCACTGGTTTCCCGGCTGGAATCGCAACGGGCGATCTGGACGGCGACGGCCTCGACGACGTGGCTGTTGCGTCCATGGACGCGGACGCGGTCAGCGTGTTCCTGCATCAGCCCGATGGCTCGCTGACCCGCTCAACCTGGTCGGGGATGGGGCACCATACGTTAGGCATCGCGCTGTCGGACTTGAATGGCGACGGATCGAAGGATGTCGTGACGAGCAACATCCTCTCGCAAGACATCACGGTTCGATTCAATCAAGGCAACGGCAGCTTTCTCGCCGTGGCGAGCTATCCGCTGGCAGCTGAGCCGCACGGAATCGCGGTTGGCGACTTGAACGGAGATGGATCTGTCGACCTCGCCGTGGCGGCGCGACTCGCGGGCGCGATCATGGTGCTGTTCAACACGGGAAACGGCGGCTTCCAGGCGCCGACGACCTACCCGATGGGCGCATCGGCACGCGAAGTCGCCCTAGGCGATCTCAACGGCGATGGACTGCTCGACATCGTCACTTCCGATTTCGACGCGGACACGGTGTCGGTGAGGCTCAACCTCGGAGCTGGAATCTTCGGAGCGGGAGCAGCCACGACCTATTCGACATTGATCGAGCCCGCGGGGCTGGCGATCGGCGATCTCGACTCGAGTGGCCGACCGGAAATCGTCGTGACGAACTTCGGGTCCAAACGCGTGTCGGTGCTTCGCAACCAGGGCAATGGAACGTTCGCGGCGCAGGTGAGCTACCTCGCCGGAATCCAGCCGTACGACGTGGCGATCGGCGACCTGAATGCCGACGGCAAGCCAGATCTCGTCGTCACGAATCGTGGCACCTACGACCTGTCCGTCTTCCGAAACCTCGGAACGGGTACCTTCGCGACGCAAGTGAAAGTTCCGAAGGCATGGAGCCCGGCATCAGTGGCCCTCGCGGATCTCAATGGCGACGGATCCTTGGACCTCGTCGTCGGCGACGACTGGGCCAACAGCTTCTCGCTG
>DATHET010000153.1:0-17550 GCA_035490315.1 Planctomycetota bacterium
TTGCAGCCGGCCGCAGCCCGCTCAGGAGCGCGTCGAGGATCTGCGCGTCCCGACCCTTCCGGCCCCCGCCGCCGATGCCGACAAGCCGGCCGACCTCCCGGGACTGCACAACGTGGTCACCTACCATGATGGGCTGTACTCGGGTTCCGTCCCCTACGGCGAGGAGGGGTTCAAGTCCCTCGCCGCGATGGGCGTACGAACCGTCATCTCGGTCGACGGAGCGGCGCCCGATGTCGACGCGGCCGAGGCTCATGGCCTGCGCTATGTGCACCTGCCCGTCACCTACAGCGGCTTCTCGCCCGAGCGCGAGCTCGAGATCGCCCGCGCCGTCCGCGATTTGCCCGGGCCGGTCTACGTGCACTGTCACCACGGCAAGCATCGCAGCGCGGGCGCCACGGGAGCGGCGGCGGTCGCCCTCGGCTACTTGACTCCCGAGCAGGCGATCGCGCGCATGAAGGTCTCGGGCACGGCGCCTTCCTACAAGGGACTCTACCAGTGCGTTTCGGATGCCGAGGTGGCCGACAAACAGCACCTGGACAAGGCCTCGGCGGAATTCCCTTCGGTCGCCAAGACCAGCGGCCTCGTGGAGTCGATGGTCGAGATCGACGAGATCAGCGAGAACTTGAAAGCGGTCGAGAAGGCCGCGTGGATGGCCCCGTCCGATCACCCGGATCTTCTGCCCCTGGCGGAAGCGGGACGGCTCGAGAACCTGCTGCGCAACTTGAAGGACGATCCCGACGTCAAGAACAAGTCCGCCGAGTTCCACGAGTGGCTGGACCAGGCCACCAAGGACGCGCAGGCCCTCGAAGACCTGCTGGCGAAGTCTCCTCCCGCGGCGACCGAGCTGACCGCGCAGTTCCAAGTGATCGCGCAGGGTTGCAAGCAGTGCCACGTGAAGTACCGCGACTGAGCCGTCGCGAGCGCAGGACGTCCTATCTCTCCTCGCCTGGGCTGCCGGAGGATCGCTGATCCGTCGTGCAGCCCGCGCATGACCGTGCTTCGGATCCCCCACCGACATCCATGCAGACACTTCGATCCCATGCTCCGGTCCTCGCCCTGCTCTGGGCAGCGGTGATCGGATGCGCCGCTCCGGAGCGGGCCCCGGTTGCGGTTGCCCTGGCTTCGAACCCGAGCGGGACCGAGTATCCGCGCGAAGACCCGGCCCTGATTCGGCGCGAGCTCTTGCGGCATTACGAAGCCGACTTCGATCGCATCGTCACGCAGAGCCGGCTCGCGATGCGCAACGCCCTCGACGCCGCGATGCCGATCCCCTACCTCGGTGTCGACAGCGAGCCGCTCGCCACCGGCGGACTGCGCTTGACCGCCGTCTACGCCGATACCGGTGCCGAGCGCGCCGGGCTTCGCATCGGCGACGTGCTGCGTCGCTTCGGGGATCGCGCCACCGACACGAAGGCCGACCTGGCGAGGGGCGTGCGCTCGAGCCGCGTCGGTGACAGCGTGAACCTCAGCCTCGAGCGCGATGGAAAAACTCAGACGCTCATCGCTACGCTCCGCCCGCGGCCCGAAGAGGATGAAGACGAGGACGAGCAGTTTCCCGATCTGATCGCTCCGCCGTTAGGTCTTTCCCCGCCACAAAAGTTCGATTTCGAGAGCGACGCGACCGACACTCTTCCGGTCGCCTTTGATTCCTGGCTCGGAGGTCACGGCCAGGCGCCGCGCTGGATCGTCACCTCGAGCGACCACAGCCGGATCCTGCGCCAGGCCTCGACGGACAAGACCGGCATCCATTTCCCGATGGCGATCGTGCGCGATTGGACAGCTTCCGATGCCGTGATCCGGGTGCGCTTCCGCTACGCCGGCGATCGCATCGACCGTGCCGCAGGCGTGGTGCTGCGCTGGCGCGACGCGAACAATTACCTGGTGGCGCGCGCCAATGCCGCGGAGGGCGATCTGCGGATCTTCCGCGTGGTCAACGGCGATCGGCGCACCCTGCCGGGAGCGATCGTCAAGGGTGCGACGGACGATGGCGCGTGGCACACGCTGGAGTTCCGCGCCGAGGGTCCGAAGCTGACCGCCGTGCTCGACGGCAAGTTCGAGACTTCTTCCTACGACACCTACTTCCGCGCCGGTCGCGCCGGCGTCTGGACCAAGTCCGACAGCATCAGCGAGTTCGACGAGCTGGAAATCCAGGCGATCGCCTCGGATCGCTGAGCTTCTTCCGCGGATAGGGGCGACGCAGTTCCAGGCGCGCGCCGCACAAGCAGGAGCGTGAAACTAGAAAGCCGCTGCGCGCACGGCTTGTGGCAGCGCTCGACCTCCTTCGACGAGCTGCCATGGCCTCGCGATTCGAAGCGCGTCGCTCGAGGCCAAGCCCCTCGAAGCGTCGGCGCTGGAGTGGGACAGGAGCTCGAGTCTCTGGACCTGCGCCAGATCGGCGAAGCCGTCGAGCGCCTCCTCGACCACGGCGCGGAGCTCGAACTCGCTGGTATTCGTCGCGATTCCGCGAGCATCGTCTCGGAGGAAGTCGGGCATGAAGCTCGTATCGAGCCACCTCAGCGACCGCCTTCATGGGTAGATCTACGCATCCGCGGGCCGCCCTGCGCCTCGCCGGCTGTCTCAATGCCGGGGTATCGATCGTGCGCAGGAGCCGCTGCATGCCGCTCGATCAGCGCAGTTCCAAGAATCCCTAGAAAGCTGCCCCCGGCCAGAGGTCAGCTACGGATTTGGGAAATCACCAGGTGCTCGACATGGCGACCCGCCGCGACTCAGGGCGGCATCCAACTGCGCGCGCCATCTGGACGAAAGCGCCGCTAGGATAAACGCGGGAGAACGATGGGAATCAAATCAGCGTCCGAGGCGCACGCCGAGGGGGCTCGGGCGCCAACGCCGGGTCGCGTGCTCGTCGTCGACGACGAGCCTGCGTTACTGCGGGTCTACGTGCGACTGCTGCGCGGACAGGGCTACATCGTCCACCGCGCCTCCGATGGGAACTCGGCGCTCGCCCTGCTGGCGGAGAAACACTTCGACGTGATCGTGAGCGACATCGCGATGCCCGGTATGGACGGGCTTGCGCTGCTGCGCGTCGTGCGACAGCGCGACCTCGACGTGCCCGTGGTGCTGATGACCGGCGATCCGACGGTGGAGACCAGCATCCGCGCGCTCGAGTACGGCGCGCTGCGCTACCTCGTGAAACCATTCGAGGATCAAGAGCTGCTCGACGTCGTGGCCCTCGCCTTGCGCTTGCACGAGCTGGCGCGCTTGAAACGGCAGGCGCTCGATCTGCTGGGAGTTGGAGGCAAGCAGGTCGGCGATCTCGCCGGCCTCGGCGCCAGCCTCGACCGCGCGCTGGAATCGATGTGGATGGCCTACCAGCCGATCGTGTCCTGGTCGGAGAAGCGCATCTTCGCCTTCGAGGCGCTGCTGCGCACCAACGAAGCCTCGCTGCCGACTCCAGGCGCCGTGCTGGAAGCGGCGGAGAGACTCGGACGTCTTCCCGAAGTCGGTCGGGCGATTCGCGATCGCGTCGCCTGCTCGGTCGAGCTGGCGCCGGCGAAATACGTGTTCGTCAATCTGCACACCCTCGATCTGCTCGACGACGCGTTGTATTCGCCGACGGCGCCCCTCTCGCAAATTGCCAAGCGGGTCGTGCTCGAGATCACCGAGCGGACCGCGCTCGACGGGGTGACGGATGTGAACGCGCGCATCGCCGCTCTGCGCAGACTCGGCTTCCAGATCGCGGTCGACGATCTCGGCGCCGGGTATGCAGGCCTGACAAGCTTCGCGCAGCTCGAGCCCGACGTCGTGAAGTTCGACATGTCTTTGATCCGCGGGGTCCACGAGAATCCCAAGAAGCAGAAGCTGATCCGCTCGATGACCGCGCTGTTCCGCGAGATGGACCTGGTCGTGATCGCCGAAGGCGTCGAATCCAGCCTGGAGCGGGAAGTCCTGGTCGAAATCGGTTGCGACCTGCTCCAGGGCTACGCTTTCGCCAAGCCAGGCAAGGCCTTTCCGAGCGTGTCCTGGCAGACCGCGATCGGCGTCTAGCAAGCTCTCGCAGACCGTCCGCGAGCTTCGCGCCTCGTAAGGCTGGCGTGAGATCGAGCGAGGCGCCGCAAAGAATCGCTTCTTCGCGCCATCACTCGCGCCTGCGCTGCATCCTATCGCCGAGCGATGTCCGACCAGGCTGCACGATTGACCGAGCGGGATCTCCAGGCCCACGCTGCCTGGATCGAGGGGCTGGCTCGCGCTCTGGCGCGCGATGAGCACGCGGCGGCGGACCTGGTCCAGGACACCTGGGTCGCCGCGCTCGAGAATCCGCCGCGCAGCGAGACTCCGCTGCGGCCCTGGTTCGCGCGCGTGGTGCGCAACGCCTTCTTGACTCGCCGGCGCGGCGAGCGCAACCGCCGCGAGCGCGAAGGGTTGGCGGCGCGCGCCGATGGCCAGGGCGACTCCAGCGATGTCCTCGCGCGGCTGGAGAGCGAGCGTCTGCTCTTCGAAGCCCTCGACGCCCTCGAAGAGCCGCTGCGCTCGACCCTGGTCGCGCGCTACCTCGGTCGCGAGAGCGCCGCCGAGATCTCGCGTCGCACGAAGGTTCCCGCGGCCAGCGTGCGCTGGAGGATCCAACGCGGCCTGGAGCGCATGCGCGCGCTGCTCGCCGAACGGGGGCGCGAGCGCGGAAAGCCCTTGAGCGCCCTGCTCGCCCCGCTCTGCCCCGCCGGCCTTTCCGGTCCGGCCGCCTTGTTCTCCGCTTCGATCTCGGGAGTCTTCGCCATGCAAGCAACGATGAAAGTGGCAGCGGCCGTGCTGGTCGCGGCGGCAGGCCTCGGATGGTGGTTGACGCGCGGGCCGGATCAGGCCGACCCGCACGCCGTGGTCGAAGCGGCGTCGGGCGCGCCGGCGGCCGAGCTGCAGACTCCGTTGGCCGAGCTCGAGGCCTCGGATGGGCAGCGGCGCGATGCGCAGACACCCGAGATCGCCGCGCCCGCACCCGTCAAGGCTGCGCCGGCCGTCGCCGCGCCGAGCACGGACGCTCCCGCCGCGGTCGAGGCGCAGCTCGTGGACCGCCGCGGACGCGGCATCTCGGGCACGCTCGGCGCCGTGGTCGCCGAAAGCGAGACTTCCGTGGACAGCGACGGCGAGGGGCACTGCCGCCTGGAGTTCGATCCCGCCGCCGACAAGCAGCTGCCGCGCCACGTGATCGCGCGGGCGCCGAACATGGCGACGCGCTTCGTCGAGGTTCAGCTCGAAGCGGGCAAGACGGTCGCTCTCGGCGAGCTGATCCTCGAGCCCGGGGCGCGTGCGAGTGGCATCGTGCTCCTGCCCGATGGCCGGCCGGCCGTGGGCGCGCGGGTGATCGCGGCGCAACCTTCTTCGTACCAGGACGAGGCCGCGGCGACGCGCGGCGGGCCAGACGAACAGGAGCTCGCCCCTGCAACGACCAGCGACGGCGAGGGCCGCTTCCATCTCGAGGGCATCCCCGCGGACCGGCTTTTCCTGTGGGCCGGGATGGCCGACATGCGCTGGACCCACTCGAAGCTGATCGAATTCGCGCCCCTCGACTCGGTCGACGACGTCGAGCTGCGCCTGGCTCCGCTCGAGCGCGAAGACCACATCGCGGGGATCGTCCTCGACCCCGCCGGAGAGCCGATGCCGAAGGCTCAGCTGCGCTACAAGGTGTCGCGCGGCGGATCGATGAACATGGGCAACATCCCCGTGGACGCCCAGGGTCGCTTCGACTACCGCCTGCGCGTCAACGCGCCCCACGATCTGAGCGCCAAGGATCCCGATGACCATTTCGCGACGGCAGCCCAGGCCCAGGTCGCTCCGGGCGAGCTGCAGGTCGTGCTGCAGCTCGGCGTGCGGCGCTCGATGATCGTCGAGGCCGTCGATGCCTCGGGCGCGGCCGTGAAGAATTTCGGCGCCAACCTGATCGACCCCGACGGATTCTCGATGGCGAAGCGCTTCGCGGAAGCCGACCACGCCGACGGCCGTTTGGAATTCGAGCTGCCCGCTTCCGGAGTGCGGCTCGAGATCCGCGCGCGCGGCTTCGATATCGTCAAGCTCGGTCCCTTCGATGCGCAGACCGCGCCCCAAGTCGTGCGCGCCGTGTTGGTGCCGCTGCCCGGGATCCAAGGCCGAGTCCTGGTCGGCGAGAAGCCCCTCGCCGGCGCGAAACTATCGCTGCACCGTTTGACCTGGCCTGGAATGTCGGTCAACCACAACGGCTTCGCGTCGAGGCTCGATCCGTCGAGCCAGGCCCAGGGCGAGAGCGACGAGGACGGCCGCTTCTTCCTGACAGCGCGCGAGAACGGCAACTTCGTGCTGCTCGCCGAGGCTCCGGGCCATGCGCGTAGCGAGGTGGAGATCTCGGATTACACGAAGGGGCAAGGCGCGAGCGACGTGATCGTGGCCATGCGAACCGGTGGAATTCTCGAAGGCCAGGTGCGCGTCGCTGCCGGACGCAGCCCGCTGGGAATCATCGTGGCGATCAACCGCGGCGATCTGCACCCGCGCACCCTGCGCGTCGGCGAGGACGGCCGCTTCCGCTTCGAGAACCTGACGCCCGGTGGCTTCACGGTGCGCCAGAGTCAATTCGAGCTGACGAGCGAGAACGGAACCGCGATGTCCACCCGCGAGGAGCGCGACGAGTTCCCGACCGATGTCCAGGTGCGCGAAGGCCAGATCGCGCACTTCGATCTCGATCTCAGCGACGATCGGCCTTGCGTGCTGCGCGGACAATTGATCGTCGACGGCAAGCCCGCGAGCGAATGGCGCGCGACCTTCTGGCCCGACTCGAACGGCGTGGTCAATGAGACCTTGCCGACCACCGTGCTCGATCGCGAGGGCCGCTTCGAGTTCAGCGCCTCCCAGCCCGGCTTCCGGCGCGTGCACATTTCGCCGCCGATGGACACGGCCGGGCAGCTGAACCTGACCTTCCGCACCGAGGTGTTGCGCGGCGACAACCGGCTCGAGCGCAATGTCTCCACCGGTCAGATCGAAGGCCAGGTCGCTCCCGACGCGCCGCAGATGTACGCCCAGGGTCGCTGCGACGGCGACCTGACCTACTTCGCCGGAATCCATCCAGACCCTGACGGCAAATACCTGCTCGACAAGCTGCCCGCCGGCTACGTGCGCATCCTCGCCCGCCCACCCGAGAACTCCGTCGACAAGAACTGGGTCGAGATCCACGCCTTCGACCTCGCCGGTGGAGAACACCGTGTGATCGGTACCCGGTAAAGCACCACCATCTTGAACATCCTCGATACCGGCGCACCGTCGTCGGTATCGAGGATGTTCAGGATGGTGGTGCTTTACCGGGTACCGAGTCCGCGAATTCTTTCGGGAGGGTCGCGGGGCTCGGAGCCGAAAGAGTTGCGAGCATCACGAACGTGGAGACGCATCCGACGGCTGCGGTGCACAGGCTCCACCAGGACGCCGGCGCATGGGCGAGCCAGGTCGAAACACCGAGGCCCAGCGTGGCGGCCGAGGTCAGGACGTGGTTGGCCAGGAGCCAGCGCATGGATTTCGCGTCGAAGCTTCCGCTCCAGCAGATCGCCGGAAAAACCAGCGCGAGGCTTGCGCAGCCGACGCCCCACGAGCCGGCTTGGATTCCCACGGCGAGCAGCAGGGCGCATGGCAGCAATCCGAGTTGCCAGCGCCGCGCATCGCCTGGCCAGAGTCCGAGCAGGAAAGGCAGGAACACCAGGACGGCGAGCGCGCTGCGAGCCAGGGCCCACGCGCCGAAATGGAACAATGCGAGGGAAATCGCCGCGAGGATCAGCGCCGCACCCCAGACCGAACAGGCGAACAACAGTCGGCCGGTGGGCAGGACGCGACGCCCGGATCGGCTGGCGGCGAGCACGAGGTCCCCGAGCGGCTCGATCAAGAGGCCATGCACCAGGCTCCCCACCAGGCTCGGCGCTTCGCGCAGGAAGGCGCGCGAGACCTCCCACACTCCGAGCAGCACGGCGGCCAGGATCAGCGCGGCGAAAAACCCGCCCGCGGCGGCGATGCACCAGGCAGCCCAGGTGGCGAGGTCGGCAGGGGCAAGCAGGTACTTGGTGGCAAGCACCGCGGGAAACAAGCTGAGCTTGAAGAACAGCCCGAAGCTCTTCTCACTGCGCGCCTGCTCCTTCTCGTCGCCCGGATCCCCGGAGCTGCGTGGGGCGCGCCACCCCGGCCCGAGCCAACGCAACAGCGGATGGCGCAGCTTGTGCAAGGCCACCAGCCCATTGCGCGCGTCGGAACCGTGGGGATCCAGCCGCAAGGACTCGCCGAGAGATTCCTCGGCGACCGCAAGGTCGCGCTTGCGCAGGGCGATCCAACCGCGCAGGGCGTGAGCCTCCGCGTTTTCCGCTTCCAGGCGCAGCAGATCCCCGGTGGATTCGCTCGCGCTTGCGTCGAGATGTTGCTCCTCGAGGATCTGAGCGCGCAGGGTGAGCGCCGAAGTATTCTCGGGCTCGAGCTCCATCGCCTCTTGCAGCGCCTGCATCGCCTCGACGGGCCGCGACTGGCGGCGCAGCGAGCGCGCACGCTGCACGTGCGACGAGGCGCGCTCGGGATCGAGATCGAGCGCGCAATCGATGGCTTCGATGGCTTCGATGTCGCGGCCTTGGATGAAGAGCGCATCGCACAGCGTCTCCCAGCCGAAGGGCATGTCCGGCGCGCAGCGCACCGCTTCGCGCGCGGCGATTTCGGCTTCCTTGGCCCGGCCCAGCTGCACGTGGCAACAGCTCGCCAGCGCATGGGCCCGAGCATCGCTCGCGTCCTCCGCCAGCGCCGCGAGGGCCTCGACCAGCGCCCGCTCGAAGCGGTCCTGCTGGTACAAGAGCACGCCGCGCTCCAGGCGCTGCTGGATGACTTCGGTCATCGCGCGCCGCTCCTCAGAGCTTCATGTAGCGCACGAGATCGTCGTAGGCTCCGCCTTGATTCGAGAACAAAGCGTAGTTGCGCGCCGACGCGAACCATTCACGAGTCGACGGCGCGACGCGCTTGATGCAACCCAGGAGATCCTTGCCGCGGATCGGCGCCGGATGCCCGGTGCGCAGGGCTTCGCGCAGCTTGTCCTCGATCACGAGGTCCACCAGGGCCTTCAAGTCCGCGCCCGAGAAGCCCTCGGTCTTCCTGGCGACCGCCTCGAGCTGCAGATCCTCCTGCGGCTTGCCCGCAAGGTGCACCTTGAGCGCTGCCACGCGCGCCAGCTCGTCCGGCGGCGGCACGAAGAGCACGCGATCGAAGCGGCCGGGCCTGCGGAAAGCGGAATCCAGGTGCCAGGGCGCATTCGTCGCGCCGAGCATCAGCACGCCTTCGTTCGACGCATTGGCGCCGTCGAGCTCGGAGAGGAATTGATTGACGATCGAGCGGCCGCTGGCGCCGTGGTGGTCGCTGCGCTTGCTCGCCAGGGCGTCGACTTCGTCGAAGAACAGGACGCAGGGCGCGGCGCGGCGCGCTTCCTCGAACAGCGCGTGCAGATTGCGCTCCGAGCTGCCGATCCACATCTCGAGCACGTCCTGGATGCCGACGGCCATGAAGCGTCCCTCGAGCTCGCCGGCGGTGGCGCGCGCGAGCAAGGTCTTGCCGCAGCCCGGCGGCCCGTACATCAGGATCCCGCCACCGCTTTTCTTGCCGTAGGCAGCGAAAAGCTCGGGCGTCTTCGCGGGCTGCAGGATCTTCATCGAGATCTCTTCCTTGAGCTGCTCGAGCCCGCCGACGTCGGCGAAGCGCAGCGTCGGACGCTCGAGGTTCCACTTGCCCTTCGAGTCGGCGGCTGCCTGCCTGGAACGCGCCGTCGGGATCACGTGGGGTCGCGAGCCGTCGCCGTTTTCTCCGTCCTCCGCCACAGCCTGCGCCTCGCGCTCCGCTTCGGGCTCGCGAGCGGTCGGGATGCCGTTGGAAAGCCCCAGTTTTTCCGCAAGGCCAGGGTCGGCGATGGTGAGATCGCGCTCGAGCGCGCTGCGATACGCCTCGCGCGCTTTTTCCCACGCGCCTTCGACGATCAAGAGTCGCGCGAGCTGAAGCCAACCCTTCGCGGGCAGCTTGTTCGCTTCGCGCAGAGCCTCCAGAACCACCAGCGCGTGCGAAGCCTTTCCGGCAGCCGAGTAACACCCGGCGAGCTCGAGCCGCAGCGCGATGTTCTCGGGATCGCCCGTCATCAGCGTCCGCAATTCGACGGCGGCCTCCTCGAAGCGGCCGACCTCGCAGAGCACGGAGACCAGATGCTGGCGCAGCGGCTGATTCTGCGGACTCAGCTGCAGGGCCTGGCGCAGGGTATGCAGGGTTTCGTCGTCGGAAAGCATGTGGTCAGGAGATCGGCCTTTCGAGCGGCGCAGCTGTAGGCAGCCGCTTCGGTGCTCGCCTCGAGCTCCGTGTTGCCCCTGGAAGGCCGCTGAACAGGGACTCGGGGTTTTCAGGTACTACTCTCCGGCTCGGTCACGATGGCGAGCGGCACGCAGCTCCGTTATCTTCGTTGCTCGAGCACGAGGCTGACCTCGGGATTATGGGGTAGCATCTGCGCTGCACCGACTCGCAGCAGCGAATTGCGCTCATCCGTCTACATGAGGAAAGTCCGTGTGAAAGTGGAGAAGCGCGCCCTCGCCGCACTGGCCAAATCCAGGACGGGGATCCAGGGGCTGGACGAGATCACCAACGGCGGATTGCCCACGGGTCGGCCGACGCTGGTCTGCGGAGCAGCGGGCTGCGGCAAGACCATGCTCGCGATGGAGTTCCTGTTGCGCGGCGCAACGGAGTTCGGCGAGCCCGGCGTCATGATGATGTTCGAGGAAACGGCCGAGGAGCTGAGCGCGAACATGCGCTCGCTCGGCTTCGACCTCGACGAGCTCGTCGCGCAGAAGAAGATCGTCGTCGATTTCGTGCGCATCGAGCGCAGCGAGATCGAGGAGACCGGTGAATACGACCTCGAGGCCTTGTTCATCCGGCTGAGCCACGCGATCGACACGGTCGGCGCCAAGCGGGTCGTGCTGGACACGCTCGAAGCCCTGTTCGCCGGCCTGCCCAACGAGGCGATCCTGCGCGCGGAACTGCGGCGTCTGTTCCGCTGGCTCAAGGAACACGGGATGACCGCGGTGATCACCGCCGAGCGCGGCGAGAAGAGCCTGACCCGCTACGGCCTGGAGGAGTACGTCGCCGACTGTGTGATCCTGCTCGATCACCGCGTCGACGACCAGGTCTCCACGCGCCGGCTGCGCGTGGTGAAGTACCGCGGCTCGCGGCACGGGACCAACGAATACCCCTTCATGATCGGCTCCAGCGGCATGTCGGTGCTGCCGATCACCTCGCTGCTCCTGCAGCACAAGGCGCGCGACGAGCGCGTGGGCACCGGCATCCGCGGTCTCGACGAAATGCTCGGAGGCAAAGGCGTCTACCGCGCGAGCAGCGTCCTGATCTCGGGCACGCCGGGGACAGGAAAGAGCAGTCTTGCCGCCATCTTCGCCGATGCCGCCTGCCGTCGCGGCGAGCGCTCCCTGTTGTTCGCTTACGAGGAATCCAGCTCGCAGCTGCAGCGCAACATGCGCTCGATCGGGCTGGACCTGGGGCCTTGGATCAAGAAAGACCTGCTGCGCCTGCATGCCTCTCGGCCGACGCTGTTCGGCCTCGAGCAGCACCTGGTGCAGATGCACGAGGCGGTCAAGGACTTCAACCCCTCCGTGGTCGTGATCGACCCGATCAGCAACCTGACCTTCGACCACGACGATCGCGCGCTCAAGCCGACCTTGATGCGCCTGATCGACTTCCTCAAGGCCTCCGACATCACCGCGCTGTTCACCAACCTGAGCAGCGACTCCGGGAACAGTGTCGCGAACACCGAAGTCGGCGTTTCCTCGCTGATGGATACCTGGATCCTGCTCTCGAATCTCGAGGACAATGGCGCGCGCACGCGCGCGGTGCAGGTGCTCAAGTCGCGCGGGATGTCTCACTCCAACCAGGTCCGGGAATTCGTGATGACCGAGCACGGCGTCGACCTGGTCGACGTCTTCCTGAAGGGCGATCGCGTGCTGACGGGCAGCGCCCGCCTCGCTCACCAGCAACAGGCACTCGCGTTCGCGAACTTCGAGACCAGGGATCAGGCGCAACGCCAGCTGGTGGCGACCAGGAAGCGTCTGGCCCTCGAGGCGCAGATCGCCGCGCTCCAAGCGGAGCTGCTCGAGCAGAATCCACTGGACAATTCGTCCTCTGCCCGCGAATCGCGCAACGGCAGGGGCTATTCAAGACCCGAGTCTCCCGCGAAGAAACGGCGCGACGGCGTCACCATCGCCCGAGCGAACCGACCAGGAACATGAAGCGCACGCTGACCAAAAAGGCACCCCGAACGGCTCCTCCCACCGCCTGTGAATGGCAATTGCGCCTGTACGTCGCGGGGCAGACAGCGAAATCGACCGCCGCTCTGGCGAATCTGCGCCGCCTGTGCGAGACGCACCTCGCGGGTCGTTACGAGATCGAGGTGGTCGACCTGCTGGTCAATCCGAAACTCGCCGTAGGAGATCAGATCCTGGCCGTTCCCACCCTGGTGCGGCGCCTGCCCGAGCCGATGAAGAAGATCATCGGCGATCTTTCCAACGAGGACCGCGTGCTGGTCGGCCTCGACGTGCAACCTCTGCCCCTGGCAATTCCCGTCGATGAAGACTGAATGCCGCTACAAGCTGCGGCTCTACGTGACGAGCACGGGCGCTCGATCGTCGCGCGCGATCGTCAACGTGCGGCGGATCTGCGAGGAGAATCTTCGCGGCATCTACGACCTCGACATCGTCGACATCGGCCTGCATCCGCAGCTGGCGAGCAGCGAGCAGCTGGTCGCAGCTCCCACGCTGGTCAAGCTGCTGCCGCTTCCGGTGCGCCGTTTCGTCGGCGACATGTCCCAGACCGCGCGCATCTTGAGCGGATTGAACCTGGCGGCCGACCCGACGGGCGCCGAGGGCTGAGCCATGCAGGCCAAGCCGACTGACATCCCGCACGACTCCCCGAAGGACAGTGCGCAAGCCTTGCTGCGCGAGAACGCGGAATTGCGCGCACGACTGGCCGAGGCCGAGGAGACGCTGCGCGCGCTGAGCAACGGCGAGCTGGACGCGGTCGTGGTCGGCGCCGACGTCTACCGTTTGGAGAGCGCCTCGGACGCGACCGACCGCTTCCGCCGCGACGTGCTGGCGCAGATGGAGGACGCGGTGCTGGCCTTGGACGTGAAGGGCCACGTCATCTACCTCAATCCGGCCGCGGAGCGTCACCTGGGCTTGAGCGCTGCCCAGGTGCTCGGCCTCGCCTTGGAAAAGGTCTACACGCAGGAATGGCTTTCACCGGCTGACGAGGCTGATTTCCAGGCAGCGCTGGACAAGGCCGGCTTCTGGCGCGGCCGCAGCCGCCACATCGCGCCCGACGGGCGCAAGCGCCTGGTCGAGAGCTCCGTGAGTCGCATGCGCGACACCAAGGGCGCCGTGATCGGCTCGCTGGCGGTGATCCGCGACGTGTCCGAGCAGGCAGCGTCGGAAGCGGCGCTGCTCGAAAGCCGCGCGCGACTGCAATTCACCCTCGACGCGGCGCGCATCGGAGCCTGGGACCTCGATCTGCAAACGGGCACGGCTCGCCGTTCCGCGCGCTTCGATCGCTGCTTCGGCTACAGCGAGCCGCCGGAGAGCTGGACCTACCAGATCTTCCTGGCACACCTGCATCCCGAGGACCGGTCGCTGATCGAGCGCGGGTTCCAGGAGGCGATCGATTCCAGCGGCGAGTGGCATTTCGAGTGCCGCGTCGTGTGGTCCGACAGCAGCGTGCACTGGATCGAAGCCCACGGAAAAGTCTTCACCGAGCACGACAAGCCGAGGCGCATGCTCGGGATCGTCTTCGACGCCACCGAGCGCAAGCACGTGCAGCTGGCGCTGGTGGACGCGGACAAGCGCAAGGACGAGTTCCTCGCGACCCTGGCGCACGAGCTGCGCAATCCCCTGGCGCCGATCAGCCACTCGCTGCAGATCCTGCGGCTCTCGAAGGACAAGCAGGTCCACGAGCGGGCGCAGTCGATGATCGAGCGCCAGCTGGCGCAGATGGTGCATCTGGTCGACGACCTGCTCGACGTCAGCCGCATCAGCCAGGGCAAGCTCGAGCTGCGCAGGGAATGGATCGAGATCGCCGCCGTGCTGCAGAACGCGGTCGACACCAGCCAGCCGCTGATCGAAAGCAGGAACCACGAGCTGGTGGTCGAGCTGCCCGGGCGAACCGTGCTGGTCGATGCGGACATGACGCGCTTGACCCAGGTGGTCTCGAACCTGCTCAACAACGCGGCCAAGTACACGCCCGACGGCGGGCGCATCCTGCTCTGCGCCGCCTTCAACGGCGACAGCGTGGAGATCACGGTCACCGACAGCGGCATCGGCATTCCCAAGGCCATGCTGCCGCGCGTGTTCGACATGTTCACGCAGATCAACCGCAGGCTCGAGCGCTCGCAAGGCGGCTTGGGAATCGGGCTCGCGCTGGTCAAGCGGCTGGTCGAGATGCACGGCGGCAGCGTGACGGCGCGCAGCGAGGGCGAGAACCTCGGCACGACCCTGGTCGTGCGCCTGCCCGCGATCCAGGGGCTGGCGCCGGTGACACCGGCAAAGCCCGCGGCTGTCGTATCGCAGGAAGAGGGCTCCGGCTTGCGCGTGCTCGTCGTCGACGACAACCGCGACAGCGCGGACAGCCTGGTGATCGCCTTGACGCTCAACGGTCACGTGACGGCGACGGCCTACGACGGGGAAGAAGCGCTGTCGAAGGCCGAGGACTTCCAGCCGGATGCCGTGCTGCTCGACATCGGGCTGCCGGGAATCTCAGGCTACGAAGCCGCGCGCCGCATGCGCGCCCAGCCCTGGGGCCGGGAGATCGTGCTGCTCGCGCTCAGCGGCTGGGGCCAGGAAGAGGATCAACAGCGCTCCCACGAAGCTGGCTTCGACCAGCACCTGGTCAAGCCGGTCGATCCGAACGTGCTCACCGACCTGCTGCAGCGCGCCTGCGGCGGCACGCGCTCGCGCTGAGTCGGGCGCTGGCCAGGCGTCGTCGCGACGCCTTGCCAGCCAGCCGCGCGAGACGTCTTCGCCGCCGTGATCGCAGCACTGCCGCGAGCTCCAGGGAAGCGTGCGCGTGAATTTGCGCGAAGTGGAGCACAGAATGCCTCGATGGGAACCGTGCGCATGTGGACCGAGGGCGTCGAGGTCGAGGAATCCGCTCGCGCGCAGATCGCGAATGTCGCTTCGCTGCCGATCGTGCACGGCGTCGCGGTCATGCCCGACGTGCACTGGGGCATGGGCGCGACCGTGGGCACGGTGATCGCGACGACCCGCGCGATCATCCCCGCGGCGGTCGGTGTGGACATCGGCTGCGGCATGGCGGCGGTGCGCCTGTCGCTCGTCGCCAGTGATCTTCCCGACGACCTGAAGCCCGTGCGCCACGAGATCGAGCGCGCCGTGCCGGTCGGCTTCAGCGAGCATTCGGACGACCGGCTGGCCGTGGCGCCCTCGGTCGTCGAGCGCTTGCGCCAGGAAGGCCTCGACTGGATGCGGGAGGCCCATCCCGGCATCGTGCAGCGCGACGTCGGCAAGCTCTGGCGGCAGCTCGGCACGCTCGGAGGCGGCAATCACTTCGTCGAGCTGTGCCTCGACGAGGAGCAGCGCGTCTGGGTCATGCTTCACAGCGGCTCGCGCAACATCGGCAAGGTGATCGCGGACTACTTCATCACTCGGGCCAAGGAGCGCGCCCTCGAGCTCGAGCTGGTGCTGCCGGACAAGGACCTGGCCTGGCTCGCGGAAGGCGAGCCGGCCTTCACGGATTACGTGAAAGCGGTCAGCTGGGCCCAGTCCTACGCGCTGGAGAATCGGCGCACGATGCTCGGCTCCATCCTGAAGGGCCTGTCGCGGCTCCCGGGCTTTCCGCCTTTCACCGCGACCGAAGAGGCGATCAATTGCCACCACAACTACGTCGCGCAGGAAGGCGAGTTCATCATCACGCGCAAGGGGGCCATCTGCGCGAGCCTGGGAACGCTCGGGATCATCCCGGGCTCGATGGGCACGCGCTCCTACATCGTGCGCGGCAAGGGCTGCGCGGAGTCGTTCAACTCCTGCTCGCACGGCGCCGGCCGGCGCATGTCACGCGGCGCGGCGAAGCGCAAGTTCACGCTCGCGGATCACGCCGCGGCGACCGCGGGAGTCGAATGCCGCAAGGACGCGGAGATGCTGGACGAGACTCCCGGCGCGTACAAGGACGTCGAGGCGGTGATGGCCGCGCAGAGCGAGCTGGTCGAGGTCGTGCACACCTTGAAGCAGGTGCTCTGCGTCAAGGGCTAGCGTACGGAGTCAGTTCCCCACCGCGGCTCGCCGCGCGTCCCCGGTAGCTGAAACTGGCGATCTGAGCAATCCAGACAGCTCCCCGAGCTCCATTTTCCAACTAGGTGCCCGTCCGGAGTCGTGCATGCATCCTGCGCGCCGCGTGCGCTTCGCGGAGGATGCATGCACGACTCCGGACGGGGACCTGACTCCCTATTTTTTCTTGGGCTCGAAGGCGGGCGCGTCCGTGGAAAGCAGCAGGAGCTTGGTGGTGGTGCTGACGCTGACTTGCATCTGCGCCTCGCCTTCGGCCGTGCCTTCCGTCGCCGGGCCGATGCCCATTTTCATCCTCAAGCTCTGCGCGGACTCGACCATGCGGCCGCGCTTGGGGTCGAACCACATCGTTCCTTCGCTCTTGGTCTCGTCCTCCACGATGTGCATCTGATAGGCAGCGGTCTCGTCGAACTCCAGGGTCAGCTTCGTCACGGCAGAGATCCTCGCGCAGCTCGCGCCGGCGCGGTCCTCCAGACTCTCGAGCTTGTTGGCGACGGCGAATTTCATCTTCCCCGACGGCGGAGCAGCCACGTCGAAATCGTGGTTCCAGGTGTCCCCCGGATTCAGTGCCTTGTCGGGAAACACGTTGACCTCGAGCCACTTGCGCTGGGCGTCCTCGCTGAAAGTGCGCTCGAGCATCTTGCCCGCGGCGTCGCCGCTGCTCGCCGCGTTGGCGAGCATCTCCTTCACGCCGGTGAGCCCGCTGATGCGACCGCTGGGATCGACTTTCATGTGGAGCTTCCCGGCGAGGATCGGCGCGACCAGCTTGCCGAGCGAGGCATCATTCTTCTTGGCCTCCTCGCCGCTGAGGGTCGAATCGAATTGTGTCAGGGTGCCCATGTCCATGGTCACGCGCATGGCCTCGTAACCGATCTCGACCGAGGCCGTGCCATCGGCGGCCACCTCTTGCACGAGCTCGCGCATCACGAAGGCCGTGCTCGTCTCCATCGTTTGCCCCCCCATGCTCGAGAGATCGGTCAGCTGCTCGGTCGTCATGCGGTAGCGCAGGACATCGCCGCTCTCGAATTTCCAGCGCAGCTTGACTCCGTCCTGACCGGCGAGGGGCGCGAAGGCGGCGAGAGCGGTGAGCAACGAAATCGATCGCAGGGTGAGCATCGGAATCTCCTGGAGGTGGTGGCGGTGCGGCGAGAATAGCGGGAATCAGCCTGGATCGCACATCGCGCCGCGGTCGGAGTCAGGTGACCGTCCGGAGTCGTGCGTGCATCCTCCGCGCCGC
>DATHET010000154.1:0-4199 GCA_035490315.1 Planctomycetota bacterium
GTTGTGTGCCCAGCATGTCCACAGCCCTGGAGGTGAAAGTCCTCTGACGAGCAGGTCGCGTTGAGTCGAGCGAACCGCAAGGCACCGACCGCGAGGGAGGCGCTGAAAGAAGCGGCTAGCGAAGGCGCGGGTCGACGAACAGGAACCGGATACGAGGCGATGCCGATCGGGATGAGCGGGCAACAGACCGCGAAGTTCGATCGACCAAGAGGTCGGTGTCGTAAATCTGGCGATCGTGCGCTGAAGGGAAGTGGACTTACCTGGGGAGATCTCGCCTCGCGCCTGAAAGGGCGACGCCGCGCGAGCGGCGGAGCGAGAAGTCAGCAGAGGCCGTAGTAGTCGCAATCGCGATGAAGGGCCGAACGATGAGAAGAGCGAAACGCCCATGAACCTCGAAGATGCCAAGCCTCAGAAGTCCGCAGGAGCGGAGCGAGCGCGCCAGGATAGGGGTGCAGCCCCGGATGCAACGCGACGCGAGGAAACATCGACGGCGGGACGAGGAGACGAAAGCTCAGGCAGTACGGGCGACTTGATGGAACGGGTGATCTCGATCCCCAACCTTCAAGCCGCCCTGAAGCGAGTGGAAGCCAACAAGGGCAGCCCAGGCATTGACGGGATGCGCACGGACGAGCTGCGGCTTCACCTGCGAGCGCACTGGAAGGAACTCACGCGAGCGCTGCTCGATGAGACCTACAGGCCGCAAGCGGTGAAGCGACAAGAGATACCCAAGGACAGCGGAGGAGTCCGCGTCCTAGGGATCCCGACCGTGCTCGACCGGCTCATCCAGCAAGCCCTGTTGCAGGTCTTGCAGCCGATCTTCGATCCGACCTTCTCGGAATCCAGCTACGGCTTCCGTCCTGGCCGTCGTGCGCACGACGCGATCGCGCGTGCACGCGACTACATCCAGGCGGGCCGACGCGTGGTGGTGGACGTGGACTTGGAGAAATTCTTCGACCGCGTGAACCACGACGTTTTGATGGGCCGATTGGCGAAGCGAATCGAAGACAAGCGGGTGCTGCGGCTGATCCGACGCTACCTGGAGGCCGGGATGATGGCCGACGGAGTAGTGGTGGCGCGCGAAGAGGGGACGCCGCAAGGCGGTCCGCTCTCGCCGCTGCTGGCGAACGTGCTCTTGGACGAAGTGGACAAGGATTTGGAGCGCAACGGTCATGCCTTCGCGCGCTACGCCGACGACTGCAACGTATACGTGCAGTCGAAACGCGCGGGCGAGAGGGTGATGGAACGGCTGACGAAGCTGTACGCCAAGCTCCGACTCAAGGTCAATGTCGAGAAGAGCGCGGTGGCATCGGCCTTCGAGCGCGACTTCCTAGGCTTCGGCTTCTGGGTCGCACCAGGTGGCGAAGTGAAGGTACGCGCGGCCAAGAAGGCCCTGCGCAAGATGAAGGACCGAGTCCGCAAGCTGACGCGCCGCAACAACGGCCGCAGTGTGCAGCAGACGGCGGAAGCTCTCGCACGCTTTCTTTCCGGCTGGCGCGGCTACTTCCGAATCGCGCAGACTCCACGGGCGATGAACGAGCTGGACGAATGGATCCGGCACCGACTGCGAGCCACCCAACTCAAGCACTGGAAACGAGGTCGCACCGCTTATCGGGAACTGCGCCATCGCGGCGTGTCCCACGATACGGCGGTCGGCATCGCGATGTACTTGCGCAGCTGGTGGCGCGCCGCCGGGCAACTTACCAACGTCGCCTTTCCCAAACGCTTCTTCGACGAACTCGGCATCCCCAGGCTCGGCAACTGACCTCAACTCAACGAACCGCCGGATGCGGACCCGCATGTCCGGTGGTGTGGGAGGGGTGCGGCGGGAAACCGCCGCCCCCTATCCCGATTCTGCGCCCGCTCCCGATCGAATCCAGGCCGGGGGGGACGGTTCCGACGAGGAAACCGTCGCAACCAAGGCTGCCCGCTGGTTAGAGGTATCATCGCTCTTCGATTCCCGGGAAATTCCCCTCTCGGCGCGTGGCAGCGCGCAGGAGCAATTCATGAAGCTCTCGATTCGATCCTGGCTGTGGCAACTCCTCGGCACCGGCTTCGTGCTGGCCGCGTCGACCGCTGTCGCGAACTCCCAGGCCGGCGTGGTCTCCTTCGGAGAACAGCGGGCCGACAGCCGCTGGAACGATGAGGTCTTTGCCGAGATCGACGCAGGCCCGACCCATACGCTCGCGCGCCGCAACGACGGATCCGTGGTGGCCTGGGGAAGCAACACGGCTGGCGAGTGCAAGGTTCCCGCGTTGCCAGCCGGCGTCACCTATGTCGAGATTGCCGGCAGCGAGTACCACAGTGCCGCGCTCCGCAGCGACGGCTCGATCGTCGCGTGGGGGCGCAATCTCTCCGGAGAGTGCATCGTGCCGCCGCTTCCAGTCGGGCTGAGCTACGTCGAAGTGGCGACCGGCTACGAGCACACGATCGCGCGCCGCAGCGATGGATCCGTCGTGGCTTGGGGCAACAATCTCTACGGCCAGTGCAACGTGCCCGCGCTACCGGCAGGCCTCATCTATGTCGAAATTGCCGCCGGCAAGATCCACACGGTGGCGCGCCGCAGCGACGGATCGGTGACGGTGTGGGGCTTCACCGGGAACGGGCTGGGTAATGTGCCCGCCTTGCCCGTCGGACTCACCTATGTCGAGATCGCTGTCGGCGGAGATCACTCGCTCGCGCGCCGCAGCGATGGGTGGGTGGTGGCTTGGGGCAACAATTCCAACAGTCAGTGCTTCCCGACGGCCCTTCCGCCAGGTCTCACCTACGTCGGGATCTCCGCGGGGGCAGCGCATTCCCTCGGCTTGCGCAGCGACGGGTCCCTGATCGCCTGGGGAAGCAATTCCAAGGGACAGTGCAGCGTGCCCGCGCTCCCCGCTGGTCTCGTGTACGTCGAGGCCGATGGTGGTCTCGACTACTCCGTGGCGCGGCGCAGCGACGGAAAGCTCGTGTTCATCGGCGTGCCCATGAATGTGCCCGCGCTTCCCGCTGGTGTCCGTTACGTCGAGATTGCCGGCGGTGGCCACTACTCCCTGGCGCGCGCCAGCGACGGCTCGGTCGTCGGGTGGGGAATGAACGAGTACGGCGTGTGCAACGCGCCCGTGCTCCCTCCCGGCCTGAGCTATGTCGAGATTGCGGCCGGCGCTTTCCACGCCCTCGCGCGCCGCAGCGATGGTTCGGTCGTGGCATGGGGCAGCAACTTCAGTGGCGAGTCCAACGTGCCCACGCTCTTTCCAGGACTCTCGTACCTCGAAGTTGCCGCGGGCAATGCCTTCTCCATGGCGCGGGTCAGCGACGGAACCATGCGAGTCTGGGGGAACAATTCCTACTTCCAGACCATCGTGCCGCCGCTCCCGGCCGGACTCAGCTATGTCGAGATCACCGCCGGGGAAACCCATGCCGCTGCTCGGCGCAGCGATGGGGCAGCGGTCGCCTGGGGAGGCACCTTCGGCTTTCCTGCCGTGATCCCCGTGCCCGCGCTTCCCGCAGGCCTGAGCTATGTCGGGATTTCGGCAGGGCATACCAACACAGTCGCGCTGCGCAGCGACGGCTCGGCCATGGGCTGGGGAGCGCAGCCTTTTGGGCAGTCCAACTTCCCCGTGCTTCCTCCCGGCCTGAGGTACCTCGGCGTGGCCGCAGGCTACGACCACACGGTGGCCCGCCGCAGCGACGGAACGGTCCTCGCATTCGGATCCAACGAATTCGGCCAGTGCGAAGTGGATCTCTCGTTCAGCTCGGTCCTTCCCCTGCAGGTCTCGGGCGGCGGGCAGAGCACCTTGGTGCTGCTCGACTGCCCGAGCCCCACGCCGTATTGCACGGCCAAGCTCAATTCATTGGGCTGCCTGCCCTCGATCGGCTCGAGCGGCGTGCCGAGCGCAAGCGCCGGAAGCGGCTTCACGGTCTCGGGAAACAACGTGCGCAATCAGAAGGCAGGTCTCCTGCTCTACGGTCTCCAGGGTCAGGCTGCGCTGCCCTTCTCCGGCGGCACGCTGTGCATCGCAGTTCCGGTCAGGCGCTCGGTGGCCACCGGTTCCGGCGGCACACCCCTTCCCACGTCCGACTGCAGCGGCCGGTACAGCCTCGATTTCAATGCTTTCGCATCGGGATCGCTCGGCGGACACCCGCAGGCCGCGCTGCAGGTCTCGGGAACTGTGGTCGATGCCCAGTGGTGGGGCCGCGATCCGGGATTCTCGGCGCCGAAC
>DATHET010000155.1:0-2655 GCA_035490315.1 Planctomycetota bacterium
AACCTGCACTCCGCCGCGATCCGCAGCGACGGCCAACTCATCCAGTGGGGCGGCGAGAATCAGTACGGCGAGCGCAACCCGCCCGCGTTGCCGCCCGGCGTCACCTGGGTCGAGGCCGACTGTGGCAACGAGCACACGATCGCGCGGCGCAGCGACGGCGTCGTGAAAGCCTGGGGTTACAGCAGCTTCGGCCTCGCAGTCGTGCCAACACTCGCACCGGGTTTGAGCTTCGTGGAGATCGCCGCGGGCGGAGCGCACAACGTGGCGCGCATCAGCGACGGTTCCATCCGCACCTGGGGCTACTTGGCTCAACCGGCGCCCGCACTGCCTCCCGGCGTGGCCTACGTCGAAATCGACGCGGGCTCCTCGCACACCGTCGCTCGCCGCAGCGATGGGATCGTCAAGTGCTTCGGCAGCAACGACGACGTGCAGTGCAACCTTCCCCAACCGCCCGCGGGCATCCGAGTGGTCGAGGCGCGCGCCTTCGGTCACGCGGCAGCCTTGCTGAGCAACGGCAACATCGTCTCCAGCGGCAGCAGCGGCTACGGCGCGGAGCTCGTCCCCGCCCTCCCGCCCAGCCTGCGCTACAAGAAGCTGCGCGTCGGCGTGTACTTCAACGCGGCGCTGCGCAGCGACGGCAACATCCTGTGCTGGGGTCGCAACAACGCGGGGCAGTGCAATACGCCCGTTCTGCCGCCGGGGCTGACCTTCGTGGACATGGACGCTCGCCACGACAACACCGCTGGAATTCGCAGCGACGGAACACTGGCGGTGTGGGGAGCGAACGATTATGGGCAATTGAACGTGTCTGCCCTGCCGCCCGGTCTGTCGTACGTGGAAGTCGCCGTCGGCCGCTGGCACATGCTCGCGCGGCGCAGCGACGGAAGCGTGGTCGCCTGGGGCAAGAGCGATTACGGACAGTGCATCGTTCCCGCGCTTCCGGCGGGATTGAGCTATGTCGAACTCGCAGCGGGCGATGATCTTTCGGTCGCGCGGCGCAGTGACGGCAGCGTGATCGCCTGGGGCCTCGACCTGAATGGATCGCTGGCCGTGCCCGCGCTTCCGGCCGGCACGGGCTACCTCTCGATCTCCGCCGGCGGCCTGAGCGGCATGGCGCGGCGCAGCGACGGAGTGATCGTGAACTGGGGCTTGACCGCCGTCTTCTATCCCGGGATCCCGCCCGTGCCGCCGGGATCGGTCATGGTCCGTGGGATGGTCACCGGAAACCTCAACACGGTCTTCCAGATCGAGAGCTCGACGACGGGGACGAGCTATTGCACGGCGGGCGTCACGACCAATGGGTGTGTTCCTGCGATCAGTGCGACGGGTCTCGCGAGCGCTTCGGCGGCTTCGGGTTTCACCCTCGCCTGCTCGAACGTGGAGGGTCAGCGGCTGGGGATTTTCATCTACGGGATTTCGGGCCCGCGCGCGTCCGTGTGGTCGCCGGGCAGCAGCAGCCTGCTGTGCATCGAGCCGCCGATTCGACGCATGAACGTCCAGAACACGGGCGGGAGCGCGGGCACGTGCAGCGGCTCCCTGTCGAGCGACTGGTTGAGCTTCGTGAGCACACATCCGGGAACGCTGGGGACGCCGCTCATCCCCGGCGAGACCTTCCACGCCCAGGGATGGTTCCGTGATCCGCCTGCACCCGGCGGCACCAACCTCTCGGACGCGCTCGTGTGGGCGCTCAGTCCGTGAATGCGCGATCGAGGCCAGCCACCCTCAAGCGGGTAGCTGGCCTCGAGAGACATCGGTCCCTGGAGCGTCAACCTTCCGTCGACTGCTCCGCCCGCATCAATTGCACACTCGGTAGGACAGCGCGTTGCTCAGCGTCGAATTGTTCGGCGCGCTGAAGCCAGGATCACGCCCCCACCACTGGCACCACACATTGGTACCGACCACCTTGAGCGCCGCGTGCGGCGAGCCGCCCGTCAGGCCGTGAGCAAAGCTGTTCACGTCGAGCGAGTACACGCCCGTGCAATCATTCCCACTCGGACTTCCGCCGGAATTCACCGGAGAGCTGCGGCGCACCGAGGCCTGGAGGCACAGGACTCCGCCTTGGAACGGCGTGCTCGCCGAACCGGTGATGCTGTAGAGCAGGATCCCCGGCTTGTTGTTGCGCACTTCGCCCGCGAACACCACGAATCCGCTCGTCGCACTCGCGCTCGCCGTGCCTGACCACCCGATGTCGGGATAGCAGCCCAGCGAGTTCTGCTTCGGCACGCAGTAGACGCTCGGGGTCGCGCTGGTGAAGTACGGCCCCTTGGTCACGGTTGCCGAGTAGTTGCCCGCCCAGTCCATCGTCGCGATGTGGAAGTACCACCCCGATTGCGACGCTCCCACGTTCAACCCGTACGACGGATTCCCGAGGCCGAACACGACCAGCGGCGCGCCGGTCAGGTCCGTGCCGGGAGCGTGGTCGAACGAGACTGCGTAGCCATGCACGCCGGAGTGCGCGTCCGACCCATCGGCCCACTGCATCTGGATGAACGTGCCGCAGCTGCCGACTCCCACCGTGTGCGAAGTCGAGTTCACGCTGGTCGCCACGGCCGGCGCATCGACGTCGATGAAGAGCGGTCCGAAAGCGGCGAGGTTCTGGCTGCCGTTGCCCGCGTTGTCGACCGCTCGCACGGAGACGTAGTAGCCGCCTGGCGG
>DATHET010000156.1:0-9169 GCA_035490315.1 Planctomycetota bacterium
TGCGCGAGCAGACCCCCGTCATGTCGAGCTGGAAGATCGGTGTCGCCGAGGTCGGGTCAGGGAAGGTCGCGAAGGGGCACTCCTCGAACCACAGGAAGGTCACCGGCGTGCCGTCGGGGTCGAAGGACGCGCTTCCATCGAGCTGCACGCTGGTCACCGCCGAGCCGGGCGAGAAGACGTTGTTGCAGTCGACCACGTAGTCGTCTCCGGAGTTGCCACCGGTGAAGACGACCGGAGGAGACTGGGCGTAGGAGACCGCGCTGGTGATCAACAGGGAAGCAGCAATGAAAAAGGGGCGGAATGTAGACATGGGGGTTTCCTTGGGCTGGTGGAAAGCACGGTTCACGGGGGATCCAATCGATCTGCCTTCGCGGCCGGCCACTAGCAATAATGTATCCGACCTTTGTGAATTGACGTGAATCCCCGGAGTTTTCGCCATTCTTGGAGTCTGCGGGGGCTCCGAGCCCCGCGCGCGATGAAACCGACTGCTTCACCGTGGCTTTGCTGTTACCTTGGGAATCCGTTGAGGAGAAAACTCTACAATTGGGTCGCGGCGGCGATCCTCGCAGCTCTGCAAAGTCCTGCAGCCGGCGCGCTTTCGCTCCAAGGTCCGCAACCGACGCGCCGACTCGCTCGGAGTTTTCTCGACAGCCACTACCTCGTCCGGACACTCGCGGAGCTCGGGCCCGCGCGCGCCAGCGTGGTCCTGTTCGTCGCGCCCGATTGTCCACTGGCGCTGCGTGCCTTGACCCTGCTCGCCGATCTCGAGCGCCAGCTGCGCGATCGCGGCGTGCGGTTCGTCGCGCTCGATCCATCCCTGGGTGCTTCCGTGGTCGAGATCTCCGCCGCTGGTGTCGCCGCGGGCGCGGAATTCCCGATGGGAGTCGACGAGGGCGGAGCGATCGCGCGCAGCTTGTCCGTGATCCGCACGCCGACGGTGTGCGTGCTCGATGAACAGGGGGAGCGCGTGTATTGCGGCCGCGTCGATGCGGGGCTGCGACTTGGCAGCGAGCCGGTCCCCGACGCTCGCGCGGATCTGCGCGAGGCGCTGGAGGACCTGCTTGCGTTGCGCGCGGTGCGCGTGCCCTCGACGATCGTCGATGGCTGCCTTCTGACGCTCGACGGCGCGAGCCAGGCCACGGCGGCAGCTGCCCCGACCTGGGCCGACGGCGTCGGCACCCTGGTGCGCGAGCATTGCGCGGTCTGTCATGGCCCTGGCGGCGCGGCGCCCTTCGATCTGTGGGCTCACCGCGACGCCTCGCGGCGCGTGGACCGCATCGAGGAGGTCGTGCGGCGCGGCCAGATGCCTCCGTGGCATGCGAGCGAGAGGGCCGGGACCTTCGTCAACTCGCGCCGCCTCGACGACGCTGCGCGCGAAAAGATCCTCGCCTGGGCCAAAGCCGGAGCTCCATCCGGCGATCTGAGCCTGCACCCCGACCCCGAGCGTCCGGCGAAGGCCACGGGCTGGAGGATCGGCGAGCCCGACCTGGTCCTGACGCAGCTCGGCCGCACCAAGCTGCCCGCGAGCGGCATCGTGCCTTACCAGTACATCGTGGTGCCCCACGTTTTCAGCGAGGACACCTGGGTGGAGGCGGTCGAGATCCGGCCCGAGGACTCGCGGGCCGTGCACCACGCGAACCTGGGCTGGGTGCAGCTCGGGCGCGAGTTCACGCCCGAGAATTTCATCACCGGCTACGTGCCCGGCGGCGACGTGTACGAGCTGGACCCGGGTCAGGCCTACATGATTCCCGCGGGAGCCGTGCTCGGGCTGCAGGCCCATTTCGTCACCACCGGCGAGGCGTTGAGCAACCGCTTCTCGATCGGCCTGCGCTTTCCGCGCACCGCCGTCGCGAAGCGCGCGCGCCATCTCGAGATCTCGAACTCGCGCTTCACGATCGCGCCCTTCGCGCCGGCGCAGACGGTCGAAGCGACACGGCGCTTCACGGGCGATGCCACGGGCATCGGCATGTTCGTGCACATGCACCTGCGCGGCCGCGACGTCGATGTGCGCGAGATCGATCCCGATGGCCGCGAGGAAGCCTTGCTGCTCGTGCCCAACTACGATTTCGATTGGCAGTCGTCCTATCGCTGGGCGAAGAATACGAAGCGTTTCCCCGCCCAGGCGCGCGTCAAGGCCACGGCGCGCTTCGACAACTCGAAGTTCAATCCGTTCAATCCCGACCCGAGCGCGCGCGTCAGAGTCGGCCAGGAGACCGTGGACGAAATGATGTACGTGTTCCTGTTCTACACCCTCGACCAGGAAAACCTCGGCCTGCAGATCGACCCGCGCAGCGGGGGAGTCAGGTGACTTCGTCCGGAGTAACCAAGCTCGCCCCGCCTGCGCATCGCGCAGGCGGGGCGAGCTTGGTTCCTCCGGACGAAGCCACCTGACTCCGTACATGGCGCTTCGTGAATCTCAGCCCGTCGGTCCATGTCGTGATGCCGGCGTCTGAAAGCGATCCTCGCCGCCCACAACTGTGCGTTGACCACCGTGCCCGCCACCGAGCGCGGCAACCATGGAAAGCGCTGCGCTGAAGTTGGGTATGGAGCGGGTATCCGCGCCGCGCGCTCGCCCTCCCTCGACGCCGTCTCGCGATCCTCAAGGGCTTTCCTGATGTGCTGGAAGCTTGCGGACCTGCGCGGATCATGGCGCGCAGCCGTCACGCGAGACTTACGCAGCCCGCCGTTTCCCGCGCGCGCAAAGGGGTCAGGCACTCCTATCCGCCGCGGAGGAAACCCCGCCTCTCCGACCACTCCGCGCGTCCCCGAAGCAGTCCCATGAAGACACTGGTCCTGATCGCGGCTCTCGCCGTCGGTTTCGCTCTCGCGCCACTCTCCATCGCGCAGAAGAAGTCGAAGTCCGAATCCGCCGGCCCCGACGTCGGGCAGATCGCACCGCCGATCGGCGAATTGAAGTGGCTCCAGCTCGGCGGCGTCACCAGCGACTCGAGTCTCGACACCATGCGCGGCAGCGTGGTGATCGTCGCGGATTACGGCTACTACTGCGACTCCTGCGTGAAGGTCGGCGTGCCGACCTTGAATGCGCTGCGCGCGTCGAACGAGCCGCGCGATCTGAAAATCATCCAGCTCACGGCGGGGATCGGCGACGACACGCCGGAAGTCATCCAGAAAAAAGGCGAGGAGCTCGGGATCGCGGGCCCGGTCGGGATCGCGGACGTCGAGGGCGTCAGCAGCCCTTACTTGAACATGGGCGCGAACGGAAACCTGACCTTCGCCTTCGTGATCGGCCGCCACGGCGGAATCCTCTGGAAGGGCGACCCGAGCCGGAAGCGCGAAGACTATCTGGCGGCCGTGTCGAGCGCCTTGAACGCCGTGCCCTGCGACCCCTTGCCCGCGAGCAGCGAATTCGGGCCGATGATCGCGCCGGCGCTGCGCGACTATGTGCTCGGCGATTTCCAGAAAGCGGAAATCGGCGCGCAGACCCTGCTGACCAAGCTCGGAACGAAGGCCGGAGACGAAAACGATCGCGCGCGCAAGGACGTGAACGCGCTGCTCGCGCTGGTCGAGGGAACGCGCAAGCACTTGATGGAGGAGCTCGAGACGACCGGCGGCGCCAAGCAGTCCGAGCGCTTCCAGAAAGCCCTGACCAACGTGCGCCGCGTCTTCCCCAAGGGGCCGGAGGCCGATCGCGCGAGCTCGCTCGAGATGTACGTGACCATCCAATCCGATCAGGGACCGACCTGTCGCAAGTGGGCCATCTGGTACGAGCTGGAATCAGCGCGCCCGGCGGTTTTTCCCGGCGAAAAGAACGCGGCGACGACGAAGTACGCGCGCGAGCTCGCCAAGTACGTGAAGCAGGGCGGCGTGCCCGGCGTCGATCGCGCGAAGCAATGGCTGGAAGCTTTCGACAAGCTCGCGCCGCACAAGTGATCAGACGCCGAACTGCCGCGAGAGCCAGCGCGGCCGGCTGTAGTCCCAGTTGCGCTCGGCCATCGCGGCGACCAGCACGGGATACATGGTTTCGATCGCGCGACGCACGCGCTCGTCGAGTCCGATGCGCTCGCTGTAGTCGTCGAGAGCGCGCTGCTCGTGCTCGCGCAGCTGTTTGCGCTCGCGCACGATGGCCCAGGCGGCTTGGGCGGTGAGATCCGCCTCGTGCTTGCGCTCGTGGACGATCAGGTGCAGGAGATCGAAGTAGGGGAGGTCGTCGAGCTCGCTCGAGCCCCAGTCCAGATAGCCGAGCACGCTTCCGTCCGCGGCAAGTTGCACGTGCTTCGAACGCAGGTCGGCGTGCTGCAGGACCAGCGGAAAACTCGTGCCGATCAGTTGCGCCCGCAAACGCTCGCACAGGGCGGCGAGGTTCTGAATCGTCGCGGGCACGACGGCGAAGCGCGCGACAAGCTCGAAGCGCGACGCGACGAGGCGCTCGAAATCCGCTGCGTCGAACACGCGTGCGGGGCGCATGATCAGAGTCGAAAAATCGCGCGCCGCATCGGAGAACATGCGTGCGGCAATCCCGTGCTCGCCCGTGTACTGCGGCGCCGTCAATCCATCGAGGCGTCGCTCGCAAGCGATCGTCAAGCCGGCGGCCCTCCCGATCCACAAGGGCTGTGGGACCTTCAGCGCAGGGAATCGCTCGCGAATCAGCGAGAGTCGCGCCTGGTGCTTGACCAGCTGATCCTCCTGCTGGCGCGAGAGCGGAATGTGCACGGCCCAGCGGCCGCGCGGATCGTCGCTCGCCGCGCCTTGCACGCGTGTCATCACGAGCGTCGTGTTTCCGCGCGTCGCGTGCACGTATTCCGCTTCGGGCTGGGGCTCGCCAGTGCGCTGCGACAGTTCCTGGAGCACGCGCTCGAGCCGAGTCTTCGCTCGCGACTTGGATTCACGCCGCGCGATGAAAGCAAACGAAGGCGTGAGCCAGGGGAACAGGCCAAGGCGCGTCGCGATCATCTTCGCCTGATTCCCGCGCTCCTTGGGTCCGATCATCAAGCGCGGCCCGCCGCCGTCGAGCGCGACCAGGTGCGTGAAGTCGCTTTGGTGCGGATACAGGGCGAAAGCGCGCACCTCGCTCATTCCGGCGCGGCGCAACCAGGCGCGGTAGCCGCGCAGCGTGCGCTCACCGTGCGCGGGACTCAGAGCACCGGCGACGAACGCGAAGGGCGAGGGCACTCGAAAATCCGCGCGCCGGCCCGCGGAGCGCTTGTAGCCCAATCGATTGTTGGCGCTGACGACCAGCTCGCCTGCACAGACGCGCGCGAGCTCGCTCGGATCGAACTTCCAAGGCGCTCGCGCCTGGGGCAGATGCAGCTCCTCGAGCACGAGCTCGAAGGCGTCACTCTGGAAAGGCAGGCGCGCACCCTCGCCGATGCGCACCGCGAGGGCCTTCGAGCCCGCCATGGCTCGGACCTGCGCGATCCCGAGTTCCAGACGCATGTGGGACCGATCGACGAGCACCACCCGGTGCCCCGCGCGCGCCAGGGCAACCGCGGCTCCGGAGCATGCGTTGCCGATGCACAGCGCGCGGCCCGGCTCACCCGCGAGCATCACGAGCCACGCGGCCCGAGCTTCGCGCGCCAGGAGCATCAAGTGGTCCGCGCGCTCCTCGTCGAGCTCGAGCAGCGCCGTCTCGAAGCACTGCTTCCATGTCCGACCCTCGCGAAGCCGCGCGAGGGTCTGCTGCGCGACCTCGCTGGTCCACGGCCAGCAGTCCTCGAGCTCCGCCCCACGATCGGAATCCACGGCGCCGCTCATGTCGCCCGTTCCGCTCGCACCAGCGCGCGCGCGGACAGAAGCAACGCCCACGGCGCGGTTTGGATCAAGAGCCCCGGCGCCCAGGTCTTCGCGACCACCATGCTGGGCTCGCGATGAAGGAAGACCACGAGCAGCGTGAAGAGCGTGAGCAGCGCGCCGAACAAGAGCAGCGCCGCGAGGTCGCGCCGCGTCCGATCCGGATCGCAAGCCTGCAGATCCTCGAACGCGTTGCGCGGATACCGCGCGAGACGCAGGACCGCCGGGCCCAATGCGGCTCCGAGCAGGATCCAGATCGGGCCGATGCACAGCGCAAGGCGCGTGCGTTCGCTCGTGTCCACCCAGCTCGAGCCGAGCCTCGAAAGCCCGTCGGGGCCGAGCAGCGGCACGTCACGCGTCCACGCGGCCAGGGGCCAGAGCGACAGGAGCAGCATCGCGCTCGCGAATGCCCATAGCGCAGCGCGTCCGCGGCTGGGACGCGCGCTCGATCCCACCGTGGCGCCGAGTCCCGCGATCGCGAGCACCCAACCCCCGGGCCGAAGCAACGAGAGCGAGCCCCAAGCAATGCAGGCGAGAGCCAACCCCCGCGCATCCGCGCGCCGCGTCCACGATGCAAGGCCGAGCAGGGCCAGGGCGCAGAGTCCGGCGAGGGCGAGGTCGCCGTCGTCGGCGCGGAAAGCCACGCTGAGCGCGACGGCGAACAACACCAGCAGGAGCCGCCGTCCGAGCGGCGCGCGGCGAGTCAGCTCCATCGCGCGCTCGATCAGCAACACGGCCGAAAGGAAGCAAGCGAGGAGGTGGGCGCGGGTGGACACCTCGTTCACGATGCCGCCCGGCCAGGACACACAGGCGATCGCGCCGCAATCGAGTGGAGCAAGCTCGAGCGCGCCGCGCGCCGTCGCGGGACCGTCGAAGCCGATCAGCCAGCCTTGCGACAGCCAGGCCTGAGCCCGCACCGACCAGAGTCCCGACCCGGCGTTGATCGTCGCACCCAGCGCCGCCCAGACTCCGATCGCCACCGCGATCCAGAGCAGCGCACGCGCCGCGCGAGTCGGCACTTCCCGCAGCACCTCGTGCCGCGGCACGAGTGCCGCAGGCAGCGTCAGCCAGCGCGCGAGGCCCAGGAGCAGCGCGGCTCCCGCGATCCACGCGCAAGAAACCGGCACGCGCGCCAGGGCCGAAACGCTGGCTCCCACCGCGAGAAAGCTCGCGCCGAGCAGGTAGCTCGCGGCCCAGGTCGTCGGCACGTCCCGGAGGCGATGCGAACCGACCTCTCCCGGCGGAAGCCAGGACAGGACGACGCGTCCGATGCACGAGACCACGGCAAGGCCCACGGCCGCGGAAGAGAGCTCGAGCATTCCCACCGCGGATACCTTACGGTCCGACGTCCCAGGTCTCGAACGCAGTCCTGGTTGGACCTCGTTCCGCGCCCCATTCGATCGCCAGCCGAAGGACTGCTAGGCTCGGCGTGTGAGAATTGCCGCGCTGCAGTGGGATGTCCGGCGTTCCGACGTGGCCGGGAACCTCGCCGCCGCGCGCGCGGGCCTCGAGCAGGCGCGCGAGGCGGGGATCGAGCTCGTGCTGCTGCCCGAGATGTGGGTGACTTCGTTTCCCGATTCGGGCGATGACCTGGCCGCCCTGACGAAAGCCACGCGCGGCGCGGTCGCGGAGCTGGCCGATGCGAGCGCGCGCCTCGGCGTCGACTGGGCCGGCTCCAGCTTCGCAATGCATGCCTCCGGGGGAGCGAGCCCCGTCAATCGACTGGAGCTTTTCGCCGGCGGCAAGCTCCAGCTCGCCTACGACAAGCTGCATTTGTTCGGCCCAACCGCCGAGGACAGCGTGTTCCAAGCCGGAGCGGACCTTCCACGGACTGTCGTCTGGCGCGGTCTGCGCGTCAGCGCGGTGATCTGCTACGACCTGCGCTTCCCCGAGCTGACGCGCGTGCCCTTCTACGCCGCGGCGCAGCTCGTGCTCGTGCCGGCGCAATGGCCCTCGGGTCGGGCCAGCCAGTGGCGCGCGCTGGTCCACGGACTCGCGGCGAGCGGTCAGTGTTTCGTGCTCGCCTGCAATCGGATCGGTCGCGATGTGGCTGGCCGGCGGGCGCTGGCCCTCGAATTCCCGGGGAATTCGCTGCTCGTCGATCCGACGGGAAGGACGCTGGCCGAGGGAGATGGCGAGGCTGGGCTGGTCGGGGGCGAGGTCGAGCCGGACCTCGCGGATGAATTGCAGCGCAAGATTCCCGTGAGGCGCGACATGCGGCCCGATGTGTACGGCGCGCGCGGCGCTCGCAGCGAGGATTGACCGGAGATGAAACGACCGGCGGCGGTCCTTTCGAAGGATCGCCGCCGGTCGCGTCTTTCTCGAAGACTGTTGGAATCAGATCGGGTTGATCGGGCCTCGGATCTTGGGCGCCACGTTGTCGTCGTCGATGTCCTCCGGCGTGATTTCCGGCACGTGCGCCGGATCGAGGACCAGGGGGGCAGTCGAGGGCGCGGTGGAACCGAGCAAGCTTGTCGGTACGAGATTGAAGCCAGACTCTGCGGACAGTCGCATGCCGTTCGTGCAGATCCAGGCGTCGCATTCCGGGCCGGCCAGGTCGACCTCGATCCGGTCGGCGTCCCAGTCGATCATCGAATCAAAGCTCACGGCTCCGCTCGACACGCGGCCATTCGGGGAAAAGAAAACGATCTCGATGTAAACATCGTCGAGCGTCCCCGAAGGGAAACTCGTCTCGAAGTGGGCGCCCGGCGCGATCAGCATCTGGGTGCGGGCGCCGTTTGCGTTGCCGAGCACCATCAGGACCGTGAAGCTGTTGGGATTGACGGCCTCGAAGTGCGTCGTTGTCGCCGTTGCCACGAACTGCGTTTCCTGAACGGAAGCGGCGGTCGCGAGGGTCAAGGCGCACACCAGGGGGGCGAGCGGAGCAAATGCCATTGGAGGTGTTCCTCTCCGAAGGCGGGTTAGGGAGCCCTCGGCGCGCTCCTATCGGCGCCTCTCGCGCCCCCGCTTGAGTCACCTCGGGCTGTCCCTCCAAATACTTTCCCGCCCGCACCCGACTGGCGACGTCGGGGGGCCGCCGCGTCAGCCCCCCGACAGCGCGGCGACGATCATGACCTCGTCCGAGGGCCGAACCGGCCACGCGAGGTCTGTGGCGAGCTCACGTCCCACGAAGAACTTGATGTGGGGACGGATCCGGTCCTGCTCGTCGACAATCCGGAAGCGCAGGCCGGGAAAGCGACGCTCGAGGTCGGCCAGCACCTCCGCGAGAGTCGCCCCCTGGGCGTCGACTTCGGCGCGCTCACCCGTGTAGGAGTACAGGGGCGAGGGCAGGCGCACCTTCATGGAGTGAGACGCGCTGTCGTGACCGCGTATACGTGAGGCAAGTGACGCGCGATGCAGTTCCAGCTCGCGCCCTCATTCGCGCTCATCCACACCTCGCCGCCGGTGTTGCCGAGATACA
>DATHET010000157.1:0-3141 GCA_035490315.1 Planctomycetota bacterium
GCGCGGCGTCGACCACCTTGCCGCGTACCCACGGCATGAGCGGTGCCATCATCATCCGCTTCCCGATCGACGGGTTCTCTTTCTTCATCGCCGCGTCGATGAGCTCGCGAACGGCTGTAGCCAACTCGTCCGGCGTCGCGATCACGATCGCCCAGTCGAACGCCGCACCTGCCGAGGGTGGAAGTGCGAGATCCGTGACCAGGTTGTCTCCCCGCAGCGTGTCTGGCTTCAGCACGAGCACGGTCTGCAAGTCGAGACCAGCATCGATCGCTTCCTTCTGGACCTTGGTGCACTCACGCGTCAGATCTGCAGCGGTTGGCTCCGGCTGACCCTGCAAGCTCGCGGCGCCGCACGCTGCAAGACGCAAGCGATCGCAAGGATCGGCGTCCGACAACCAGTCCCGGCTGCCTGCGATGACGAGCACACGCTGCGATGGTTCGCGTGCAGTGACGCGGCGGAAGTCGGCGGCAACTTCGGCCGAAATCCCGCTGGCTGCTTCCGCGGCAGCCTCGTCATGGGCGAAGATCATTCCGCTGGGTGACCGGAAGGACTTCAGCGAGTGCCAGTTGGCGGGCAGGACACTGGTGTCGCTCACCACCGTCGTCGGGGTTGCCTGGCAGGCGGCGATGAGGAGCGCCAGCAGCAAGCTCGTGATTAGGAACTTCAGCGTCTGATACGCGCGCATGGCGCAAAGGTACACGAAGCGAGCTGGTCCTCCTCAATTGTCAGCTCGCTGTGTAGTCGACGGACAAGTTGTCCGCGAAGTCGCCGTGGGATCTACAACTCACGGCAGTTCGAAGCTGACCAGTTCTCGGGCACTCGTATCGAGCAGCAACAGCAGCCGACCGTCGGGACTCCGACCGAAGTCCCAGTACCTATCCTTCGCGAAACCGGAATCGAAGCGGAACACCTTCTGGTCCTCGAGCCTCACGAGCGTCCACGCAGACCCGAGCGCCCCGATCACGATCCAACGCTTCGACGTGACGAGAGCCTGGCAATCGGTTCCCATGGGGAGCTCGAGCGCGCCGAGCGGCTCGTTCGCGGACGAGTAGAAGTACAACCACGCCGGTTCGCCTTTCGATTCAGGCTCCTCGGTGACCACGCGACGGCCGTCCTCGAGGAGCGCGCGCCCACCGGCGTTCGCGATCCAATTCCCATCCGGTCTGCGTCGAATCGATTGGAGCTCCCTCTTTTCAGGAGTGCTCTGGGCCATCTCGCGCGCGATCGCCCGTTCTGGATTCCGGATCTCCTTCGACTGCTCCGGAGTCTTCGGGACCCGCCTGCCATGGCATCGCTCGGAGCGATTCGAGTGCCTGCAGATTCTGTTCGTTGTAGTCGGACTCGATCTGCGCCTGTTCCTTCCATTCGACTGCGCTTGCATCCAATCGGCCGGCAGCGCATTTCGCCGTGAACCGGACGCTGGGGTTCATGCTGCCGAGAAGTCTCTTGACGGCCCAAAGGTTCTTCTCATCGTGGATGCAACCCAGCAGGAGAGCGAGCTGGCGATCCCATGAATTCTGGTAGTTGCTCTCGATCAAATCGACGACGCCCTGCTCCAATCCGTCGACCGCTCCCGCGTGCTCGAGGATCCTCGCGGCACAGATCTGCACATGGGGCGCACCATCGCGCAGCCATCCGCGAACCAGATCCAGCTCGCTCGCATTCAATGCGCTGCAATGCGCGAGCTGCTGGAGCGCATTGTTGGAATTGTTCGGCCACGAATCGCGCACGCCGGTCATCAGATAACTCGTGGCCGCCCTCTCGAGGCCAGGATTCATCGTCCCGATGGTTCCGACGAGCCCGATCGCTTGCAGGCGGACCAATGGGTCGGGATCGCTGACCAGCTGACCGATTGCGTCGAGACTCGACGCTGGCCCGCGCCGGCCGAGTACATAGGCAGCTCCGTGCCGTACTTTTGCATCGGGATCCCGCGTTGCAGACTCGAGCTTCTCGATGAGCTCGCAGCGTGTCTGGTCCGGAAGCGCGTGGCGATCGCCGCTCGTGGAGCTGAGAGAGGGAACCGCGGTCGAGGCTGGCGCTGCCACCGCCGGCTGGTCGGGATCGGATGGTCCCTCGGGGGAAGGAATCTGCGCGCAGCCAGCCAGGCTCGCGAGCGCCAAGAGGTAGCAAAACTTGTCCATGCTATTGCCCTGACTGCAACCGGACGCCCGCTCGTGACAGCATTCACTAAAAAACGGCGAAGGCGGAGCTTCGATCCCAGGCGACCTGGCGGTCAGGTGGCGCGAAGCAAGCCTGCGCGTGGCGATGCAACGCAAAGTCAGGGCAATCTACCGCTTTCTCCGAGGGGTGGTGTGGTGCTGGTGCGGGTTGCGCGTCCGGCATGTCCACCGGAAAGCGGCCGTCGAATCTCTTCTAGGCGAAGTCCCGTTGCCGCGCGCGAGCGAAGCCATAGACTGAGTCCGCTCGCTCGCGGCCCAGCGAGCAGACGCCCATGCGATCACGAATCCTCCTCCTCCTGATCCCCGGTTGCGCTGTTCTGGCCTTTCTCATGGCGCGGCAACCGACGCCGGTTGTCATGGACATTTCTCCCCCGCAGGTGTCCGATCGCAGTGCAAGGATCATGGAAGCCGTCTCGATCGAGATGCCTTCAGACCCGGAGGGCCGTCACCGCGAGGCGGTCGAGGCTCCAGTCGTCGCAGAGGCGAGCACGACACCGGCAGCGTCGAATCTCGTTGCCACTTCGGATCTGGCGGAAATCATCGCCGCCCGGCGGCAGAACTTTCGCATGACCCCAATGAGCATCTCGCTCCGCGAGAAGCTGCGCGAGTTGGAACGCGCCCGACTGGAGCGCGAAGAGATCTTCGTGCCTGTGCGCATCAAGCCCTATTCAGATCGCCCCAGTCGCCTGCCAGCCGATATTTTCGGGACAACTGAAGAAGAGCCAGCATTCACCCCGATGTCCGAGGTGAAGAACGCAGCCAAGTACGCGGAGATGGCGGCCAAGCTCAAGGCACTACAGAAGCAGTAGCTGAACCGAGCGCATGCCGATCAGACAATGCGCGCCGTCCGCCGCCAGCGTCATATTTCTCGCTGCCGTCATCACCGTCGCAGGCTGCGCCGCGACTCCGACTGACTTCGCGGTCAAGTGCCAAGGCAAGTCCAGTCTTCAACTGTCTTCCG
>DATHET010000158.1:0-19980 GCA_035490315.1 Planctomycetota bacterium
GCAAAGTCCCCGGCGAACCCCGCGGCATCGGCCCCGCCCTCGACGCGCCGCACGACGATCGCGGTCTGTAGCGGTACCCGGTATTCCACCGCCATTTCTTACATTTCCCCCGCCTTCCGATGCAGGAGCGATAGCTGAGAACGTGGAGCTGAAGGCGTGGGAAACACCGTTTTCGAGCACGGAGTACGACGCTGACCCGAGACGACGGCGCACTCTAGCCAGCGTTCTCCTGTTTTCTGAGTCCCACGGTGACTCGACTCGACGGTCGTCGTGGCGCCCAACGGCACGGACCGGTATCCCAAGTACCTGATCCGATTCTCAGCCGTCTACGCGTTCACATCCGAGGAAGAAGGTGGCGGAATCATGGATTTCCTCAGCACCACGGATCCCTCGAAGCTCGGGTCGAGTTGCGCTTGGATCTGGATGGATTCGCCGCACTCAGCTGGATACGAGAGCTGGGGAGAGATGAGGCTTCGCGGTGGGACGGGTCCGGTCGTTCATTACCTCATCTTCGGCATCAACAACAATATTGGCGTGGTGACTGGAGAGGTTCCTTCGATCGAAAGGGTCGACGGTCCGCGCAGTCTCGACCTGAAAACTCAACTCTAGGGCCGAAGAGAGAGCGACTCGTGAGGAGTCCCGTTGGGTACGAATGCATTTCGCCCTGGGCCACATGATCTCGAATTGAGTCGATCATCCGACAAGCGAAGAGAGCCTCATGCACGCATTCAACGTGATCGTGGAACGCGATCTTGAGACAGGCTTGTTCGTGGGCTCAGTACCCGGCTGGTCCGGCGCCCACAGTCAAGGATCCAGCGTCGAGAAGCTCGAGAAGAATCTCCAGCAGGTCATCGGGCTGCTCCTCGAAGACGGAGAACCGGAACTCGAATCTGAGTTCGTGGGTCTTCGCACCATTCGAATCGCGTCGATGGGTAGTTCGCTGCCGGATCTTGGGCCAGGGCACGGATGCTGATCCTGAGGCGAGCCAGAGATCTACTCGCGCGACTTCCAGTAGTCAGGGTGTCGCTTTGAATGTGCGAAAGCAACGAGCACGATCTCAGTTGTACGCACGCGGTGGATCACTTGATACGGAAACCGCGCCACCAGCACGCGGCGAGTCCGCGGATCCTCGCCGATCGGGGATCCAATCTCCGGGCTCTCCTCGATCAGGGAGACTGCCGCACTGATCGCCTCGAGGAATTCGAACCCGAGATCGGCGCGCTGGAGTTCGTACCAGCGCACGGCGGCTGCGAGCTCCTCGGATGCACGCTGGCTGCTGCGGACCGACCTAGTCACCCGTGTCGAAGTTCCTGCTCGATCCTTCGCTTGAGCTCGGCCCACGGTTCGAGTCGCATCTCTCCAGCCTCGATCGCCACGACACGTCGCTGTATTTCGGCTTCCCAAGCGACTTGTGCGTCTGCGTCTGGAGGACCGTCGAGGCTTGCGAGCAACTCCGTGGCGATCTCCGCTCGAGCCCGCAAGTCCAACCGCAGAGCCTCCGCAAGCACCTCGTCGACACCCTTCGTCATGGATTCATCGTAAACCCGCGGCGCCAAGCCAACAATGCGCGTCAGTGACCTTCAAGGACGATGCGTTGCTCTCGACGCCGGGTGTACGCACATGGCCCCGCAGCGAGGAGTGTCCGAGAGAAGGGGCATCTTCGCTTTGGAGCACGCGTCCTCGCGCCCGAAGGCCCTGTCAGAAGCCAACGAACAAGAGCACGAAGATGATTCCTGCAATGACGATCAGGATCACCGGCCAGGCTAGGTAGGCGCCCATGTTGCCGACCCACTTGGGCTCGGGCTTTTCCTTGGAGTCCATGCCGCAAGCCTAGCGCGCTGGCGTTCCAGAAGGAGATCGGCCCGCGGCTGGTTTCGGCAGTGTTCAGGATGGTGGTGGAATACCGGGTACCTGCTAGTCCGGCATTTTGATCGCGGTGTCGAGCTCGATCATGCCGTCGGCCATGACGAGTTGGCGTTGGCAGCGGGCGGCGAGGCGTTCGTCGTGGGTGACGAGGAGCAGGGAGAGTTGGCGGCGTTCCTGTTCGCGGAAGATCAGGTCGAGGACTTTTTCGCCGGTGTTGCTGTCCAGGTTTCCGGTGGGCTCGTCGGCGATCAGGATCGCGGGGTCGTGGAAGAGCGCGCGGGCCAATGCGACGCGCTGGCGTTCGCCGCCGGAGAGCTGGCTCGGACGGTGGGCGTCGCGGTCGGCGAGGCCGAAGGTCGCGAGCAGCTCGCGCGCGTGGTCGACGTGCTCGCGGCGGCGCTTGCTGAACGTCCCGCGCGACTCGTGGATCATCGCGGGCAGCAGCACGTTCTCGATCGCGTCGAGCTCGGGCAGCAGGTGATAGAACTGGAACACGAAGCCGATCTTCTGGTTGCGGATCTGCGCGCGCTGGGCGAGCGAGAGGTCCCAGGCACTGACTCCGTCGATCGTGACCGTGCCCTCGCTCGGTCGGTCGAGCAGGCCGAGGATGTGCAGCAGCGTGGATTTTCCCGCGCCCGAGGTGCCGGTCAGGGCCAGCAATTCGCCGCGGTAGAGGTCCATGTGGACGCCGTGCAGGATCTCGAGCGTGCGGTCGCCGATGCTGAAGGATTTGCGGATGCCCCGCGCGCTGAGCATCGCGTCCGCACGCGCGAACGGGGCCGGTTTTTGTGCGGGCTTGCTCATTCGTGCCTCAAGGCCTCGAGCGGGTCGAGCTTGGCGGCGTTCCAGGCCGGGATCGCGGCGAACAGGATCGCGCAGACGAAGGCGCCGAGCACGATCAGCGCCACGGGGACGACCTCGACCACGCTCGGGATCGTGTCGAAGAGGTACACGTTGCGATCGAAAATCTGCACGCCGAAGGTGCTCGACAGCCATCGCTCGATTCCGTCGATCTCGAGCGCGCCCCAGGTGCCGACGACCGCGCCGAGCAGGGCTCCGATCAGCGCGTCCCAGAAGGCGATCATCAGGAAGCTGGTCATCACGCCCCGCGGAGTTGCGCCCAGTGCCGTGAGGATGCCGATGTCGCGGCGCTTCTCCGTGACCATCATCGAGAGGATCGCGAAGACGGTGAAGCCGGCGACCAGCAGCACCAGGCTCAGCATGATGCCCATGAGCACGCGCTCGTTCTTGATCGCGCCGAGCAGCGTGTGGCGGAACTGCTCCCAGGTCTTCACCTCGCTCGGGTGGCCGTAGACCAATTCCTTGGCGCCCAGACTTCCCGGCGGACTTCCTGGGTCATAGGAACCGCCCCATTCGGCGCGGAGCTTTTCGCCGTCGCGCTTGTAGTCCTTCAACTTCACGAGGACTTCGCTGAAATACCTCGGGCTCGAGAGGAAATCGACCAGCTCGGCGCGGTCGAGATAGACGCGCGACATGTCCATCTCGTTTTCCTTGGAGCGGAACGTGCCGACGACGACGTAGTCGCGCGACTGACTGATCCACTGACTGCTGCGCTTGGGATCCTCGACGAAGGTCGCGAACTTGATGCGGTTTCCGCGACGCAGATTCAGGTTGGAATAGAGCTTCTCGCCGACGATCACGCCCCGCTCCAAGCCGTTCGGCTGCATGCTCTCGGGGATCGCGAAGGGATCCTCGACGTTGTCGACCGGGGCGCCTTGGAGGGGAAGTCGCTCTAGAGAGGCCTTGAACTCGGTCGCTGAATACTCGTCGGGGATGTCGACGCCGACGAGTTGCACCGCGGTCAGATTGCCGATCTGCGAATTGGACAGGAGCGAGACCATGTCCTGAGCGTCGGCGCCGACCTTCGTGACCTGGCAGTACCAGACCAGATGCGCCGTCGCGGCCGCGACGCGCGGGTCGAGGCGCACCTCCGCGAGCATTTTCGCAGGGTCGATGGGAACCTTCTTGCTCGGATTCGTGCCGAAGAAGGGCGTGATCACGATGTCCGACAGGCTCCCGCGCACGGACATGCGCGTCTCCTCGAGGAAGCCGGTCATGATCGAGAGGATCATGATCAAGGCCGCGACGCCGACGAACAGGCCGCCGATCCCGATCAGGTTGGTCTTGCGCGCTCTCAGGTAGCGCAGGCTCAAGAACCAGCGGTACATCAGCTCTTCGCCGGCTCCGGCGCGTCGCCGGGTGTCTCGGGAGCTCGCGGCCGCAGCGCGGGGAACAGCAGCACGTCGCGGATCGCGTCCTGGTTCGTCAGCACCATGACCAGGCGATCGATGCCGATCCCAAGGCCGCCGGCGGGCGGCATGCCGTACTCGAGCGCTTGCACGTAGTCGATGTCGATCTCGCCCGGCGCTTCAGGATCCTTGGTCGCGACCTGCTCGGCAAATCGTTGATACTGATCCGCGGGATCGTTGAGCTCGCTGAACGCATTGCCGAGCTCCATGCCCCCGAGGAAGACTTCGAAGCGCTCCGCGATGCGCGGCTCGCCCGGCTTGCGCTTGGCGAGCGGGCTGATCTCCACGGGATAGTCGAACACGATCACCGGACCGTGCAGATGATCTTCGACACAGGCTTCGAAGACGTCGTTGGAAAGCTTCGCGAAGCTGCCCGGATCGGGGATCGCAAGCGCCGCGGCCTTGGCGCGCACGCGCGGCTCGTCGTCGTAGGCGCAACCCGCGTGCAACAGGAACAGCTCGCGATAACTCTTGCGCTCGAAGGGCGCGCGCAGGTCGTAGCCCTTCTCGCGGAACGTGATCGCCGTCGTGCCGTTCACCTCGCGCGCGACGCTCTCGATCATCGTCTCGGCGATCTCCATCATGCGCCGATAATCGCCCTGCGCTTCGTAGAGCTCGAGCATCGAGAACTCGGGATTGTGCCGCGGCGAAAGCCCTTCATTGCGGAAGTTGCGCGCGATCTCGAACACGCGCTCGAGCCCGCCGACGATGCAGCGCTTCAAGTACAGCTCGGGCGCGATGCGCAGGAAAAAATCGTGGTCGAGGGCGTTGTAGTGGGTCACGAAGGGCCGCGCCGTCGCGCCGCCGAGGATCGGGTGCAGGGTCGGCGTCTCGACTTCGATGTAGCCCTGGGCTTCGAGGAAGCGGCGGATCGCGCTGACGATGCGCGAGCGCTTGACGAAGACCTCGGCGACGCCGTCGCTCGCCCACAGGTCGACGTAGCGGCGGCGGTAGCGCGCTTCGACGTCGACCAGGCCGTGCCACTTCTCGGGCGGCGGCGCGACGGCCTTGGCCAGCAGGCGGATCTCGGTGACCCACAAGGTCGGCTCGCCCTTCTTGGTGTGGCCGAGGACGCCGGTCACGCCGACCAGGTCGCCGCCGTCGAGCAGCTTGCGCTTCGGCCACCACTCGACGCCCAGGCGATCGCGCTCGAGACCGATCTGCAGCCGGCCGCTGCGGTCCATCACGGGCGCGAACACGAGCTTGCCGAAGTCGCGCATCGCAAGCAGCCGGCCGGCGATCGTCGCCTGGCTGCCCAGCCGCGCTCCCGGCGCCTCGGGCGTGCCGACCTCGGCCAGGAGGCTCGCGATCGGCTCGGCGCTCACGCCGCGAGCCGGGTAGGGATCGATCCCTTCCGCGCGCATCGCTTCGATCTTCGCCAGGCGGTCGGGATGGGCCAGCTCGGTCATCGGGTGGCGCAAGATACAGAACCGGGGCCTCGGAGCGCGGTGATCCGCCGGGAAAGAGGCGCGGCCGCCAGCTCCTTCGAGCCGGCGGCCGCGTGTGTGGTGGAGGATAGGGGGTTCGAACCCCTGACCTCTACAATGCCATTGTAGCGCTCTACCAACTGAGCTAATCCCCCGAGAGAACGGGCGAGGAGCATGACCAGCGCTCGCTTGTCCGTCAATCCTCCGGGGCTGGAAGTGAGCATGCGGTTGGTCTGAAACCTTCCCGGCCCCTATCTTGGTGCGCTCGAACCCCCGACCACGCCGCCACGGCGAACGAGCAGCACCCCCTTGAACGAGAACGCCTACGACGCGCGAGCGATCGACGAGCGCTGGCAAGCGCGCTGGGAACGCGACGCGACCTACCGCACGCCCAACCCGGGCGAGCCGGGTTTCGACGCCAAGAAGCCCAAGTACTACGTGCTCGACATGTTCCCCTACCCCTCGGGGTCGGGCCTGCACGTCGGCCACGCCGTCGGCTACGTCGGGACGGACGTGGTGGCGCGCAAGAAGCGCATGGAGGGCTTCCAGGTCCTGCACCCCATGGGCTGGGACGCCTTCGGCCTGCCCGCCGAGCAGTACGCGATCCAGACCGGCAAGCATCCGCGCGAGAGCAACGCGGTCAACACGGCGAACTTCCGGCGGCAGCTGAAGAAGATCGGTCTGTCCTTCGACTGGTCGCGCGAGGTCGACACGTCCGACCCGAGGTTCTTCCGCTGGACCCAGTGGCTGTTCAAGCGCCTGTTCGAGCGCGGGCTCGCCTACCAGGCCGACGTGCCGGTCTGGTGGTGCGAGGAATTGAAGACGGTGCTTGCCAACGAAGAAGTGATCAATGGACGCAGCGAGCGCGGGAATCATCCCTGCGTGCGGCGTCCGTTGAAGCAGTGGATGCTGCGGATCACGGCTTACGCGGAGCGGCTGCTCGACGATCTCGAAGGGTTGGACTGGCCTGAATCGATCAAGAGCCAGCAGCGCGAATGGATCGGCAAGAGCGAGGGCGCGGAGATCCATTTTGCGCTGGAGGGCCGCGGCAGCGAGCGCTTGAGCGTGTTCACGACGCGGCCGGACACGTTGTTCGGCGCGACGTTCATGGTCGTGGCGCCGGAGCATCCTTTGTTGAAGTCCTTGCCGGCGGGGGCGCAGCGCGAGGCTGTCGAGGCTTACGTGCGCGCCGCGTCGGCGAAGTCCGATCTCGAGCGCACCGATCTCGCCAAGGACAAGAGCGGCGTGTTCACCGGTCTATATGCCTTGAATCCGCTGGCGGATCCGAGCGATCCGCGCGCAAGAATTCCGGTCTGGGTCGCGGACTACGTGCTGTGGGGATACGGCACCGGCGCGATCATGTCGGTGCCCGGCCACGACGACCGCGACCATGAATTCGCGCGCAAATTCGACCTGCCGATCGTCGAGGTGGTGCAGCCGCCGGCCGGCGTGAGCGGCGTGGCTCAGGGAACCTGCTTCGCAGGCGAGGGCGTCGCGGTGAATTCGGCGCCGATCGACGGATTGTCTTCGGCCCAGGCGAAACAGCGCATCCTCTCACTGCTCGGCGAGCGCAAGGTCGGCGCCGGACGCACCACGTACCGCTTGCGCGACTGGCTCTTCTCGCGCCAGCGCTACTGGGGCGAGCCGTTTCCGTTGATCCACCTGCCCGACGGCAAGATCGTCGCGGTCGACGACAGCGAATTGCCGGTCGTGCTGCCGGATCTCGCCGATTTCAAGCCGGCCGCCGATGGCTCGGCGCCGTTGGCGCGCGCCAAGGACTGGATCAAGACCACGCACAAGGCCAGCGGCTCGCCGGCCCTGCGCGACACCGACACCATGCCGGGCTGGGCCGGCTCGTGCTGGTACTGGCTGCGTTTCATGGATCCGCACAACGACCGCGAGCCCTTCTCCAAGGCGACCGAGAAGTACTGGGGCCCAGTCGATCTCTACGTCGGCGGCGCGGCCCACGCCGTGATGCACCTGTTGTACGGACGCTTCTGGCACAAGGTTTTCTTCGACCTCGGCCTGGTGTCGACGAAGGAGCCGTTCCAGCGCCTGTTCAACCAGGGGATGATCACGGCTTTTGCCTTTCAGGATCCGAGCGGACGCCTGGTCGCCTCCGACGAGATCGTGGCGCGCGGCGACGGCTGGGTGCGGCGCGGGAGCGACGAGCCCGTGGCGCAGATCGTCACGAAGATGGCCAAGTCGCTGAAGAACGTCGTCAATCCCGACGACATCATCGCGGAATATGGCGCGGATTCCTTCCGGCTCTACGAGCTGTTCATGGGGCCGCTCGCCGATTCGAAGCCCTGGAACACGCGCGACATTCCCGGCTGCCGCCGTTTCGTCGAGCGCGTGTGGCGCTTGTACGTCGACGAAAAGACCGAAGGGGCCCTGCGGCCGACGCTCGCGATCGATCAGCAGGTCGAATCGCGCAGCGGCGACAACCTGGAGATCGAGCGCCAGCTGAACCGCGCCCTGGCGCGCGTCGACGATTCGTTCCGCCAGTTGAATTTCAATACCGCGATCGCGGCGATGATGGAGTTCCTGAACGTGGCTCAGCCGCGCAGTGCGAGCTTCGATCGCGGCCAGGCTTCGCGTTTCGTCGCCATGCTGGCGCCCTTCGCGCCGCACATGGCCGAAGAGCTTTGGCAGCGCCTGGGCAACTCCGATTCGGTGCACAAGAGCGCCTGGCCGCGCGTCGATGCGAGCTTCCTCGAGAACGACGAGGTCGAGTACGCCGTGCAGGTCCTGGGCAAGCTGCGCGGGCGCGCGAAGCTCGCCAAGGCCGCGGCGGAGAACGAGGTGATCCAGGCCGCGACCCTCGCGGTCGAATCCTGGTTGGCGGGCAAGACGGTGGTCAAGACCATCGTGGTGCCCGGGAAGCTCGTCAACTTCGTGGTGCGCTGAGTGCGCGCTTCCGCATGAGCCTCGTTTCGCGCGAGCAGGCGCTGGAGATTGCCGAAGGACTCGTGCGCGAGAGCACCGCGGACGAGACCGAGGTCACGTTCGAGCACGGCATCGAGCGCTTCGCGCGCTTCGCTTCCGGCGGTCCGACCCAGTCCGCGGATCGCGAGCGCTTCGAGCTCGCGGTGCGCGTGCGCCTCGACGGTCCTGGCGGCCTGCGCGAGTCGCGCGCGTCGGTCGCCGCGAATTCGATCGCCGAAGGCCGGCGAGCTCTCGAGCGCGCGATGCAGCTCGCGAGCTTCGCGCCGGCCAATCCCGAGCTGGTTCCCCTGGGCGGCTCGGTCGTCGTGCGCGACACGCTGGTCCACCCCGCGGTGCTCGCCCACAGTTTCGCGGACAAGTCGCGCGTCATTCTCACGGCGCTGAAAGCTTGTCAGATCGCGCAGCTCGAGCCCGCCGGCCTGATCCAATCCAGCGCCCTCGCCAAGGCGATCGTCAATTCGCGCGGTCGCGCCGTCTACGGCCAGACCGGCCGGCACGCTTTTTCGCTCTCGGCTTCGGGCGGGGGCGGCGCGGGAACGGCTCAGGCCTCTGGCGCGGAGCCCGGAATCGTCGACCACCGGGAGGTCATGCTCCGCGCGATCGACAAGGCCTCGCGCAGTCGCGATCCGGTGGCGCTCGCGCCCGGCGAATACTGCGTGCTGCTCGAACCGCTGGCGGTCAGCGCAATTCTCTTGTTCGCGGCCTACCAGGGCTTTGGCGCGCGCGAGGTCGAGGAGCAGAGCTCCTTCCTCTGCGGCCGCGAAGGCACGCAGGTCTGGCCCGAGAGTCTGTCGATCGCCGACGATCCCACGAATCCGCTGATGCCGGCCCTGGCCTTCGATGGCGAAGGAACGCCCAAGCAGCGCATGGTGCTCGTCGATCGCGGCCGTCTGGGCAAGCCCGTGACCGATCGCCACTTCGCCGCGAAGCGCGGCGAGACTTCCAGCGGCCATGCCCAGGCCCAGCCGTCCAACGCGGGGCCTTCACCGCAGAACATGGTGGTTGCCGCAGGCGATCAGACGTATCGAAGCTTGCTCGGCGGCATCGAGCGCGGTCTGCTGATCAGCCAGTTCCACTACACCAATGCGATCGACCCCAAGGAACTCCTGCTGACCGGCATGACGCGCAACGGAACTTTCTGGATCGAGGACGGAGTGGTCCGACACCCCGTGAAGAATCTGCGTTTCACGCAATCGCTCGTCGAAGCCCTCGCGGGTCTCAGCGGCGTGGGCAGCGAGTCCGCGGTGGCCGGCGCCTTGTTCGATGGCGAGATCGTCGCGCCTTCGCTGCGCCTGGAACGTTTCCGATTCACCTCCGCGACCGATTTCTGAGATCCATGAACCAGCTGGCCAAGCTCGCGGTCGACACGGCTATGCGCGAAGGCGCGAGCTTCGCGGACGCGCGCGTCGAGCGTATTTCGGTCGAGGACCTGCTGGTGCGCAACGGCGAGCTCGCCCTGTCGAACGCGCGCGAAGAATTCGGCCTGGGGATCTCGGCGCATGTCGCGGGAGCGGTGGGATTCGCTGCCTTGCCGCTGACGGGTTCGGACGACGATCAGCGGGCGATCGCCGCGGCCACGCGCGCCGTCGCCAGCGCGCGCGAGCTCGCCAAGGCGATGCAGAGCCCGCTCGAATACGCTCGCGAGCCCGGTCACCGCGGCGAATTCCGCACGCCGCTTTCGATCGATCCCTTCAACGTGCCGCTGCGCGAGCGCATCGAGCTCCTGCGCGCGGCGGAGCAGAGCTTGACGGGCCGTCCGGAAGTCGTCGTGCGCGAAGCGGCCCTGTCGCTGCGGCGCGAGGAGCGCTGGCATGTCTCCAGCGACGGGCTCGACGTGCACCAGGTCCTGACGCGCACCGGCGCGGGGCTTGCCGCGACCGCGATCGACGCCGGCCAGTGCGAGCGGCGTAGCTATCCCGCTTCCTTCGGCGGCGACTTCGCGGGCCGCGGCTACGAGCATGTGCTCGAGATGGAGCTCGCGAGCCACGGCGAACGCGTGCGCGACGAAGCGATCGCCCTGTGCCGCGCGCCCGCCTGCCCGGCCGGCCAGCGCGACCTGATCCTGATGGGCAACCAGTTGATGCTGCAGATCCACGAGTCGGTGGGGCACCCGACCGAGCTCGACCGCGCCCTGGGCGCCGAGCGCGATCTCGCCGGCGGTTCCTTCGCCCAGCCCGCGATGCTGCGCGATCTGCAATACGGCTCGGAGCTGGTCGACCTCGTCGCCGATTCGACGGCGGTGGGGGGCCTGGACACGCGCGGCTGGGACGACGAAGGCGTCGCTTCCGGGCGCTGGCCGATCGTCGAGCGCGGCCGCTTCTCCGGCTTCCACACCAGCCGCGCCTGGGCCGCGCGCATCGGCGAGGCCGCGAGCCGCGGCGCTGCCCGCGCGGAGAGCTGGTTCCATCCCGCGATCGTGCGCATCACGAATCTTTCGTTGATGCCGGGCACCTGGAAGCTCGAGGCCTTGATCGCCGACACCGAGGACGCCGTGCTCTGCGACACGGTCAAGACCTGGTCGATCGACCAGCAGCGCGTCAACTTCCAGTTCACGACTGAGCTGGGCTGGGAGATCAAGCACGGCGTGCGCACTCGGTTGTTGCGCAGCCCGACCTACCAGGGCCGCACCGTCGATTTCTGGAATTCCTGCGACGCGGTGTGCGACGCGAGCCACTGGCGCCTGTGGGGCGTGCCCAACTGCGGCAAGGGCAACCCGATGCAGATCGCGGAGATGAGTCACGGCGCGGCGCCGGCGCGCTTCCGCAAAGTGAACTTCGTCGCGTGAACGGCGAACGGCCAGGTCCGGTCGCAGGAATGCGCGGACGCCGAGGTCTTTTCTGGCTGTTCCTCGCGGCCCTCGCGCTGCGCCTCGTCGCGCTCCTCGTGCTCGCGCCCCATCGGGCAGCGGATGGAAGGAGCGCCTGGGATTTTGGCCACGAGGCCGCCTGCCTCGGGCAGTCGATCTGGCTCGGGCACGGGCTCGCGGATCCGTGGGCGCATGGAACCGGGCCGAGCGCCTGGCTCACGCCGCCCTATCCGGCCTTGATCGCGAGCTTGATGGCTGTGTTCGACGGGGTGAATCCGTCGATGGCATTTTGTCTCTTCGCGCTTCAGGCGCTTGCCAGCGCGGCGACTTGCGTGGTGATCGTGCGCCTCGGAGCGAACCTGGGAGCTGCACGCGCAGGCTGGTGGGGCGGGATTTTCTTCGCGCTGTATCCGCCGAGCGTGTGGAACGCGATCAACGTGGTGTGGGACACGAGCTTCGTGGCTCTGGGGACCGTCGCGTGCCTGGCGGCTCTCACCCGACCGGGAGCCCTGGCGAAATCGAGCAGCGCGATCGGCCTCGGTCTCGCTTGGGGAGCCCTCGCGCTGCTCAACCCCGCGCCCCTGGCCCTGCTTCCAGCGGTGCTCGCGTACGTCGCACTCAGCCGCGGCGAGTGCCGCGCGCGCGCGCGGACGATCCTGCTGCTGCTCATCGGCATCTTCGCCGTGTGCGCGCCCTGGTCGATGCGCAACGCTCGCGTGCTCGGCACGCGCAATCTTCGGCCGAATTTCGGCGTCGAGCTGCGCGTCGGGAACAATCCGGAGTCCAACGGCCATCCGCAACCGTTCAAGTTCCATCCTTCGCACGTTCCCGAGGAGCTCGCGCTCTACAAGTCGCTGGGCGAGAAGGCCTACTCCGCGGATTGCATGGCGCGGGCCTTCGCGTGGATCCACGCCGAGCCTGCGCGCTTCCTTAAGCTGTGCCTGTGGCGTGTGCAGTACTTCTGGATCGGCGATCCGCCGATCGTCGACCAGCGCACCAGCCAGAATGCGCGCTCGCCTTTCGATCCGCTCGCCTGGGCCAAATTCCTTTCGTTCGCGACGATCGGCGTCCTGGGCTGGATCGGCGCCTTGCGCTGGCGCGGCCCGCGGCGCGAGCGCGTCCTGCTCCTTGGATCGCTCGCCTGCTTCGGATTGGCGTACTATGTGACGCACGTGTCCGAGCGCTATCGTTTCCCGATCGATCCCTTGCTTGCCTTGCTGTCCGCCTCCCTGGTCCTCGCGCTGATCGCGAAGCGTCGCGCTGGGACGACCGCGACATGAGCGGCCCCGGCGACAAGCCGCTGAAGAACTTCCGCGACCTCGCTCGCGCGCGCGGCATCGAGCCCAAGCCGGCTGCTGCGCCGAAAGACGGCGAGCGCGGCTTCACTTTCGACGGCGCCGGTGATCCGGACCAGGCCTACGACGTCGAGGCCTTGAAGCACGGCACGGCGCGCGAGCGTATCGCGGCCCGGCCGCGGGCCTTCGGTCCGATGACCCACGGACCGGAGCGCTACCGCGAGGAAGATTCCGAGGAGATGCAGATCCTCGCTTCCTTCCGCATCCGCACGATTTTTCCGCGCGACGTGCGCGACGAGGTCGCGAGCCTGCCGCGCGATCCGTCCGCGGCCGATATGAAAGACCGGCTCGATCTGCGCGACAAGGTCATTTTCACGATCGACGGCGACGACGCGAAGGACTTCGACGACGCGATCTCGATCGAGGCCCTGCCCGGCGGCGCTTACCAGGTCGGCGTGCACATCGCCGACGTCGCGCACTACGTGCGGCCGGGCACGGCGCTCGACGCCGAAGCCCTGGCGCGCGGCACGAGCGTGTACGTCGCCGACCAGGTGGTTCCGATGCTGCCCGAGGAACTCTCGAACGGCCTGTGCTCGCTGGTCGAGCGCCGCGATCGATTGACGTACACCGTCCTGATGAGCTTCGACGCCGCCGGGAAGCGCACCGCGGCCAGCGTGCACAAGAGCGTAATTCACAGCCGCCGGCGCACGACCTACCGCGGCGTGCAGGAGCTTCTCGACAAGTCCGCGAGCGACGAAGCGCGCGGCCTCGAGGACCTGCGCGTCCCGCTCGAGCATTTCAAGCGCTGGACCCTCGTGCAGCAGAAGCTGCGCGACGCGAAGGGCTCGCTGCGCATGCCTTCGCGCGAGCGCAAGTTCATCTTCGACGAGAAGCACGAGGTCGTGAAGGTCGTCGACTACCCGCGCTACTTCTCGATGACCTTGATCGAGGAGACCGCTCTCGCCGCCAACCAGGCCGTGGGTGATCTGTTCCGCGAGCGCGGCCTGCCGACGATCTACCGCGTGCACCCCGAGAAGAGTCCCGAGGAGATCGAAGCGGTCGCCAAGCAACTGGAAGAGCACGGCATGCACGTGCCGACCAAGGAGCGCCTGACCGGCCGCGACATCGGACGCTTGATCCGCGCCGCGCGCAAGAAACCCAACGCCGAGGCCTTGATCCAGCGCATCCTCGGCCTGATCGAGCGCGCGGTGTACGAAGTCCACGACCATGAGGACGTCGCGACGCACTTCGGTCTGGCGCGCAAGGCGTATCTGCATTTCACGTCCCCGATCCGCCGCTATCCCGATCTCCTGGTGCACCGCTGGCTGTGGAGCGTCGAGAGCCGCGGGGACGAAGCGGCGGTCGAGCTCAAGGCCGATGCCCTGCTCGCCGACTTGAACGAGATCGCCAGCCACTGCTCGGCCCAGAGCGAGGTCGCGGAGATGTGCGAGACGGCGATCGGCGATCTCAAGGTGTGTCAGTTCATGCACCCGCACATCGGCGAGAAGCTCGACGCGAAAGTCGCGCGGGTCTCGCCGGCGGGTCTCGAGCTGTACTTGAGCGAGTTCAACGTCAACGGCTTCCTGCCGGCGAAGAAAATCGGGGATCGCGTCGAGGTCAGCGGAGCGACGATCAAAATCCGGCAGGGGAAGAAGTCGCTTTCGTTCACGGAGGGCTATCCGATCGCCGTGCGCCTGGTCGACGTCGATTTCCTGCGCTTGCAGTTGATGTTCGAGCTGGTTTGATGAGCGGAATGGAGCAGGCAGGACTCCTGGCGTTGCTGCTCCTCGCAGCCGCGTGCAGCAAGGAAGCGCCGCCCAAGCCGGTGGTTGTCGAAGCCGCCGCGGGCACTTCGGACCTGTCGCGCACCCTGGCGAGCTTCGAGGCCGTCGCTCCCGCGAAGGGAACGATCGAAGGCCTGGTCGTGTTCGACGGCGTTCCTCCCGACCGCGTACCGATCAACACCTCCGCCGAGGGCGGCTGCGGCCTCGATCCCAACGAGCCGGCGCTGACCGAAACCTGGGTGATCCACGAAGCTCGCTTCGCCAACGTCTTCGTGTGGCTCGACAATCCGCCCGCGCACGAGGCGCAAGTTCCATCCGAGGCCTTGGTGCTGCGCCAGCGCGGCTGCGTTTACCGCCCTCACGCCCTGGCCTTGCGCGTCGGACAGAAGCTCGAGATCACCAACGAGGACCGCGCGCGGCACAACGTGCACGCCCTGCCGCGACGCAATGCGGACTTCAACATCAGCCAGGCCGAGGGCGCGCCGGCGATCGAAACCGTCTTCACCACCGCGGAAAATCCCCTGCCGATCCTTTGCGATCTGCACCCGTGGATGAAAGCCTGGGTCGGCGTGTTCGATCATCCGTATTACGCCGTGACCGGCGCGGACGGGCGCTTCACGCTGGCGGGCCTGCCGCCCGGCGAATACCACCTGCACGCCTGGCACGAGGTGCTCGGGAAACTGACTGCAAGCGTCACCCTCGCTGGCGATGCCGGCGCGCGCATCTGCCTCACGTACAAGAAGAAGGAATAGTCCCATGCAGCACACTCCGCTCGTCTTCGCGTCCCTCGCGACACAGGTGCAGAACGGACTGGACTACGACCAGCTGGTCTACCGCTGGGTGCACCTGATCGCCGGCGTGGTCTGGCTGTCGATGCTGTATTCCTTCACGTTGATCCATGCCAACGCGGTCGCGGCGCTGGAAGCCGACGTGCGGCGCAAGGTCGTGCCCGAATACGTGCCGCGCACGATGTTCTGGTTCGCGTGGGGCTCGCTCCTGACCTGGCTCACCGGCATCGCGCTCCTGATGAAGCTGTACTACTCGTCGAAATCCTCGCCGATCATCTACGCCGCGACCAGCGAGCACGCGGGTGAGCACATGCCCTGGAGCCTGATCGGCCAGGCCTTCGGCGGCATGTTCCTGTTGTTCATCGTCTACGACGCGATCGCGCGCGCCACCGCGAAGTTTGCCGAGATCGGATACCTCTTGTGGGCCGCGGTCGCCGTGGGCTACGGCTGCTACCTCGATTCGTACCTGCACATGTCCCACCGCGCGATCTTCATCCACATCGGCGGTCTGCTCGGCACGGCGATGGTCGCCAACGCCTGGAATACGATCGTCCCCTGTTTCCGCCGCATCGTCGCCGCGACGCGCGAAGGCAAGGCTCCGGATCCGAAAGACTTGGACCGCGCCGGAGTCCGCTCGCGGCACAACCTGTTCATGTCGACGCCGCTCTTGTTCCTGATGGTCGCGGTGCACCAGGAAAAGCTCCTGGGCTTCGAGCGCTGGCAGATCCCGATCGCGGGCGTGCTGGTCCTCGGCCTCGTGATCGGCTGGAGCCTGCGCAAGGCGGCGCCCAGCGTCGGCCGCGGTTCCTGACGGTCAGCCTTACAGGCCTGACAGTGGGTTTTCAGGGCGCGACGGAATACTCGAGGGCCGCGGAAAGGCTCGGGTTGCCCGCGTTCCCGGGCACCGGATCGTTCGACCACCACTGACAGCCGACCCGAGCACCGGGCATGGACAGGGCTGGATGGGGGAGTCCACCGGCCAGGCCGAGGGCGAAGGCATTCATGTCGATCGCGAGCACGCCGCTGCAGTCGTCGCCGCCGGGCGAGCCGCCGGAATTCACGACCGCGGATCGCCGCAAGCTGCCCGCGAGACACAGGGTGCCGCCGCCGAAAGGCAGGGCCGCGCGACCCGTGAAACCGTACAGCAGCACGCCCGAGCGCTGATTGCGCACCGAGGACGCGCTGACCACGAAGCCCGAGCCCGCCGACGCGGAGGGCGAGCCCGTCGCCGCGATCTGCGGCGTGCAGCCCAGTGAATTCACTTTCGCCGTGCAGTAGACGAGCACTTCGCACTCGTCGGGAATCCCGTTGCCATTGGCGTCCTGCGAAACTCCGTTGGCGATCTGGCGCGGGTCATACAGCCCGTTGCCGTCGCAGTCCGAGTTCAAGAGCAGCGTGAGCGCGCCCGAGGCCGAGGCCCGGCCCCAACCCGTCTGCGGATCGAAGCCGACCGCGCCGATGTCCTTGGCGCTGAGCTTCAAGACCGTTCGCGCGTCGTCGGCCGAGAGGCTCGGCATGTGCGCGAACAAGAGGCCCACGATCCCCGCGACCAGCGGCGCCGAGAAGGAAGTCCCGGAGCTCGTGATGAACCCGTTGCCGACGGTCGTGGTGCGGATGTTCTCGCCGGGAGCCACGAGCCACAGCTCGGGACCGACGGACGAGAAGCTCGAGCGCGTGTCGCTGGTCCCGCTCGACCCGATGGCGAGCACGCGCGTCTGGTTCGCCGGGTACTGGACCGGTCCGCCGTTGAGATTGCCCGCCGACGCGACCAGGCACACGCCGCGCACATCGTGGGCGTAGGCCAGCGCGGCGTCGATCGCCGGGGTCTGAGGAACTTCCAAGGCCATCGAGATCACGCGCGCTCCGTTGTCGGCCGCGTAGATGATCGCGTCGTCGACCAGCGCGACCTGCGGCGCCTGGGTGCCCACGGCCAGGATCATCCCGCGACATCCGTCGACGGGCGTGAAGCCGCCGGCAATCCCGCACACGCCTTGCAGGTTGTTGGTGCGCGCGATGATCGTGCCCGCCGTCGCCGTTCCGTGGAACGAGGAGGTGATCACGTTGGGCGTATTGGCCTCGAAGTTCCAACCCTGGAGGTCGTCGACGAAGCCGTTGGCGTCGTCGTCGATCCCGTTGCCGGCGATCTCCGCGGAGTTCAGCCAGATGTTGGCCGACAGATCGGCGTGGGTGGTCTGCGTGCCCGAGTCGATCACCGCGATGACCACGCTCGGATCGCCGACGCTGATGTCCCAGGCGGCGACCGCGCCGAGGTCCGAGCCAGGGATCCCGCCGGCCTGACCGGTGTTGCGCAGGTGCCACTGCTGGCCGAACATCGAGTCGTTCGGCACGCCGCTGTACTCGCCGAAGGCCGAGAGCTCCGCGGACTGCACGGCCTTGTCCGCGCGCAGCGAGGCGAGCACGGTGAGAGCGTCGAGATCGGAGGGGATCGCGACGTCGATCCAGCCCAGGCGATTGGTGCGCTGATGCACCAGGCGGCGCAGCGCGGAGCCTGGGGCCAGGCCCGCGCGCCAGGTGGCGAAGTCGCCGCGAGCGAGGCGCAGCGTGGCGAGGCTCGCGTCAGCGCGCCAGCGGCGGCCCTGCGCGTTGCGCCACACCTGCGCTCCCTCGCGCTCGTAATCAGGCGTCTGGGCGACCAGCGGCGCCGCGAAGACCAGGGAGAGAACCCAACCGGCCAGACTTGCACTGCGTCGCATCGATGAGGTGTGGGGTCGAGAGAGTCCGGCGGTCGGATGGGCTGCCCTGAGCCCCGACGGCGGCCGCGCGGGACGAGCGCGCGCGCCGGGCGGGCCCTGCAAAACCAGTCTATCCCACGATCCAAAGCCCGGGCTCGACCTCCCCGGCTCGGAAGCAATTTCCGGGCTCCCGACGGCCGCTGCTCCTTATGGTGAGGGACGAAAACCAGCCACCTGCCAAGGACCCTCCCATGCGCGCCTGTCTCCTGTCCCTGTCTCTCGCGCTCGCTGCGCCCCTCGCACTCGCCCAGAAGCCCGCGACCAAGCCCGCTGACTTGAACCCGGCGCGCTGGACCGCGCAGTTCTTCGGGCTGAAGTACACCGATGAGCAGCTCGAGCTGGCCCAGCCCGGGCTGGAGGAGTTGCGCGCGGGCTTCGAGAAAATGCGCGGTCTGCGCCTGACCGCCAACCAGCCTCCGGCGATCGGCTACACGATCGCTCTGGCAGGTCTCGCGCCCGACAGCGACTTCAGCGGTCCGATTCCGCGCGGCGCCCCGAGCCTGCTCGAGCGTCCGGCGGCGATGGACGCGCTCGCCTTCGCGTCGATCCCTGAGCTGGGCGCGATGCTGCGCGCAAAGCGCGTCACCTGCGTCGAGCTCGCGCGGCTGTCGATCGCGCGGCTGCGCCGGCTCGATCCCAAGTTGCTCTGCGTCGCGGCCCTGTGCGAGGAGCGCGCCATGGCCCAGGCCCGACGGCTCGACGAGGAGCTCGCCAAAGGGATGGATCGCGGACCCCTGCACGGGATTCCCTACGGAGCCAAGGACCTGCTCGACACGCGCGGCATCGCCACGGCTTGGGGCTCGGCGATCTACGCTGGCCGGATTCCGGAGTCCGATGCCGCGGTGATCGAGCGCCTCGACGCGGCCGGCGCGGTGCTCGTCGCCAAGCTCTCGCTGGGCGAGCTCGCCTGGGGCGATGTGTGGTACGGCGGCAAGACCAAGAATCCCTGGAACCTCGAGCAGGGCTCGAGCGGCTCCTCGGCCGGGCCGGCGAGCGCGACCGCCGCCGGCGCGGTTGTGTTCGCGATCGGATCGGAGACCTGCGGATCGATCGTTTCACCGTCGACGGTCTGCGCCTGCTCCTCCCTGCGGCCGACGTTCGGCCGCGTGAGCCGCGCGGGTGCGATGGAGCTCTCGTGGACCATGGACAAGCTCGGGCCCCTGTGCCGCAGCGTCGAGGATGCCGGGCTGGTGCTCGCCGCGATCTCTGGCCCGGACGCGCGCGATCCCGTAAGCCTCGGCCAGCCTGCGTACAGCGCCACGGGCCTCTTCGACCCGCATGGACACAAGCTCGGCTTCGCGAAGGGCGCCTGGGGCAGCGCGGAGGACGAGACCAGGGCGCTCAAGGAATTGCGCGAGATGGGCTTCGTGCTCGAGCCCGTCGAGATGCCCGACCTGCCGATCTCCGACCTGCTTGCGATCCTGACCGCGGAAGCCTCGAGCGCTTTCGACGAGGTGACACGCTCCGGCAAGGACAGCCAGATGGTGCGCCAGGTGGAGGATGCCTGGCCCAATGTCCTGCGCCAGGGCCAGCTGATCTCCGCCGTCGATTACCTGCGCGCCCAGCGCGTGCGTCGCGAGCTCGCCCAGGCCGTCGATCGCATCCTCGCGCCCTACGACGCCGTCGTGCACCCCTCAGGCGACCAGAAGTGGCTCGTGGCCACCAACCTGACCGGCCACCCGACGATCTGCGCGCCGACCCTGCGCAACGCGAAGGGCAACTGGCGCGGCATCTCCTTCACGGGCCGCGCCTTCGGCGAAGCCCGCCTGCTCGCCGTCGCCGAGCTCTGGCAGCGCGCCACCGGCGCCAACCTCGAACACCCCAGCCTCTGATCGGTACCCGGTATTCCACCGCCATTTTTTACACGCCGTGTAAAAAATGGCGGTGGAATACCGGGTGCCTAGAAGACGCTGAAGAGGACGGAGGTGAAGGCGGTGATCGGGGCGGCTTCGCGGTATTCCTCGAGCGCGCCGCTGATCGTGAGGATGGCCTTGCGGATCTCGACGTAGAGATCGTCGTCCATGACCAGCTTGCCGATGCTG
>DATHET010000159.1:0-4680 GCA_035490315.1 Planctomycetota bacterium
AGGAGCGCTGGGAGGCGCACAAGCGCTGGGCGAAAGTGACCTTTCCGATCTGGATGTACGTGTCGGTGACCGGCGTGCTGGTCTACGTCGTCCTGTACCACTTCAATCCGCCGCAAGCCGCCGTCTAACGACGGGAAAAATCCGAGAAAGTGGGCCGCCAGGCGCGGCGAGCGCAGTCGTCGGGATGTGCAGACCGACGCTTCGACATCACGCTGGCGCGGAGCGCGCGATCGCTTCGTCCCGGCTCACGCAACGGCGGCCCTGTGCGCATTCCTGTTTGCACTCAGCGCTCTGGTCGCGCTCGGATGGGCGCGAGCGCGCGGCGCCAGCGCTCCCGCGGCCACGGCGCGCGTCGCGGCCTGGATCAGCGATCGCGACGCCGACCGGGTCATCGGGCTCGATCGCAACCTCTTGGTCGTGCGCTCGGTCGCGGTGCGCGCGCCGATCGAGGTCGAGGCTCGATCCGATGGTGGGGTGTGGGTCCTGTCCTCGACCAACGCCGATCCGCTGGGACGCCATCAGCTGCTGCGTCTGGCCGCGGGTGGCCAGGTCGTCGCTCAGGCGCAGCTCGCTTCGATCTTCGATCTGTGCAGCGATGAATTCGGCCGCGCGGGGGTGGTCGACTTCGATCCGAGCGGTGAGACCGTCCACATGTTCGATGCGGCAGCTTCGCCAATCTGGGAGCGCGCCTGGCCTGGAGCACTGTGCATGGCCGTGCAGGGGCAGCGTGTGCTCGTCGGAACCATGGCGGGGGAGCTCGCGCTCTTCGACTTGACCTTGCCGGCGTCCGCGCCGCTGCGCTTCGCCTGGGGCGGAGCGATTTCGGATGTCGCACCGGGACCGACCTTCGGCAGCTGGTGGGCGCTGGATTCCCACGGGAGCTGTCGGCTTGCGCTGCTCGACCCCTCGCTCGTCGTGATCTGGTCGATCAGCGTCGGACTGCATGTCCAGCACCTCGCTCCTCAGAAGGGGGTCGAACGCGTCTGGGTTGCGGACACCACGCAGCCCCACGTGCGACGCTTCGGACCGGGAGGTGTGCTGGAGATCGACCGCGCGGACATGCCTCTCGGCGGACTCGATCGCGCTGCGACGACTGCTGTCGGCTCAGCGCTCTTCACGGCTCCAGGCGCGCTGCTGCGACTGGATGCCCAGGGACAGAATTCGCCCAGTCAGGCCGGCTTCGATTTTCTGGTGGATGTCACCTGTCCGCCCTGACCTGAGTCGCAGCGCGCGAGTCGGGAGAGCTACAGCGTCAGCTGCAAGCGAATCCCGTACTTGCGCATCCGTCTCCAGAGTGTGGTGCGGCTCACGCCCAGGTCCTTGGCCGCCTGATCGAGGCGTCCGGGATTGCCCGACACGGCGCGCATCACCAGGAGCTTTTCCCGGTCGCCCAGGTGTTCCGCCATCGGAGCCCAGGCGTGGGTGTCGACCAGGCCAGCCTGGCGCAAGGTCAGCTCGAGCACCTCCTCCTCGATCCGCCCGTGTGGCGAAAGCGCCGCGCACTGACCCAGGACCGCGAACAATTGCGCCACGTTCCCCGGGAAAGCGGTGGAGCGCAGTCGATCGACGGCCTCGCTGGAGATGTGCAGAGCGACACCGTGCTCCTGGCCGAAATTGTCGAGGAATCCCTCGATCAAACCGGGCAGGTCCTCGGCCCGTTCGCGCAAGGCCGGAACATCGAGAACGACGGCTTCGCCCAGGCAGGAGAATCCCCGGTGGAGAACGCCGGACGCGAGCAGCTCCGCGGGCGGCGCGGAGAGGGTGATCAGGATGCGCGCCTGGATCTTCAACTCCTCATCGCCGTCGACAGGCTGGAAAGTGCCCTGGGCGATCGCGCGAGCGAGTTCTTCCTGAGCTTCGAGCGGCAAGCGCTCGAGGTCGCGCAACACGATCGTGCCTCCGCGCGTGCGCTCGAACTGGCCGCGCTGCTGCTTGCGATCGCCGACGCGACGTCCGAACAGGTTGGCGCGCAGGTCCTCCACGGACATCCCGGAGAGGGACAGGAAGGCGAAGGGTTCCTGATTTCGCGGCGAAGAATAGTGCAGCGCCCGGCACAGGAAGGCCCGGCCGCTCCCGCGCTCGCCGCACATCACGGCGATCTCGTTGCCCATGGCCGTGCGACGCAATGCCGACACCATGGCGCTCATGCGCGGCGAGTCCGCCACGATGTTGTGGATGTGATGGCGAGCATGCACTTCGCTCTTCAGCGATTGCAATTCGGCTTCCAGACGCCGACGTGCGAGCACCGAGCGGATCCGCGCCAGCACTTCCTTGTGCTTGAGCGGCTTCATCAGATAGTCGGCGGCGCCCTGCGACATGGCCTCGACCGCTCCGTCGAGGCTGGCGTCGTCGGTCAATAGCACCACGTCGACGGAAGGCTGGGCGCGCCGGATCTCGCGCAGCAATTCGAGCCCGCCCATTCCGGACATGCCGATGTCGCACAGCGCGATGTCGCAAGGCTCGCGGCCGAGCAGCTCCAGCGCGGCGGAGCCGGATGCGACCGAGCTGACTGCGTATCCCGACCCGGTCAGGACAGCCGTAAGGGTGTCCAGGACCTGGAGTTCGTCATCGACGATCAGAAGTCGACCAAGCATGGGCTCCAATCTGGCAAGGGGGACGGGCTGGTTCAGTACCGCGGGCGATGGTGCTTTCGGGAGAAAAGCATTGAGCCAGCTCCCGCCATCGCAGCGCGACCGATCCTGTCGGTGCCTTCACGCCCGCTGGCGGCACTGCCACCGCGTGGAGTGTCCCCGAACCAGGAGAACCGACGCAAGAGCCGGCGCGGGGTTTCTTCCCCGAAAGCGCCGCGCCGTTGCTTCAGTTCGGGCCTTGACTCTCGCCTCGCCGGCGCCTCGCGGGCTCGTCCTGGCCGAGGTTGCGTTCCAGACCTGCCATGAAGGCCCAGGTCGAGGTGGCGATGTCCTGGCGGCCATTGCTCATGGCCAGATCGGCGAATTTGCGCAGGTGCCGAGCCAGCTTGGGGATCGACTTGAGCACGGCGTGGTCGGGCGCCGGCTCCTTCTGGACCTTGGCCTGGGCTTTGACCTGCAGGTCCTGGATCTTCTGTTGCAGGTCCGCGATGCGCTGTTCGTCGGACCGCCGCTCGTAAGAGCGCTTCGAGCGTGATTTCGTGCTGGTTTCCATGGCAAAGAATGCACTGTTCGCGCGAGAAAAATACCGCGCCGGCTGCAAAGACTCTGTTGGTGATTGCTCGATCCGGCGGGGCGGTCCCGGAGCCCGAAGCAGGCCCGTTCGTACCGCGTTGACCCTCGCGCTGTGCCCGCAAGCCTCATCAAAGGCATTGCACGAGGGCACTCAGGATTTCAGGAATCTAACAGTGAATCCTCGGAGATGGAAGTGCTGATGACAAAAGCATTCGTGACGGCTACGGAAAACTGTGGACAAAGCCAGAACCCCGCGAATTGCGCCCCGACCGCCCCTCGCGTACGCTGCAGGTTTCCCAATCGGGATTCCAAACCGCTGAATGGGTTCCCTGGCTTGAAATCAGGGGGCCACGCTCTCCCGCCACTGCCGTGCACGACGACATCGAACGCATCCTGATCAGCGAGCTGGAGATCCGCGCGGGCATCGACCGCGTCGCGGCCGAGGTGACGCGTGCTTACACCGGACGCGACTTCACCGTGGTCGCCGTGCTCAAGGGCTCCTGCGTCTTCGCTTCCGATCTGATCAGGCGCATTCCGGTTCCGCTGGAGCTCGCTTTCCTCGCCGCGTCCTCCTACGGATCCGAGACGACGTCCCGGGACCTGCGCATCAATTTCCTCCCCTTGGACAGCGAGATCGCCGGCAAGAATCTCTTATTGGTGGACGACATCCTCGACACCGGCCGCACCCTGTTCCGACTCAAGCAGGAGATGCTCGACCGCGGCGCGGCCGAGGTGCGCACCTGCGTGCTGCTCGACAAACCCGCGCGCCGCTCCGTCGAATTCGAAGCCGACTTCCGCGGCTTCGAGGTCCAGGACCTGTTCGTCGTCGGTTACGGCCTCGATTTCGCGGGCCGCTACCGCAATCTGCCCTACGTCGGCGCGCTCAAGACTTCCGCGTTCGAGCGCTTGCAGAGCGCCCGCTAGGATCCACGAAGCAGCGCGACCCGTGGTCGCGCAAGCATGCATTACCACCTCACAGTCGCCGAGGAGCAATCGGGAATCGTGCTCGACCAGTTCCTGGTCGGGGCCTTCCCGAACTTCGCCAAGGCATCGCTGCGGCGCGTCGTGCGCGATGGCAAGGTGCTGCTCAACGGCGGTCCCTGCGTGCCCTCGCATCGCTTGCGAAGTCACGACGTGGTCTCCGTGCTGCTCGCGGACGAGGACGAGGACCAGCTGGCGCAGACTGCCGCGGCCGTCGGGCCGGAACGGGTCGAGATCCCGATCCTCTACGAAGACGAGCACGTGATCGCGCTCGACAAGCCTCCGCACCTCGCCTGCGAGCCCGATCGCTGGGATCGCGAGAAGGCTCACCTGCTCGACAGTCTCAATGCGCAGCTGGTCAGCCGGCCGCTGCCGCCTGTTCCGCGCATCGTCCACCGCCTCGACCGCGACACCAGCGGCGTGATGCTCGTGGCCAAGACCCTCGAAGCCGAGCGCGAGCTGCGCACGGCTTTCGACGAGCACAAGGTCGAGAAGACCTACCTGGCCCTGGTCGAAGGCGACTTCGGTCTCGAGG
>DATHET010000160.1:0-4044 GCA_035490315.1 Planctomycetota bacterium
CCACGTCCAGCGCGCCGATCAGGAAATCGAGCAGCGCTTGGGGATCGTCGCCTTCCGGTTCCTCGCCAGCTTGGAGCTGCAGCTTGACGCGCTCCTGCGCGAGTTCCTTGACCTGCCAGCCCGTGTGCACGCAACCACTGAATGCGAAGAACATCAAGGTCGTCAGGATCGCGGCCACCGAGCTGCGCGTCAGCACGGCCACCAGCAGCGAGAACGCGTGCAGGATTCCGTACTTGTAGATCATCACGGGGATCGCCCAGAGGAAGCCCGGATCGCTGTACCCGGAGTTCAGGAGCAGCCCGACGTGCATGCCGACGACCAGCACCGTGACGAGGATCCCGACGAACAGCAGGCCTGCGACGTAGCGCGAGAGCAGCAGAGCCGCGCGCGACACTGGTTTTGAGAACACGGTGTCGGCGGCTCCCTTCTCGACCAGTCGCGGCACGAAAAACGCAGTCGCGGCGATCGCGAAGATCAAGCCGAAGTTGCCGGCGATCTGATCGACGAGCAGGGTCTGGACCGACTGGATCAGAGTCGCGTGAGCGGCCGTGGTGTCGGCAGGCATCTCGATGTTGAAATTCCCCAGCACGTCGGCGTATTGGAAAGTCTTCCAGCCGAAGAACACCACCAGCTCCTCGGGCTTCGCCGCGATCAGGAAGGTCGGCAGGACCAGGACCCCCACCAGGATCACGAGCAGGCGGAAGATCCGGTTGTCGAGGACCTGGTACAGCGCGTCCTTGAACAGGGCTTTGGTCGTTTCGCTCACTTCCAGCCCTCTTTGTTGACCAGTCCGATGAAGGCCTGTTCCAGGTTCAAGCGCCGCGAGAGGATTCCCTTGACCGAGATCCCCGCCGCGCGCAGGCGGTCGACGCATTCGTCGAGCTCGCTGTCGGACACCGAGATGTCGAAGCCGCGCTCGGTGCGCGCGAAGTCGCGACCGATACCCGCGAGCACGCGCTCGAGATCCGCATCCGGCGGCGCAATCGTGAACTCGGCGATCCCGGTGCGCGGCGTCAGCTCGTCGATCGTGCCCTGACGCAGGATCCTGCCGTGGTCCATGATCACCACGCGGTCGCACATCAGCTCGACTTCCATCAACAGGTGCGAGTTGATGAAGATCGTCACGCCGCGCGCCTTCAGGTCCATCACGATCTCGCGGATCGCGGCGCGGCCGATCGGGTCGACGCCGTCGGTCGGCTCGTCGAGGAAGATCAGCTCGGGCTCGTGGATCAGGGCTTGCGCGAGGCCGATGCGCTGCATCATCCCCTTGGAATACTCGCGCATCTTGCGGTCGGCGTCCTTGGACATGCCGACCTTCTCGAGCAGGGCGGGGATGCGCGCGCGCAGGAACTGCACGTCGCGGCCGCACATCTGGCCGAAGAGCTCCATCACTTGACGGCCGGTCAGGTACGTCGGCAGGCGGTGGGCCTCGGGCAGGTAACCGACGCGGCGGCGCGAGGCGACGGAGCCGGCGCGATCGCCGAAGAGCCAGGCCTCGCCCTCGAAGCCGCGCACGAGGCCGAGCAGGATCTTGATTAGCGTGGTCTTGCCCGCGCCGTTGGGACCGAGCAGGCCGAAGACGCTGCCGCGGCCGACTTCGATCGAGACGTCGTCGAGCGCGCGGAATCCCTTCTTGAACAGGCGCTTCGAATAGGTCTTCGAGAGGCCTTCGACGCGGATCGAGGATTCGGTCGCGGTCATGGGGCGTGCACTTTACCACGCAAAGTGGATGGCGCTAGCCCTGGCCTGGCACCGTGGGGCGCGCGGCGCCGATCCAGCCGGCCGAGGGGCCGAGTTGGGCGCGGACGAATTTCAGCTTCGACCCGCGCGCGAGGTAGCTGCGTTCCTCGGCTCCGGCGCGCACGCCTGACTCCAGGGTGTCGAGAGCGGCGGAGAAACCTCCGCCGAAGACGAACACGTGGAGGTCGAGCAGGTTGATCACCGGCCCGATGCCGCGCCCGAGATCGCATCCGATGTCGAACAGCAGCTTCTTCTCGGGCTCGAACCCGGCGCGCGCGCGCTCGGAGAGCTGCTTCAGGTCGCCCGGAGCGCTCTGCGGCAAGCCGGCCGCGATCGCGCGCCGCTTCGCCGCGGTCGCGGAGGCAAGGACCTCGACGCAGCCGCGGCCGCCGCATCCGCAGGGCGGGCCGTTCGGATCGACCACGATGTGGCCCGCTTCGCCAGCCATGCCTTCGCCAGCGTAGAGCTTGCCATTCAGGATCAGGCCGCCGCCGATCCCCGTGCCCAGGGTCAGGAGCAGGAAGTCGCCGAAGCCGCGTCCGCCGCCGAGCCACTGCTCGCCCACGGCGGCTGCGTTGGCGTCGTTCTCGACGATCACCGACTCGAGGGCGAAGCCCATGCGCCGCGCGAGCTCGGCGCGCAGCGGCAGGTCGCGGAAGCCCTGGATGTTCGGGCTGTGGATCACGTGGCCATCGGCTCGGCGCAACAATCCTGGGACGCCGACGCCGAGCGCCGTGGTGGCTCCGAGCTTCCGCGCCGTGTCCGCGATCACGTCCAATGCGTGAGCCGTGCCCTGGGCGAAGCCTGGATCGACCGTGATCTCATCCAGGATCGCGCCGTCGGCCGTCATCGCGCCGGCCTTGACCGTCGTGCCGCCGATGTCGATCCCGACCCAGCGCTGCTGACCGGTTCCTGAAGTGTTCCTCGGTCCGCCGCTCCCGGGCGAAGGAGGGCTCACGCGCTCTTCTCGCGCGGCCGGATGCGGCGGGTCACCCGGCGGTAGGCCTTGGCGTACTCACCCGCGGTCGCCTGCCAGGAAAAATCCTGGCGCAGGCAGCGGCGCACCAGCGTGTTCCAGCCAGCCTGATCCTTGTACAGCTTGCGCGCCTCGTCGATTCCGGCGAGCAGACCCTCGCCGGTGTAGCTCTTGAAGTGGAAGCCCGTCCCGCTGCGCGCATTCGTGCCGAGGTCCTGGACGTAGTCCTCGAGGCCGCTGCCCGAGTAGACGATCGGCACCACGCCGTAGCGCATCGCGATCGCGCACAGGGCGCTGCCCGCGGCATAGTGCGAAGGGAAGAGCAGCATGTCCGCCGCGCCGAGGATCGCGTGAGCCGAGTTGGCGTAGTAGCCCTCGATCAGGCGGCAGCGGCCGGCGAAGGAAGTCTCCATCGTCTTCAGCCGCTCGTGCATGTCCGGCCGGCCCGCGCCCATGAGCACGACTTCGAAGCCGTGCTCGAGGATCGAGGTCAGCTGCTCGGCGACCAGGTCGAAGCCGTTGTCGGTGTCGAAGCGGCCGAGCAGGGCGATCAGCGGCGAGCGCGGGGCCTTTTCGAGCGACAACTGCTGTTGCAGCGCCGTCTTGCAGCGCTTCTTGCCGTTGAGATTGCGGTCGGCGGCACCGTAGGTCTGCGCGAGCAGCGTGTCCGTCTCGGGATTCCAGGCCTGGTAATCGACTCCGGTGGGAATGCCGACCAGCTCCTTGGAGCGGCGCCGGAAGGTTTCCTCCAGGCCGTAGCCCCGGTCCTGTTCCTGGATGCGGCGCGCGTGACCGATCGAATTGGTGCCGAGGATCGTGGCGAACTCGCAGCCGGCCTTGAGGAAATTGACCTTGCCGCCGAGCTCGATGCCGTTGTTGCGCTGGAACAAGGACAGCGGAACGCCGATCTGCGCCAGTAGATCGCGCTCGAAGCTGCCCTGCATCGCCAGGTTGGTGATGTGGAAGTAGACCCCGGCCTTGGAGGCGGGATGGTCCGGTTGGCTTTCGACGTACTCGAGCTCGCGCAGCACCGGGATCAAACCCGTCGTCCAGTCGACGCAGTGCAGGACATCGGGCGCGAAGTCGACGATCGGCAAGCTGGCGAGCACCGCGCGCGAGAAGGCGGCGTAGCGCTTGCCGTTGTCGCGGTAGGGGCCTTCGTCGTTGCCGTAGGGCTGGCGATCCTTGAACAGCGTCGGATGACCGAAGAGATAGACGATCATCCCGTCGAGCGTCGTCTTCTGGATCGAGAAGGTGGTCCGCGGCTCGCCGGTGTTCAGCGAAACCACGCCGACCGCTTCGAGCGGAGCCACGCCGCTCGTGTCGAG
>DATHET010000161.1:0-19406 GCA_035490315.1 Planctomycetota bacterium
CAGACGAACCTGGGCACCTGGGTCAACCTGACCCCCATTTACACGGTCTTCGACAATTTCGTGACGGGCGGGAACTCCGGTTCGCCGCTGATCCATGAGTCCAACGGTCGCGCGATCGGCATCGTCACCCACTCGTGGTGCCTCACGGGGGTGCAGCAGAACTACGCGACGCCTTTGACCCTGCCGCTTCTGGTGTCGACTCTCGCCCACCCGCAGGGCGTGTGCGCGACCACGGTCTGCAACGCGGTCGGCAGCGGCTACTGCCCGACCGGGCCCTTGATGTCCGTGATCGCCGCGACCGGGTCAGCGAGCGTGGCGGCGAACAACATGGTGTTGCACGCGAACAACGTCCCGAGCAACAAGCTCGGGTTGTTCCTCTACTCGCGCGGCAAGCAATCACTGCCCTTCGGCAACTCCCGGCTGTGCGTCGGCGGCGGCGGATCCCCGGTGCGGCGTCTGCCGACCGTGAATTCCGGAGCTGGCACCACGCTCAGCTTTGCGCTGGACCAGAACGCTCTGCCCGGCGGCGATGTCATCAACCCGGGCGAAGTCATCTACTTCCAGGCCTGTTTCCGCGTCTCGCCGGCTGCGAACGAGACGTCGAACGGTCTCGAAGTGCTCTTCGGAGCTTGAGGCTGGACCGAGCAGCTTGAGCCGCTGCCTGATCGCCGCAATTTTCTTCCTCGGCGCGTGCCGAGGTGATTCTCCCCCACCGCGAGCCGCTGCTCAGAGCACGCCGATTGCCTTTGCGGCGAGCGCCTGGCCAGAAGCCGACTTGCTGTTCCATCGCGATCCGCGCTGGCTCGGCGCCGACGCGGCCTTCAGCGTCGACCTGGGAGGGGATCGCATCCTGTGGCTCTTCGGCGACAGCTTCATCGCCACCAGCGATGCGCACGTCCGGCGCGCATCCCACATGGTGCGCAACTCGATCGCGATCCAGCGCGGGCGCGATCCGAGCCGCGCCGAGATCGACTTCTTCTGGAAGCCGGGCCCCGCTTCGTGGCTCGCGGAGCAGGGCGAGACATGGTTCTGGCCGCAGCACGGTCTGCGCATCCCGGGCGGGCCGCTGATCCTGTTCTGGTCGCGGCTCCACGCGACTCCGGGTCAGGGGCTCGGGTTCATGGCCGAGGGTTGGGTCTGCGTCGCGATCGACAACCCCGACGAGTCGCCGGAAGCCTGGGTACCGCGCAGGCTGGAGCCCGGGCGTTTTCCCGCGGGGATCCTGCCTGCCCAGGGCTTGATGCTCGAAGGCGATCAAGTCCTCGGACTGGCGATCCGCGAGCCGGGCGACCACGCGGGCTTCGGCCTGCGCATCGTTGCAGCGGCCCTGGCGCGAGGCGATCTCGAGCAGCTCGAGCTGTGGGATGGACACTGGACGCGCGCGAGCGACTGCTCGGCACCGCGCGCGATCCTCGCCGATGCAGCGCCCGAGTCGTCGCTGCATCTCGATCGCAAGCTCGGTCGCTACGTGCATCTGCGATCGCTCGGTTTCGGAGCCACGACCCTCGCGCTGGAGACCGCCGAGCAGTGGATCGGTCCCTGGTCCGCGCCGGTCGAGGTGTACCGGCCGCCGGAGTCCGATCGCAGCGGGGCCTTCGTCTACGCCGGCAAGGCTCACCCCGAGCTCGAAGGCGCGGACATCGTCGCGACCTACGCGAGCAACAGCTTCGATTTCGCGACCCTGGTCGCCGATGCGAGCCTGTATTACCCGCGCTTCGTGCGCATCACGATCCTGCGCTGACGCCGATCAACGCTTCTCGCGCCGCAACACGAGCAGCAGGGTCTGACCCTCTTCGCGCGCCGGGATGCCCGCGAGCAGCAGGGCGCGCGTGTCGGATAGAGTCGCGCTGGTCTGGATGCGCTGCGTCATCCATGCCGGCTCCTGCACGGTCACGGGGATGGCGGATCCGGGGAGCGTGAGCAAGCGCTCGCGCATCGGCTGGTCGAGGTCGCTGAGCACGAGCTCGACGGAGAGCTCGAACGCGTCGGCCTCCATCGGCGTGCGCGCGCCGAGCCGCAGCAGATATCCGTCCTCCGTCACCGCCACGATCGGATCGGCGATGGCCATACCCGGGGTCTGCGAGAGCTCGAAGGCCGCGACGTAGGCGCACTGCCTGGCCACGCGGATCTCGCCCGTGCTTCCTGGCGCGAGGGCGACCAGCCCAGCGTTCTCGAGTCGCCCCGCGTTCTGCGCGACGACCGAGGCGAGGAGTCGCTCGGCGTCCGCAAGCGCGACCTCGAGGGCCGCCGGCCGCGCTCCGATCGGCCCGAGAAGCGCTTCGCTCTCCGCGGTCGACAGGCGCACGAAAGTGACCTGCACGCGCTCGGCGGCAGCGGCGGCGGTGGAGTCGATGCCCGTTCCAGCTTCGAGCGCGCCGCAGTCGGAGCCGGTGCGGTAGACGAGCGGCACCTCGGTCGGGTGCTCGATCGGCGCGAGGGCCAGCCGGGTCGTGGAGCAGGCGCTCAGGCAAAGGGAGATGGCCAGGACGCTCAGGATCGATGTGCGCATCGGGATGACTCCAGGGAAAGGTCGGATCATTATCCGCGGGCCCGGCTTGGTTTCCCGGCGAGACTGCCCCGCATCGCTGTGCATCGGGCAGCGCAAGTCCGAGGATCCTCGCTGCTTGCGACGGAATCCGAAACCGCGCGGCGCAGCGGCCCCAAGTCGGGACTACCGGGGGCTTTGCCTCGTTCCGTGCACAATCATGCGGGGCAGTTTCACGGGTAGGCAGGGCCGGTCTGCAGGCGCGGATCTTCGACGCCGGCGCCGGCGCTGAAGTGGTAGAGGCTTCGGTAGCGGCCGCTCTCAAGCCCGAAGACCTCCTCGGCGGGCTGATCGAAGAAGCAACCGATGCCTGTGCCGCGGATCCCGAGGGCTTCGGCTTCGAGGTAGAGGATCTGGCCGACGAGCCCGCACTCCCAGAAGAGCCGCGGGTAGAACCAGGCGCCGTAGCGTTCGAGGGACGGATCGAACTCGCAGAGCATGGCGGCGGCGAAGACTCCGTCGCCGGCGATGTCCTGATGGCAGGAGACGGCTTTCGCGACGGCGCGCAGGTCGCCTCGGCCCAGGCGGAAGAGGGCGAGGTCCGCGGGCGCGTCGTCCAGCTTTTCCCAGACGAAGGTCTTCTTCGTCGCGCCGCGCCACAGCGGAACCTGGCTCGGGTCGCGCACGAGGAGGTACAGGCCGCTCTCCAGATCGCGAACGCGGTGCACGAAGAAGCCCAGGCTGACGCGCGGCGCCCAAGGCAAGATCGTCGAGGGGAAGCGGCAGGTCTGGGCGCACAGGCGCAGGAAGCTCGCGCGGTCGATCGAGGTCTTGCCGTCGAAAGCCACGGCGCTGCGGCGCGTGTGCAGGATCCGCCGCAGCGGGAGACCGTCGCCGTCGATCCGGAAGGGAGCCGGCGCGGCTGGCCGGGATTCGCCGGCGTAGATCGCATCGGTTCGCGGCTTGCGACTCGCGTGGGCGACGAAATCGATCGCGTCCCAGGCGAGGTGATCGCTGGAAAGCTGGTTCGGCACGCCGCGCAGCTCGAGCGAGTCGAAGACCTTGGGAACCTGGAGCGGCACTCGATCGTGCTCGTCAGGACGCGTGCGAACGATCAGGAGCAGGTCGGGCTCCTCGGGCTCGGAACCCTGCGGGTTTTCCAGCCGCAGCAGGTGCAGTAGGTCCGCGTGCGAGAGCTCGTCTGCGAGCTCGACGCTCCAGCCCAGGCCCGCCGCGGCGATCGCGATCGTGGCCAGGGCATGGCCGGCGTCGTGCTGGCAGTAGCGCCAGGCCCGCTCGCCGTATTTCCAGGCTTCGCGCCAGTGGATCGAGGTCAGGCCGATGAACAGCGTGTCGGGCGGACAGCCGCCGGAGAATTCCAGCCAGGCCTCCATCGGAATCTCCGCGCGCAGCTCGAGGGCGTGCTCGCGCGGCGCGTAGTGGGCCAGCATCGGAGTCTCGCAGAGACCCGCGACCCTGGGCGCGAGGACATGGGCCTCGGTCGGGTGCAGGTTGCCGCTCGACGGATTGACGCGCAGGGCCCAGCGCGACTCGCCGTAGTGTTTCCACGCCGAGAGGGCGAGGGAATCGAGCAAGAGGCGCGACAGGCTGGCTCGATCGAGCGGCGCGGCTTGCACGGCGCCGGATCCGAACACGTCGGCGTAGGCCGGACCGCCCTCGAGCGACGCGCGCTCGAGGGCCAGTAGCGTCGCGCCGAGGTAGCGACGGAAAGGATCGGGTTGCGTCGCCCAGTCCAGATCGAAGGGCCCGCGCGCGTAGCGCTGGAAATGATGCCGCGTGGCCGCGTGGTAGGCGCGCACTTCTTCGATGCGTCGCAGCCCTGGATCGAGGACTGGCGCGGCGGGCGCGGGCTCGGTCGCGCGCCGCCGGAAGAACTCGAAGGGACCGGGCATCGACGCAGACTACTCTCTGGTCGCGCGATACCACGCTGACGAGGGGCGTCGAGCCGGAAGAAATCGTCAGGCTGGGTCGCTAGCATGCTTCCAGCTCCCCGAACCACGTCAGGGCGACGTCTTCGACGATGGATTCGTTGAGGCTCATGCTGCGCGGCTCGCGACACTTTGTCGCGAGAAGTGTCGCGAGAGGTGGGGAGGACGCCGTCGGTCGGCCTCGCGACAGAGTGTCGCAAGAAGTGTCGCGATCATGGCTTTTGCACCAAGTATCCGGTGGAGGAGCTTGCGCCCACCCTGCGCAGCAATCCCAACTGAACTAGCCGCCTGAGATGGCGTTGCGCCTTCCGCGAATCAAATCCCATGTGATCCACATACTCTTTGCGCGTCACGGACGTTTCAGCCCGGCGTGGTGCAGGATCTCGCGCGGCGCCTTGCCGAAGAGCAGGAAGGGGAGCGGACTCAGTAGAACAGACCGAGGACCAATCGGAAACGCTCACAAGCCGGAGCGTGCTCGACCGTCGACTGAACACCGAACAAGTTCTCGGGCCCGCCGCATCTCAGCGAACCCAGTTCACCCCATTCGGCGACAAATCGTCCGCGTTCCAGCCACCGTGATCCAGGTGGCTCGGCATCGTCGATGTCACGTCCAACGCGGCCCTCAGTCCTCAGCGCCGCGCGCGCTTCTCGCTCGGTCGTCGTCCCCACCCTACCACGGCACTGGCGATCGCTCGGATAGGCTCCTAGCCGTCGCCCTCGCCGGCCGCCGCCGCCTCGATGTCGATGTCGTAGTACGAGCCGTCGGGGTCGACTTCCTTCGCGAGCTTCTTCAAGCGCTCGCCCTCGTCCTTGTCGCCCTTCGCGGCCAGGATGCTGCGGCCCATGTGCCAGTAGAACTCGCCGACCAGCGGGTCGAGCGCGATCGCCTTCTTCCACAGGTCCATCGCTTCGGCGTGCTTCCCGTCGCGCGCGAGCAGGTCCGCGTAGCGGTGGAACGTCATCGGATTCGTCGAGCCCGCGGCGATCGCTTCCTTCATCAAGCGCTTGGCCTTGAGCGGCCGGCCGCTCTGCGCCGCCGACTTGGCCGCCTCTTCCTTGCCGCGCGTCGTCACCAGAGTCAGCTTCTCCTTGATGTACGCGTGCCACTCGCCTTCCATGACCTTGAGCGCGGCGTCGTCCTTGACGTCGAGGTAGCGCATGAACGCGGAGGCGACTTCCGATTGCTCGATCGCCTTCAAGTTCTGGCTGTTCACCTCGCGCTTGATGTCCTTCGCGGTCGGCAGAGCGATGATGAACTTCTGGAATTTCGCGGCGTAGCGCTTGTCGTTCATCAGGAAGTGCACCAGCGACCAGCCCCAGGTGTAGTGCTCGTACATCCGCTCGCTGGAGATCATCCGCTTCAGGTCCATCATCGTCCCGCCGGCGATGTCGTCCTGCACCTCGACCAGGCGACCCTCGAGGATCAGCCCGGTGGTCAGCTTCTTCTTGACCGGATCCCACTTGCTCGCGCCGTAGTACTCGGCGAGCGATTCACCCGGGAAGTGCGGCATGCGGAAGTCCATGTCGATCAACTTCTGCAGGTAGTGATTCGTTTCATGGAACATGACCTCTTCCGTGAACGCCGTGTCGAGGCGCTCGTGGAAGAAATTCAGCTCCAACGGCGGGATGAAGCGGAAGTAGCCGAGCACTCCCCCGCCCGCGCCGCCGGTCTGGATCATGTCGCCGTAGTCGCTGTATAGGCAGACCTTCAAGCGGCCGAGGCCCTTGGGCGCCTGGATCTTCCAGTCCTTCAGGAACTGCGCGAAGTAGGCCTCCATCAGGTCGCGGTAGTTCTCGAAGACCTCGGGCGGCAGCGTGTGCTCGAACTCGAAGTTCTTGGTCTTCTCCTGGTAGCGGTTGCGCCACTCCGAGTGGGCCTTGAAGACCTCGAGGTCCTTGACGCGCTTCTCGACGCGCTTGCGCAGCAGGTCGTCGCGCGATTTCGGGCTGATCCACTTGCCCTCGAAGCGCACCATGCCCTTGGACACCTGCGCCTTCTCCTCCTCGGTCTGCGGCGGAGCAAGGGCCTCGCCTTCGATCAGCACGTCGCTGATCAACGCGTCGGGGACCAGGACCTCGCCGTTGGTGAAGGTGACTTTGACCCCTCCCGGCGCGCGCGCGAGCTTGTGACCCTCGACGATCCGCCCGTCCTTCAAGCACAGGAAATCCGCGTGGGCGAAGGCGGCGAGCACGACGATGCAGAACAACGCGGCGAGAGAGCGGCGCATCATGAATTCCTCCGTGAGCAGGACCGGCTGATCCGGCCGATCAACTGACCGCCTTCAGGTACGTGGCTTCGAAGGCATCCCACTCCTTCTGGCTCCAGCCGTGGAAGCTGCGCTCGAAGGCCGAGTCGAGCAGCTCCTTCTCGCGCTGCTTCCAGCGCTGCGACGACGCCTTGAACCGCTCCTCCTCTTCCTTCTCGGTGGCCGGAGCCTTCTTGCCGTCCTTCTCCTTGGCCTTGTCCGCTTCCTTGATCTCGACGATCGTCGCCTTGAGGTTCTTCAAGTACTCGCGCAGCACGTCCTTGGTCTTGGCGTTCTTCGAGGCCGGGCCGGTCACGAAGAAGCGCACCAGGCCGCCGGCTTCCTTGGCGCGGCCGAAGAAGTCCTCCGCGGACGACATGTATTCCTCGCTGCCCATCTTCATCAGGTCCTTCACGTGGGTGAAGGTTCCATCGCGCAGGCGCTCGCGAATCCCGTCGCGCTCCCAGTCGTCCACGCGGAATTCGACCTTGCCCGCCTTGTTGCGCGCGGTGCCGATCACCTGGCTCAGTCCGTGGGTCAGCCAATAAGGCATGGCCACGGCCAGGTCGCGGTCGCGCTCGAAGAACCACAGCTGCAAAAGCTGGCGGTTGATGCGCTCGACCGCCCAACCGGTCACGAATCCCTCGTTGTCCTGCGAGATCACGATCTCGATGCGGTTGTCGCCGAAGAAGTAGTACTCGCTCCCGCCGCCGGTGCGGAAAGCGCTTTCCTCGTCCTGATCCTTGCAGATGCGCAGGATCGGCGCGCGCACGTATTCCTCGGGCCCGATGAAGGGAAACGCCTGGTCCAGCCAGGCCATGATCGCTTCGGCATGCTCGGCCACGCGGCGCGCGTACTTCTCGTCGGTGTGGTTGAGCACCAGGAAGCGACCGATCTGCAACACCTGCCAGCCCGGAGCCACCGAGGATTTGGCCTTGCCGTGCAGCGATTGCTCGAGCTGCACGCGGCGCGTCTTGCGCTGCTCCGGCGTCATCTTCTCGGTGTCGTCCAGCATGATCTTCGTCTCGCCCGTGCTGGCCGTCGGCAGGCCCGATTCCGTGCGCGGGATCAGCTTGAACGACTTCAAGGCGTCGTAGATCGTGTCCTTGACCTTCGGGAAGGAGTTCTCCAACACTTCCCAGCTGAAAGCGAAATCGACTTCCGGCGTGTGGTAGACCCAGCAGATGACGCGCTTCGGCCCGTCGCGCGTGAGCTTCTCGACCTTGATTTCGTACTGCGTGATCTCGACGTCGTCGATCTTCGTTTTCTTCTCGTCGGAGACGAACCAGCCTCCGCCGGAATACGTCTTCTTCATGTAGTCGAGATAATCCTTGTAGGGATTGGAGATCAGGATCACGTAGCGGTCCGTGTCCTTCTCATCCTTCTTCTTGCGCGCCTTCGCTTCCTCGCGGACCTTCTCGGACACGAAGGCGATCACCGTCGCGGTCGGCTTGTGGTCGTAGGTCCAGCCTCCGTCGGGGTCGGTGTAGAAGTAGGCGCGCTCGGACAGGTACTTCGCGACCTGCCACTGCTCGTCGAGCTGCAGCGGGATGCGCGTGTAGCCCTTGGGAGTACGGAACTTGAATCCGTAGCGCGCGTCCTCGTGCATGCCCTTGTCCTGACTGGTCTGGACAGGCGGCGCCGCGGGTGCGGCGGGAGCGAACGAGGTCAGTGCAAGAAGGGCTGCGAGGCAGAACGAAACTAGCCGCATGGGAAGACTCCATTTCCGGCGCCACCCTCGGTCGGATCTCGGGCGGGGGCGTGGCGGCCGGCTGGGGGGAACGATTCGGGCAGCGCCGATGCCAGCGAGGCCTCGGCAGGCGAACAGGACGCTGGAAGGACGCCTTTGACGCCACCGTCATGGTACTCCTTCCTTCCTTTATGCAAGCAGGCCGGGCCCGATCAGGTCACGCCCGGTGCTGGCCCGCATGGATGTGCCGAGGATCCGCGCCGCCAAAGCACAGCCATGCGGGGCAGCAGCGGGGGCAGTTGCGGTCGCGCTGGCTCACCCGATTCGGGGTGACCCGAGGCAGAGCGGCGTCAGCGGTCGTGTCGCCCCGGCGCTCGTCGAGGCCCTATTCCGGCAGGGTCTGGCCGAAGCCGAGCACGTGGCCGTCGCTGTCCCGGACCGCGAATTCGAGCATCTGATAGCTCTCCTTGACGAGCGGGCCGTAGACCACGTCGGCACTCCGGGCGGCGAGTTCCGCGTGCAGCGCTCGCGCGTCGTCCACCCAGAAGTAGACGTCCCAGGTTCCGCCCTGCTTCTCGTTGGGCACGATGCGCTCCGGCGCGCCGACGCGCTTCAACATGATCGTCTGCCCGTCGCGGCTGCACATCGCGAATTCCGTCGGGGCACCCCCGGCGTATTCGCAGCTGAAGCCGAGCACGCGCTCGTAGAACGCCGTGGATCGATCGACGTCAGCGACCGGAAAGTAGGCGGCCCCGCGCAGCAATCGCGAAGTCGGAGTTTTCATGCCGAGCCCCAGTGAAAGATCGACGCGAGAAACGTCCACAACAGGAAGAGCAGGAAGCTCACGATCACCAGGGCCGTGGGCAGGGCGAGCGCCCAGTAGAGCCTGATGGCTTTTCCCTGACGGACGGAGGTCGCCTGCTGCACGGCCAGGATTTCCCGCTGAAGATCCCGGATCTCGGTCAACAAGCGATTCGTCTCGCCTTCGCTGGTCACGCTCGATCCTTCGGCCACTTGCGCATCCTAACGATTGCGCCATTCCTCGCTCCGCGGCGAGCCTGCTGCGGCCGAATTCCGATCCCGTTGGGGCTGCCCGTGGACCTCGCGGTCTTGTGACCCCACGATGAGGCGACCGCTATCCGCGGCTTTGCTCCCTCCCTACCGTCCCGGAGGATCGTTGACATGTTGCCCCTTCTGCTGCGCTCCGCGCTGCTCGCCACCGCGCTCTACCTGTTCGCCGACGACGCCAGCGCCCAGGCGATCCGACGCTGGAAGGACGCGGAGCTCGCGCCATTGAGCAAGAGCTTCGCCGCCTACTTCGAAGCCCGGGCCTCGGCCACCGGCGTCGACAAGGCGAAAGCGGATCTGGCGAAGAGTTTCGACGATCTGCGAAAAGCCAGCGACGGCTTGGATCCCCTGCGCCAGCCGGCCGATCTGCAGCGCGCGCTGCGCCTCTCGCGAGAGCTCGCCAAAGTCGCGGTCGACAAGGGCAAGGTCAGCTCTGGGGTCTTCTCCGACACCAGCCTCGAGGGTGCGGGTCTTGGCTACTCCTACCAGGTGCCCAAGGACTACGACCCCGCGCTCAAGCAGTACCCGCTGATCCTGACGATCCCCGACGAGGGCGAGACGCCGGCGGAGCACATCCGGGCCCACTGGATCCTCAAGGAGATCCAGGATGGCGCGATCCTGGTCGCGGTCCAGATGCCGAAGAATCAAGGCGAGTGGGCGCTGGTCAGCGTCAACGGCCGGCCCGGCGGCCTGAGTTACCTGTTGACTGGCTTGCGCATGGTGACCGAGCGCTTCGCCGTCGACTTCGACCGCATCTACGTCGTCGGCCGCGGCAAGGGCGTGCCGGCGGCGATCGCGGCGGGGAATTACTCGCCGCAGCGCTTCGCGGGAATCCTGGGGCGCACGGGCGACGCGGGCGAGATCGGGCCGGAGAACTTCAGCAATCTGCCGACCTACTTCGCCGGGGCCGGAGCGCGCGCGAGCGCTTTCCAGGAAGCAGCGCGCACCGCGGGCTTCGACAACTGCCAGCTCGATCCCTCGGGCACCGAGAAGGACCTTTGGAGCTGGATCGAGAAGCACACGCGCACCGCGATGCCCACGACCGTGACCGTGGTGCCCGGCAATCCCTTCCCGACCCGCGCCTACTGGCTGCGCGTCGCGCCCTCCGCGAGGGCCTCGCGAGCCACCGCCAGCGTCGAGCGCGACAAGCACATCATCCGCGTCCAGGCCGAAGGCGTTTCGCAGGTCAGCCTGTACTTGAACGACGCGCTGATCGACCTCGATCAACCGCTGCACGTCCTGTGCAACGGCGTCGAGCGCGTGGTCACGGCGACGCGGCAGTTTCCGACGATGCTGGAGCTCTTGCTCGACGGCACGAGCGATGCGGGCTCGGTCTTCGTCGCCCAGGCGATCGTGCCGATCGCCGCCGACCAGCCGGGCGGGGCCGCGGCTTCCAGTGCGAAGGATCCGCAATTCGAGACAGCACTGGTCGAGGCCGGCAACGATCCGGCGAAGCTGTGGCAGTTGCACCTGTGGTGTCGCTCGACGCAGCGCGAGGCATTGAGCGCGCGCGTGCTCGCCAAGCTGCTGCGCCTCGTGCCCGATCACACCGACGCGCACGTCGCGCTCGGCCACAAGCTCGCGAAGGGCTTCTGGTTCACGACGCAGCAGGCGCTCGATCGCTTCCAGCGCAGCCAGGATCCGGTGGCGGCCGCGCAGAAGGGCCACATCGAGTTCAAGTCCTTGTGGATGCACCCCGAGGACCGCGCCCTGGCCGGCAAGGGCTGGGTCAAGGATCAGGAGAGCGGTCTGTGGCTGACGCCCGCGGACAAGAAACGGCTGACCGACGGCTGGGCGCGCCAGGATCTGGAATGGATTCCGCCCCAGGAAGTCGCGCGGCTCGACGAAGGCCTGTGGAAAGTCGACGGCGAATGGGTCGACCTCGCGGGCGCGAACGAACGCCATGCGTTGATCGGCTCGATGTGGCGCATTCCCCAGGCGGACGTGCTCCTTTATTCGACGGCGGATCGGGACACCTGCTTCAAGGCCCTGGCGCAGATGAGCCGCGCGATGAACGACCTGCGCAAGGTGTTCGGCGCCGAGCCGGTGTTGCCGCTGCGCGTCGCGATGCTGCGCGACGAGGAACAGTACGACCGCTTCGCTTTCGGCGATCCCGACGGCGGCCGCCGCGCGACCCACGCCGGCCGGCTGCAGACCGTGCACAGCGCCTTCTTCGCCGAGAGCTGGTTCCAGCGCGTCGAAGGCAAGCTCGAGTTCTTCGGGATGGGCGTGTGCTACTGGGACCCGCTCGTGCCCGGCGGCGATCTCTACGGCGTGCACTCGGCGCGACTCGCCGCGGGCCTGTCCTACGCCGAAGCCCTCGATCCCAGCCCGAAGGCCGTGCGCCAGGCCCTGGCCAACGGTCCGCAGGCGGGCTACTACGCGGCCTACCAGGCCGAGAAACTCATGCCCGCCTGGCTGCGCGTCGGCGGCGCGGTCTACGCGGAGCGCTTCTTCCAGGACGAGCAGGTCGCCGAGGGCGGCGATCCGTGGTGGGCGCGCAAGTGGTCGCTCGAGAACCTCGCGCGAGCCGGCGGCCTGCAGAGCCTCGATCAGATCCTGGCCTTCAAGCTCGACCCCGACAATCGCGACGCATCGCTGCGACTCCTGATCGAAGCCGGCCTGGTCGTGTCCTTCATCGTCGACGGCAATTGCGCCCCGCTCACCGCCGCGCACACCGAATTCAAGACCGCCCTCGCCGGCGGCAAGCTCCACCCCAACGACGTCAAGGCCCTGACCGACGCGCTGCTCGCGCACGAAAAAGAACTGAAGGTCTACGCGGGCCTCTGACAGTCCCGGTATTCCACCGCCATCCTGAACTCTGCCCGTACACGCCGCGAGGAGCCCGTTGAAAAAGTCGCCTACTCGGCTTCGCGCGCTTGGGCGATACTTCGTCGCGCTAGGAACGTCGTGCTCAGCGGCCACAAAGGCCGCCTCCGCCGCCGTTCCGTCGCGCTCCTTGTCTCGCCTTCCCGCGCTGTGCCTCGCTACGGCGCCTTTTTCAACGGGCTCCTAGGGCTGCTACCATGCGCGGATGTACGACTCGCAATTCGAGCTGCTCAGCCGCTTCCTGATGGCCCGTCTCGCGGAGATCGCGGCGGATCCCGCGAACGCGGAGGCCTGGTCGGCCGCGAGTCTGGCGCTGGGCGGAACGCGCGAGAAGGAGCCCGATCTCGCGGCAGCGATCGATGCGCACGACGCCGCTGCGCTGCGCGCGATCGCCGAGCAATGGGCGCTCGGGAAACGCCAGCTGCCCGAGCACGACCGCGAAGTGCTCAAGCGCGCGATGAAGGCCTACCGCAAGAGCCTCAAGATCACGCAGCTCGACGCCGAGTCGGGCATCGCCGGCGGCCCGATGAGCGGCGGCCGCCCCTCGGGAATCACCGGAATCACGCCGCCAGTGCGCTACCCTCGCGAAGTCTGGGCCGAGCTCGCGCGCCAGGGCCGGCTGATCGACGCTCGCCAGGGCGTGTACGAATTGCCGCCGGGGCAATGACCGCAGCGTAGCCGGAGGATCGTCTGAGGATTCCCCGAGGCCCCCCCCGAGGGGTTCGTCGGCGAGCCGGATCGGCGCCGACCCTCAGTGCTGGGCCGCCGCCTCTTGCGCCGGTTCCGCGATCCCGAGCTCCCGTCGCACATCGCGCGCGCCGTCGGCGTCACCGCAGGCAACCAGCATCTCCGCCAGACGCGAGGCCGCGTCGCGGGTGTCGCCGTTCGCATCTCCGAGCGCCTTGCGGCGGATGGCCAACACCTCGCGCATGTAAGCGGCGGCTTCGGGGGCATGGCCTCCGCGCTCCGCGAGATCGCCGAGCGAATAGAGCGTGCGCGCCAGGTGCGGATGGGTCGGATTGAGCAACTTCCTCTGCATCGCTTCGGCTTCGAGCATGGGCTGCTCGGCCAGTGCGAGCTCGCCGGCGCCGACCAGCACATCGCCGAGGTTGGACAAGAGCCTCGCGATGTCGGGGTGCTCGGGCCCGTTCAGCTGGCGGCGCATGGCGAGGGCCTCCTCGATCAGCGCGCGCGCCTCGACGAAGTCCTTCTGCCGCAGGCGGATTCCGGAAAGTGTCGCGAGACTCGAAGCGAGATCCGCGTGCACCGGCCCGAGCACTTCGCGGTGGATCGAGACCGCCTCGCGCGCGGCAGTCTCCGCTCCGGCAATGTCGCCGAGCGCCGCCAGCAAGCCGGAAAGGTTCGAAAGGGTTGCCGCGACGGCCACGTCGCGATCACCCAGGAGCTTGCGCCGGACGGCGAGCGCGCTGCGCAGCATCTCCTCGGCTTCCGTGAGCTTGCCGCGCATGCGCAGCAGCAGGCCGAGATTGTTCCTCGAGCGCGCGACCTGCAGGTTCTCCTCGCCGTACAGCGCCAGGCGCAGCTCCAGCGCCTCGGTCATCGCCACTTCCGCGCCTTCGTAGTCGCCCTTCTGCTGCAGCACCGTGCCGAGGCTGCTGAGGTCGGAAGCCAGGCTCGGATGCTTGGGGCCCAGAGTCTTGCGCGCCACTTCCACGGCTTCGCGCGCCAGGGGTTCCGCGGCGGCGTAATCGCCCCGCTGCCTGAGCGTCGTGCCGAGATTGGCGAGGATCGGTGCGAGATCCGAATGAGGGCCATCGTGCAGCTCGCGCTCGATCGCGAGCGCCTCTCGCAGGACAAGCTCGGCCTTTTCGAAGTCGCCTCCGGTCATCGCGATGTGGCCCAGGTTGTTGAGGGCAGTCGAGGTCACCTCGCTGTGATTGCCGGTGTGGCTGCGCGCGAGCTCCAGCGCCTCGCTGGCCAGGGCCAATGCGTCGACTGTCGAGCCCTTGCGTTCCAGGGTCCCCGCCAACACGTCGAGACAGCGCCTGTGCTGGTCGAAGTTCACCGGCTCGCGCTTGGTCAGCATCGCCAAGGCTGCGCGAAGATCCACTTCCGCCTCGTCGAGCCGATCGGTGTGCGCCCGGAAATCGCCGCGCGAGGTGAGCAGGGCGACCCTGGTGTCGAGCGCGACGTCGTTGCTCGGATCGAACTGCTCCAGTCGCTCCAAGATCCTCGTGCACTCGGCTTCGGCTTTCACGTACTCGCCTTGATCGTGCAACAGGTCGATCGCGTCGCACTCCAGGGTCAGGCTGATCTCCTCGTTCGATTCACGAGCCCCGGGCAGCAGCGCGAAGGCGCGATCCAGATGGCGCTGGGCCTTGTCGAGAATTCCGAGCTCGCGGTAGGAGCGCGACATGATCTCGCGCACTGAAGCCTCGACTTCGGGTTCATCCACATGCTCGCCGTCGAGCCTGGCGTCGAACTCGTCGAGCAGCTCGCGCAGCGTGTAGTCCTTGCTGCGCACGTCGTGCGGGCTGGCGCTGCCCAGCATGTCGCGCGTGAGCTTGAGCACGGAATTGGCGCGCCGCGATTCCTTCTCGGCAGTCACGCGCCGCGTCTCGGCCACGCCGCGCTGGCGCAGGGCCTCGAGGTAGCCCGAGCGCGCGAAAGCGAGCCCGCCGAGCAGGGAAATGAAGATCGCCGCCGTCGCGGCCACGGCGAGGCGATTGCGGCCGATGAATTTGCGCGCGCGGTAGCCGGCGGTCGCGGGGCGCGCCTGGATCGGCATGCCTTGCTGATGGCGGCGCAGATCGCGCTCGAGCGCCTCGACCGATGCGTAGCGCTGCGTCACCTCGGGAGCCAGGGCGGTCAAGGTGATCGTGTCGAGATCGCCGCGCAGCTCGCTCGGCCGGCGCGCTTTCGCAGCACCGGTCTGCGCCACCGCGGCCGCGGCGCGCGTGCTCGGCCGCACGGGAGTGCCGCGGTCGGTGATCGGCGTGCCGTGGAACGGATTTTCGCCGCTGAGCACTTCGTACAGGACCACGCCGAGCGAGTACACGTCCGTCGCGGTCGACACGACTTCGCCGCGCAGCTGCTCGGGGCTGGCGTAGTCCGGCGTCAGGCGGCGCTGGTCCGCGAGGGTGTGCACCGTTTCCTCCGCGGTGTCGGAGACAAGCACCTTCGCGATGCCGAAGTCGAGCAGGCGCACCGTTCCATCCCTCGCGACCAGGATGTTCGAAGGCTTCAAGTCGCGGTGCACGATCAGGCGCTGGTGGGCATGGCTCACCGCGGAGCACACGGAGATGAACAGCTCGATGCGCGCGCGGACCCCGAGGCCCTGCTCGTCGCACCAGGCATGGATCGGCCGGCCTTCGATGTACTCCATCGCGAACCAGGGCAGGCCGTCCTCGGTCGCGCCGCCGTCGTACAGCCGCGCGATGTTTGGGTGCTCGAGACCGGCGAGCACGGCGCGCTCGCGGCGGAACTGGCGCAGGATGTCGTCGGTGTCCATCCCGCGCTTGATCAGTTTCAGCGCGACGCGTTGCTCGAAGTCCGCGCCGCTGCGGTGCGCGAGGTAGACCACGCCCATGCCGCCGGTTCCGAGCACGCGCTCGATCGTGTAGGGCCCGATGCGCCGGCCGAGGTTGGGATCGGCCATGGCCTGGGCGAGGTCGGTCCGCGGCGGAGGCTCGAGCGCGACGGCGCGCGATTCCACGGCGAGCAGGCTCTCGACTTCCCCGCGCAACTCGGGGTCGTCGCCGCATTCGCGCGCGAGCAGGGCCTCGAGCTGTGGCCCCGCCACGTCCATCGCGCGCTCGAGGATCGAGCGCACACGAGCCCAGCGCGCGGAGTCCATGGCGACCTCGATCCTAACCCGAATGGGCTCCGGCCCGGCCCGGAGGGACCTCATTCGGGAACGATTGGGAATGAGGAGAAAAGGTGCTCCGCGATGCGCGCCGATCAGGAAGATGGATTGAGCCATGGAAGCCCCTCCCCCTCCTTCCGGCCAGGCCACGCTGCTCCTGCAGCAGATGGCCGGCGGCGACAGACAGGCAGCGGAGCATCTGCTGTCGATGCTGTACGGCGAATTGCACGGAATGGCGGAGCGCGCGATGGCCGGGCAGGAGGCTCAGACCCTGCAGCCGACGGCTCTGCTACACGAAGCCTGCATGCGCCTGCTCGGCAGCGAAGGTCAGAACTGGTCGAGCCGCGCGCATTTCCTCGGCGTGGCCTCGAAGGCCATGCGCAGCATCCTCGTCGACTACGCTCGCAAGCGCGGGGCGCAGAAGCGCGGCGGCGCGCAAGTGCGCATCCCGATGGAGTCGCTGCTCGAGGTCTACGAACGCGAGACGCCCGATCTGGTCGAGCTCGACGACGCGCTGACGCGCCTGTTCGCGCTCGACGAGCAGCTCGGCCGCATCGTCGAGCTGCGCTTCTACGGCGGACTCTCGGTCGAGGAGACCGCGCGCGTCCTCGAAGTCTCTGAGCCGACGATCGTGCGCGGCTGGCGCGTGGCGCGCTCGTGGCTGCAGCGCGAGCTCGGCGCGTAGACGGCGATCGGAGGCTCCGCGGAACTTCACGGCCCTAGCGCCGATCGATCATGACAGCCATCGAGCCCCTGCCGCCCGCGAGCGAGCCCAGGGCATTGCCGATCACCGCGCCGGCCGGCGCATCGAAGCCTTGCATGGCGTAGCCAGGGTTGGGCGAGGCGACCAGCGGATCGCCGGGCCGGATCGCGCCGTAGCTGGCGTCGACCTTGATCGCCTTGAACGAGCCGAGCGTCACCACCGTGCCGTAGTCTCCCGGCGCGACGCTGCCCTCGCGCTTGTGAATCTCCATCACGCCTTCCGCCAGCGCCGGCGCGGGCTTCCCGTCCGCCAGCGGCGGCGGAACGACGCTGCACGGTTTCACGCTCAGCGCGGTCGCGATCGGACCCAAGGTCGCCTGGGGCGCGGCGGAACTCGCCTTGCGCACGTCGATCACCGGGATCTCGCCGAGCACCGGCTCGCTCGCGCCGACGATCTCGACCAGGTCACCGCACTCGAGCGGCTCCCTGCCGACATTGCGCACGATGTCGGCGACGTAGCCCGTTTTCGCTCCCGCGACGTACAAGTCCTCGCCGAGGAACGTGTCGCGGGTCACGAACAAGGCCAGCATGTTCGGGGGAGCGTCCGCGTAGACACCGATGCCTCCCCCGTTGGCTCCGACCACGCGACCCGCGACTCCATATCCATTGCCGGGACCCTCGCCGTAGACACCGCTGGTCACCGCGGCGGTGGTCGAGCCCTGGACTCCGTTGCCGCCATTGGACGCGCCGACCACGCCCATGCCCGTCCCTCCATTGAAGCCGAAGATGCCGGCATAGCCCGTGCCGTAGGACTCGGAGATCAGACCGATGTAGTTCTGGCTGGTCGCGTACATGCCGATGCCGTTGATGCTGTCGCCCGCGACGCCGATCTGATCCGCGCTCGTGCCGACGACGCCGACCCCATGGTCGGCGGTGCCATGGACACCGCGCGAGCCCCAGCCATTGTTGGCCGTCGCGCTGATGGCGGTCGAGTCCGTGACCGGCGAGACGAGCGTCAGCGGCACCGCTTGCAGGAACGCGCTGCTGTCGAGACCGTCGAGCTGGTCGCAATTGAGGCTGTTGATCTTGATCGAGTTCGCGACCGAGAAGGCCGCGCCCGCCGCGGTGAACAGGACGCTCGAGGAAAAGCTGTTGGGGCCGGTGAAGGTCTGGGCCGTGCCGAGCCGCGGCACGTTCGCGGACAATCGCGCATCGGCGAGGATGCCAGCCGTGACCGCGCCGGCGTTCAAGTTGCTCAGCGCGGCTCCGTTGCCCGCGAGCGAGCCCGCGATCAGCGCGCCCGTCACATTCACGTTCCCGTTCTGCGCCGTGCCTGGCGTTGTCGGTTGCAGCTGGACTACCTGCACGGCGAAGGAGCTCGGAGGAAGCGGCGTCGCGGCTTGCTGCAGCGAGGACTGGGCCGCGGCGAGGCTCGAAAAGGACAGGCTGAGGACGAGCGCGGGGGTTGCATGCATGGTGGGACTCCTGGAAGGCCGACGATCCGGCACTGCCAGCCACACGCAGGCCGATGGGCCCGGAGATCAACGATTCGACGTGCGTTTCGGATTTCGCTGATCGCTCGGCGGGTCGGATCGCGTGGAAAGGATGAAGGTCCCCCCACCCCAGATCCCAAGCCTTTTACGACCATGAACTCTCTCTTCGAACGCCTGCGCTACCGTCTGTTCCATGCCCTCTGCGTCCCCGCGATCGCTCTCTCGGGCCTCGCCCTGCCGGCCCTGGCCGGCGACGTCCTCTACGCCACCGGCGGTTGCGGGCTCTACACCGTCGACACCGCGACGGGAGCCGCGACGCAAGTCTGGTGCTTCCCGGGCGTGTCGATGTACGCCGGCGGACTGGCTTACGACGCGTCTACGGACAAGCTCTTCGCCATCGGAGTCCTTGACAGCTCCTCGGGAACCACGCGGCTGTTCAGCATCGACCGCTTCACCGGCGTGCTGACGTCGTATCCGGGCATGGGCTCGAACGTCAATCTCACCTCGGGAGGACTGGCGATCCATCCCTTGACGGGCGTCATGTACGCCACCGGAGGAAACGGCTTCCAGAGCACGGCTTTGTTCACGATCGACAAGAACACCGGAGCGGAAACGTTGATCGGTCAGAACGGCGGCCAGTGCTGCGTCGCGCCTTTCGGCTTCAACATGAACGGATTGGGCTTCCGGGACAACGGCACGCTGTACGCGAACGGATTCACGCTCAGCGGCATGTCTGTCCCCGACTACTCCCACCTCTTCACCATCGACCTGGCCAGCGGCCTGGCTTCGGACATCGGAACGCACGGAGTCAGCGTCGGACGTCTGCTCGCCTACAGCGGCCTGGCCTTCGCCTCGAACGGCACCCTGTATTCGATGGGGTCCATCAGTTCCTCGCAGAACGGGCTCTACACCGTGGATCCCGCGACCGGCCTGGCCACGCTCGTCGGCGATCTCGTGCTACCTCTGGGTTGCGACGGCGGGCTCACCTTCGCGCCCGATGGCATGCCGACGGCCTATTGCACGGCGAAGGTCAACAGCCAGGGCTGCGTTCCCGGGATGAGCTTCACTGGCGCACCGAGCGCGACGAATCCCGCGCCGTTCACGATCACCGCGACCAA
>DATHET010000162.1:0-12191 GCA_035490315.1 Planctomycetota bacterium
GGGGACGGGGCTCCTCTGCGGAGCGACACCCGAGGAAACGCGACCTCGGTGCTCGCCGGCTCCGCCGCGGCCATGGTGGTCCGCGACCGGCGCCTGCGCCGGCTCGGCGTGGGAACGGCGGTGAGCCGCGGGGTGCTCGCGGCGCGGGCCTCCATCCTCGATGCCCTCACCGAAACGCGAAGCCGCTTCGATCGCGGGCTTCGGCGTGTGAGCGACGGCACGGGCCGCCGTCGCGGGGCGCGACTTGAAGGCGGGCGCCGAGCGAGTCGGAGCATGACGGCGCGGAGCCTGTTCCACCTCGGAACGTTGATGGCCACCGCGCAGGGAACCGATTTTCGGCAATTCGCGCTTCAACAGCTTTTCGATGTCGCGCAACAGCGGCCGTTCCTCGGCATCGCACAAGGAAATCGCAATCCCGCTCGCCCCGGCGCGGCCCGTGCGGCCGATGCGGTGCACGTAGCTCTCGGGCACGTTCGGCAATTCGTAATTGACCACGTGGGTGATGCCGTCGACGTCGATGCCGCGCGCGGCGATGTCGGTCGCGACGAGCACGCGGATGCGGCGCGCGCGGAAAGCTTCGAGCGTGCGCTCGCGAACGTTCTGCGACTTGTTGCCGTGGATCGCCTCGGCGCGGATTCCGTCCTGACCCAGGCGCTTGGCGACCCGGTCAGCGCCGCGCTTGGTGCGCGTGAAGACCAGGGCCGATTCGACCTTGGGATCGCTCAGGATCTCGGCCAGCACGCGCGATTTCGCGGCCTTGTCGACCATGTGCACGCTCTGCTCGGTCAGCTCGACCGTCGAGGCGATCGGCGTGACCACCACCTCGACCGGATTGGAGAGGATCGTGGCGGCGAGCTTCGCGATCGGCGGGGGCATGGTCGCCGAGAAGAACAGGGTCTGGCGCTTGCGCGGCACCACGGCGAGAACCTTGCGCACGTCGGGGATGAACCCGAGGTCGAGCATGTGGTCCGCTTCGTCGAGCACGAGGACTTCGACGCGGTCGAGCCGCAGATGTCCCTGGCCCATCAGGTCGACCAGGCGGCCGGGCGTGGCGACCAGGATGTCGACGCCGCGGCGCAGGGCGCTGACCTGCGGACCCTGGCCGACACCGCCATAGATGACGGTGCTGACAAGTGACAGCCCGGCGCCGTAGCGCCGGAAGCTTTCGCAGACTTGCGCCGCGAGCTCGCGCGTCGGCACGAGGACCAGGGCGCGGACCGGCGGGTGCCCGGTTCCGCGCTGCGTCGTGGCAGCCAGTCGTTGCAGGATCGGCAGGGCGAAGGCCGCGGTCTTTCCGGTTCCAGTGCGCGCGCAGCCGAGCAGATCTCGACCTGCGAGCAGGTGCGGGATCGACTGGGCTTGGATCGGGGTGGGGGTGAAGTAGCCAGCATCGCGCACGGCTGCTTGCAGCGGCGCGATCAATTTCAATTCAGCGAACGAGTTCATTGCTAGGTGCCGCGCTCACGGGCGCGGCGAAACGAGAGGCGCGCTCATCGCGCGCTGGAGACCCTGCTGCAGATGTGCAACATCAGGTCTGCCCTGACCGCCTGGCTTTTCTTGCAGGCAGCTCGAGCTAATTTGCGCCTGTCCCGCCGCTTTGTGTCGTTGCGGACGGGCCTTTGACGTCCCCGGTGGCATCTTCGGGGGCGACTTCGAGGGCGTCTTCGGGTTTGGCGGCTTCCCCAGGCTCTTCCTCTCCACCGGCGTCCACCTTGGACACCGGATCGAGATCAGCGAAGTAATCAGCCTGGGACGGACCCGATGCTTCGAGTCCTTGAAGTTTTCGAGCCGCCTTTTCTTTGCGCAGTTCCTGCTTTTTGCGCTCGCGCTTGCGCTTTTCAAAGGATTCCATCGGGGTTCCTCTCCGGGTTCGTCGGGACTTCTGACCCGACTTCAGGCCCAACGCCACGCTGAAGGTGGCACACGGGGGAGACCCCTGCTTTCCAACTCGGGGCCGTCGGCATTGACCCGGGATCCTAGCACGCAGCGGCCGTCGTGTCAGTTAACTTCGTCGACCCTATGAAGGAACTCGTCCTGGCGGTGGCATGGGCAGTGCTTTTGGGTGCCTGCAATTCCGAAGGCAAAGCCAAACAGGATCGACAGGCGGCGCCCGCGGCCTCGAGCGAGAGCGCGGCAGCAGCACTGACGCTCGACAAGCTCTTCGAGCTGAGTGGGAGCCTGAAGCTCCCAGCGGAGGCCTTCGGCGGTTGGACGGGAAGCGGGCACGAGCACTTCGCCTCGCAGGGAAGCGGCGACGCCACTCAATTGATGGTCGTCGACGCAGCGAGCGGAAAGTTCCGTCCCTTCCACGATGCGGCGCGCATGGAATCAGCCCTCGCCTCGGTTCCTGGAGTCGATGCCGCGACGGCGAAGTCGCTGGCGCACCGCGCGAATTATGAATTCTCGAAGAACGGTCAGTCGGCGTTGTTCAACTCGAATCACGACCTGATCGTCTATCACTTCGATTCGTCGCGAGTGGTGAGGCTCACCGAGGACGCCGCGGAGGAAGTCGGCGAGGTCCTCTCGCCGGACGGTCAATGGGTTTCGTTCGTGCGCGACTCGAATCTGTTCGTCGTCAGCTCGAACGGCGGCGAGGTCCGGCAATTGACCAGCGAGGGCGACGAGACCCATTTGTTCGGGCGGCTGGACTGGGTCTATCAGGAAGAGGTTTACGGCCGCGGGAATTTCCAGGCCCATTGGTGGTCGCCGGATTCCTCGCGGATCGCGTTCCTCGCGCTGGACGAGAGCGACGTGCCCGAATACACGATCGCCGACACGCGCGAGCGACATCCCAAGCTCGAGGTGTGGCGCTACCCGAAAGCGGGCGATTCCAATCCCACGGCGCGCCTCGGCGTGGTGGACGCGGCGGGCGGCAACCTGACCTGGTTCGATCTCGCGGACTATCCGACGAATCTCCTGATCGTGCGCGTCGGTTGGACGCCGGACTCGAAGAGCGTCGTTGCACAGCTGCAGGACCGCCGCCAGACCTGGCTCGATCTCTGTCTCGGCGATCCGGCGAGCGGCAAGCTGCGCCGGCTGTTCCGCGATTCCACGCCAGCCTGGATCATGCCGATCGACGAGCCGTGCTGGCTCGAGGGCAGCGATCAATTCCTCTGGTTGTCCGAGCGCGACGGTTACCAGCACCTTTATCTGTATGGCGCGGACGGCGCGCTCGTGCGCCAGGTCACGAAAGGCCCTTGGGAAGTGGATTTCCTCCGCCGCGTCGACGCGAAGAAACGCGTTGCCTGGGTCGGCGCCGATCGCGAGGACGTCAAGGGCAATCAATTGTTCGAAATCCAGATCGACGGCGGCGAGCCGAAGCTCTTGACGCGCGAAGCGGGGACTCACGACGTCGCGGTGTCACCCGACGGTGCCTACTTCGTCGATTCCTTCTCGTCGCACGCTTCCGCGCCCGTGCAGACCATGCACGAGATCGCGGGCAAGCAGCTGCGGGAGCTCGCGCGAGTCGACGGCGCGCCTTTCGCCGCCACGGGGATCGTCGCGCCGGAATTCCACAAGCCGAAGGCGCGCGACGGATTCGAGCTGGAAGGCATGCTCTACAAGCCGGCGAGCTTCGATCCCTCACGCAAATACGCGTTGATGTGCTTCACCTACTCGGGTCCCAACGCTCCGCAGGTTCGCGACACCTTCTACACCTTCAACGGTTTGTTCAACCAGTTGCTGGTGCAGCAAGGTTGCCTGGTGTGGGTGTGCGACAACCGTTCCGCATCGGGCAAGGGACTGGCTTCCGCGGCGAATTGCTACAAGCGCTTCGGCGCCGAGGAGCTCGCCGATCTCGAGGACGGCATCGACTACCTCGCGAAGCAAGGCTTCGTCGATCCCGCGCGGATCGGCATCTGGGGTTGGAGCTTCGGCGGGTACATGAGCGCCTTCGCCCTGACCCATTCCTCGCGCTTCAAGCTCGGGATCGCGGGCGCGCCGGTCACCGACTGGCGCCTCTACGATTCGATCTACACCGAGCGCTACATGGGCCTGCCGTCCGAGAACGAGGCGGGCTACGACGCGGGCTCGGTGGTCGCGGCGGCGAAGAATCTGCACGGCCGGCTGCTCGTGATCTGCGGCGAGATCGACGAGAATGTCCACGCGCAGAATTCGTTGCAGCTCGCAGCAGCGCTGCAAAAGGCCGGCAAGCCCTTCGAGTTCATGGTCTATCCCGGCAATCGCCACGGCATCGTCGATCCCGATCAGCGCAGACACCTCTATGCGATGATGGCGGACTACGTGAAGAAGAATCTGTGACGAAGAGACACGCTGGAATCCTCTCCTGGAACGACTTCGTCCCGCCACGCTCGCGAGAGCGCACCCCGAATCCGAATCATGGCGACACATTGCGCGGAGCTGACCTCATGATGTTTTTCCTCTACCTGCTCGCCTCGCTGACTTTCCTGCCGCAAGGCGAACAACTGCTAGCGGCGAGCGCCTTGGACCCGAGCCCCGCAGCGCTCCAGGACCCTGGAGAAAAACCGGCCCCGCCGCCGCCCGCAAAGCCCGCAATCCGCCCGAAAGTCCTTTTCCTCACGCACTCGGCGGGTTTCGTCCACGACGTGGTGAAGCGCGCGAGCGAAAAAGAGCTCTCGCTCGCCGAGCGCGAATTCGTGGCGCTGGCCAAGGACGATTTCGAGATCCTGCCGACGCAGGACTGCGCCGAGCTGAACCCGGCGACCTTGAGCAAAGTCGCCGCGGTCGCCTTCTACACGACCGGCGAGCTGCCGATCCCGAAGGAGAATCGCGAGGCGCTCATGGAGTGGATGCTCCACGGCGGCGCCTTCGTCGGGATCCACTGCGCTTCGGACACTTTCTACGAGTACGCGCCCTACCAGCGCATGGTCGGCGGCGTGTTCAACGGCCATCCCTGGCACCAGGAGATCCGCGTCGACGTGCTCGACGGCGCGCACCCGGCGGTGGCGTCACTCGAGCGCGGGTTCCTGATCACCGACGAGATCTACCAGTTCAAGGATCAGGATCCCGAGCCCCTGCGCATGCTCTTGCGAATCGAGCCCAGCAGCGTCGACCTCTCCAAGGGCGCGCGCGCCGACGGCAATTATGCGCTCGCCTGGTGTCGCGAGTGGGGCGAGGGCCGGGTGTTCTACACCGCGCTCGGACACCGGCCGGAAGTGTGGGCGGATCCGCGCTTCCGTGCTCACCTGCTCGGCGGACTGACCTGGGCCGTGGGCCGCGCGGACTGGATTCCCGCGTCGCCGTCGCGCTCGGTGGTCCTCAGCGGAGGCATGTACGGCGTTCGAGCCTGGCAGAAGCGCGACGGCAGCGATGCCGCCTGGCTCAGCGACGACGATGGGGTGATCGAGTCTCCTCCGGGTGCCGGGGACATCATGACCCACAACGATTTCTCCGACGCGCGGATCCACCTCGAGTTCTCGGTTCCGAACGATCCGGGCGAAGGCGAAGCGCGCGGCAACAGCGGCGTCTACCTGATGGGCCGCTACGAAGTGCAGGTGCTCGATTCCTTCGGCAAGGTCCCCGGAACCGGCGATTGCGCCGCGATCTACGGCCAGAGCGCGCCGAGCGTCAACGCCTGCAAGCCCGCTCTGGCATGGCAGAGCTTCGACATCCGTCTGCGCGCTCCGCGCATCGACAAGGACGGCAAGAAGACCGAGAACGCGCGCGTCAGCGTCTGGCACAACGGCGTGCTCGTGCAAGACAACTACGAACTGAAGGGCGTCACTCCAGGCGGCATCTCCGACAAGGAAGCCGCCGCCGGTCCTCTCCTGTTGCAGGAACACGGTCACGCCGTGCGCTACCGCAACATCTGGGTCCTCGCGCAGTAAGCGAGTGTTGTCGGTACGGAGCCAGGCTCGATCACGACACCCCTCGGTCTGCCGCGCATCGCGCGGCAGACCGAGGCGTGTCGTGATCGAGCCTGGCTCGTACCGACGCAGCGACATCGCTAGCGAAACAGATCCGTGACGATCCAGTTCCCGACTCTGTATTCGATGTCGCGCCCGGGGCGGATCGCGGAAGCGGGATCATAGTCGAGTGAGAGGAAGTCCATCAGCGCGTGGAATCCTGGTCGGTTCGACGGATCCATCGCGGAGGAAAAAACCTGCTCGCTGCAGTCGAGGTCAGAGACAGGCAAGGGCCGCAGGAATTCGGGCACGAGCTGCTCCAGCTCCGAGGGCGCGTTTCCATAGCGAAGCTCGAAGGCGTCGATCGCGTCGACCGTTTCCTGCGCCCGGGCGACAAGGCTCTCGACGACACGCTGGCGCTCATGCTCGACATACGCCGAACCACAAAAGACGCAGACCAGATGGATCGCCAGCGCGATCAGGAAAACCCGCGGTCCCGGCTTGATCCCGAGCACCGCCGTCGCGGCCGTAGCCATGACCAGTGCCGGAACCACCCAGAGGTTGAATGGAAGCAGCAGCTCGCCGATGTCCTCGGTCGCGAAGGTGCCGTGCCGATAGATCCCGATCGCGCGTTCACTGATCCGCGCGACCATCACGGCGCTGAAGACGCCGGTCGCGATCCAGATCGCCCAGGCGATCAGCTTCGAGCGAGAGAGTGCTCCGCGCTCGACCTCAAGGGCACACGACATATTCCAAGCCATCGGTCAACGTGACGTTGCTCGGCGGCGTGAAGCCGTTGTCGCGGCCCCACCACTGGCAGTCGACGGTCGTGCCGACGACGCTGAGCGCGGCTTGCGGATTGCCGCCGAGCGAGCCGCTCGCGAAGGCATTCATGTCGAGGCTGTAGATGCCCGAGCAATCGTTCGCCGGCACAGGATTGCCGCCAGCATTGGCGCCGATGCTGCGCCGGATCGGAGAGGCGACGCACAGGATTCCGCCCTGGAACGGGCCCGAGGCGCGTCCCGTGGTGCTGTACAGCAAGAGGCCCGGCTTCAGGTTGCGGACATTGCTACCGCGCACGCTGAAACCGCTCGACGCGGCAGCGCTCGAAGTGCCGATCGAGCCGATCGCCGGCGTGCAGCCCAGCGAGTTGACCTTCGCGGTGCAGTACACGACAGGCGCTGTGCAGCAGGCACCCGAGGTCGCGCCCGCGAGAGCATCGCCGGAATTCCCCGCGCAGTTGAAAGCGTGGACACGGTAGTCGTACGCAGTCCCGCAGGCTGCGGTCACGTCCTGGAAGGCCGTGGCATTCGCGACGGTCGTGCCGGCGGGCGACCAGGATCCGCTGCCCGCGAGGGCGCGCTCGACCTTGAATCCGTCCTCGTTGCCCGAGTTGTCGGTCCACGACAAGGCGATCTGCGTTTGCGAGATCGGATTCGCGACGAGCGACGTCGGCGCAGCCGGCAGGACCTGGGTGCAACCGCCCGGATGGCTCAGGGGATCCGCGGGATCCGTGCCGGCGTCGAGCTCGTCGCGATCGAAGCTGCCGTCGAGGTCGCGGTCGATCCCAAGCCGCGTCTCGGTGCCCTTCTGCACCACGGTGAACGTGACCTCGCTGCCCTGCGCGGCTGCCGCGCGCAGGCTCGCGTCCGAGAGCACCGACGCCGCGCGGTCCGATTGCCAGTTGTTCGTCGCGGGCTGGTAGCGATAGCCACGCGACAGCCCGGCTTGACGACTCTTGGCGATCAGCGCGACCTTCCCGTTGATCGCGAGCTGCTCCATGCTGGTGATCAGAGCAATCTGCGCCGGCGGCGCTGTCGCGATCGAGACCAGGGTGGTCTGCTTGCCGACCGAAGCGGGCGAATCGTTGCTCGCGGTGCCCGGCGGCTGCTGCGGCGTGTTCGGCGCGCCCGCGGGCAAGTCGGAGCCCGAGAAGGCGAGCATGAAGGCGGTCAGGTCCGCGATCTCCTGGTCGTTGTTGACGCGGAACACCGGCTCCGACACGAAACGCTCGATCGAATCGACGCTTCCGTCGTGCAGCACGCCGAATCCCGACGTGTTCAGGAGCTGCGTCGCGTTGAAGCCGGTCTTCTCGTACAGGTTGCGCAGCTGCGGGACCTTGGTCGAGAGGTTGGTCGTGCCGTCGACGGAAACCAGCATGGCATGGTGCTGCCCCAGCGCGCCGACGGGGAAGGGCTGCATCGTGAAGCCGACGAGCCGCGTGTCGGTTCCCATCCCGGTCGGCATGGTGTGGCAAGTCGCGCAGGCGATCGCGCCGTTGTCGAGCAGGTTCGGCGGCTGGTACAGGGCGAGGCCTGCGACTGCGTTGCCGTTGGGCAGCGGCGCGCCGGCGGGCGCGAAGCGGCCGGTCGTGAAGTGTCCGGGCAGCGGCAGGCTCGTCGGCAGGCTGTTGTCGAAATTGCGGAAGGGATTCGGCGGGTAGAAGATCGTCGCGAGGAAGCTCTCGAACTCCTGCATCTCCGACGGCGTCAGCGTCACGTCGTCGGCTTGCAGCCCGAGGAAGGCCGGCGCGAACTGCTCGATGCCGTCGCGATCGCCGCGCCAGTGGTGCGGCTCCTTGCCGATGATGTCCTGCAGCGTCTGCGTGGTCATCGGACCCTTCATCGAGTGGAAGGGCGTGAAGCCCGTGTTCAGGCCGGGCAGGCTGGCTCCGAGATTCTGGCCCGCGACCGGTTTGTTGGCCCCGGCGGGGTCGCCGAGATCCCAGGCGAGGCGGTCCATGCGCCCGTCGACGTGGCAGGAGCCGCAGGCGATCAGGCCCAGACCGGAATTCTTGCGCGTGTCGTAGAGGTGCTTGCGGCCGACTTTGATCGCCGCCGGGCTCGCGTCGTGGAAGGGCACGCGCGCGACTTCGATCTCGGAGCCGGTGTCGACCATCGAGATCGCCGACTCGAACTTGTCGAGGACGTAGAGCCGCGCGCGCGTCTCGTCGAGCGCCACGCCGGTCGGACCCTCGCCGACGGCGATGGTCGGAGCCAGGCCGACCCGCGCGCCGCTCCCGTCGATCACGATCACGTTGTTCGAGCCCATGCCCGCGACGTATCCGCGCGCTCCGTCGCCGCGGAACACGATTCCGCGCGGATCGCCCAGCGACTTGTCGCGCTCCTGCTGAGGCAGGGTCGAGACCTGGTAATCCAGGTGTGGGTTCAAGTCGACGACGGTCGGGGTGCCGACGCCGCTGCCTGGGACGTTCGCGAGCTCGACGCGCAGGAACACGCCGTTGACGATCGGCTCGAAGCGCACTTCGTTCGTCGCGTCCGTGCCGACCACGACGACCTCGGCGTTGGCGGGGTTCACGGCCATCGCCATGCAGATGTTCATCATGTGCTTGACGTAGCTGACCGACAGGCTGCTCGTGTCGATCACGGCCACGTCGTTGTCGGCGACGTCCCAGCCGACGACCCGGCCGGATTGCGCCGCGTTCGCACCGCTGACCCAGGGCGTCCAGTTGTGGTTGTTGTCGTCCATCCATTGACCGGCGGCGTTCTGCTTGACGATCAAGCTGACTTTCGGCGGCGTTCCGTTGGCGGCGTTGAGCGGCGGATTGAAGCTCGCGCCGGAATTCGGCGGGGGATTGACGCCCGCGTAGGGGCCGGCGGGAAGATTGACCACGTTCGGCGGGAAGCCGAGGTTGCCGACGCCCGTCGTTCCGCCGCCGAGCACCGTCGAGTCGTTGCCCGATTCGAAGATCGCGGCGTAGACCTTGGTGCCGTCCGGCGAGACCGCGAGGGCGCGCGGGTCTTCGCCGAAGATCGAGATGCGCGCCGGCAGGGCCGTGAGGTTCGAGAGATCGAAGACGAGCACGGAGTTCGCTGCGCTGCAGGTCACGAAGGCCTTGCCGTTCGCGAACACCACGTCCGCGGGCTCGTCGTCGGTCGAAAGGGTCGCGATGACGCGCTCGCTGGCCAGGTCGACGATCGAGACCGAATCCGAGATCTGGTTGACGACCCAGACTTCTCCGTTGGTGCGCGCGCGCACGCTGACCGGATCGATCCCCACGTGGATCGACGACACGAGGAGGGGAACCGCGCCGGTGGTCGCGAAAACCTCGAGGCGCGCGTCCGGGGTGTTGACCGCGAGCAGGGTGGCCAGGTCCGGCGTCAGCTCGAGCGGGTGGACGTGCGGCGTCTCCCAGTTGACGAAGCTCGATTGCGCGCTCGCCAGGGCGCCGCTGAAGCAGACCAATGAAAACGGAAGAACGACTCGACCAAGCTGGGATCGCACGGGGGGACTCCTCGAGGGGGAACGCGGGGCCTCCGAAGAGCTTAACCGACGAGCGCGAGAAGGATCGCGACCCGTCCGGAACGCACGAGGCCCGCAGCGCATTCGCGGCGAGCCCCGAAGTTATTTACGGGCAAACCGTGTATTGCAGCCCGTCGGACAGCGTGACGTTGTCCGGCACCGGGAAACCGGGGTCGCGGCCCCACCATTGGGTGGACACGATGGTTCCGGGCACGAGCAGGGCCGGCGCGGGCGTTCCGCCGAGGCCGCCGGAGGCGAAGGCGTTCATGTCGATCGAGTAGAGGCCGCTGCAATCGTTCGCGGGCCCTGGATTGCCGCCGGAGCCCGCGCCCGTGCTGCGCTTGACCGGCGAATTGACGCACAGGAAGCCGCCGTGGAAGGGCGTGCTCGCCGCGCCATTCGTGCCGTAGAGCAAGAGCCCCGCCTTGTTGTTGCGGACGTTGGAAGCCTCCACCGTGAAACCGAAGGGAAGGCTCGCGCTCGGCATGCCGTTCGCGCCGATCGCCGGCGTGCAGTTCAGGCTGTTCACCTTCGCCGTGCAGTAGATCAGGTCGACGCCGCAGCAGGGACCGGTGGTGGCCGCGGCGATGGCGAATCCGGCGTCGCCCGCGCAGTTGAGTGCGCTGACGCGGTAGTTGAGCGCCGTGCCACAGGGTGCGTTCGTGTCCGTCCAGCCCGTGGAGTCCGCCGCGATCCAGGCCATGAGACTCCAGGAACCGCTGCCGGCGAGCTCGCGCTCGACTTTGTAATCGGACTCGTCGTTCGCGTTGTCGACCCAGGCAAGCTGCACGGTCGTGGAGAACTGCGGCGTTGCGACGAGCTGGGTGGGCAAGGCCGGAGCGGAGAGGGTGCAGCCGCCACCGTGGCTGGCCGGATCCGAAGGATCGGTGCCCGCGTCGAGCTCGTCGCGATCGAACACGCCGTCGAGATCGCGGTCGACGCCCAGGCGCGTCTGGGTGCCGCGCGCAACCGCGGTGATGGTCAGCTCGTTGCCCGCGGCCGCGGTGTTCATCAACGTGGGCATCGGCCAGAACTCGAGCGCGCGGTCGCTCTGCCAGCCGCTGCCGGTGAACACGAGGCCGCGCGGAAGTCCAAGGAAGCGAACGTGGGCGATCAGGCCGATCTTGTCCGCCGCCGCGAGCTGCGCCAGCGTGCCGATCATCTGGATGTCCGCGTTCGACGCGCTCGCGACCGAAGTGATCGTGACCTGCTTGCCGACCGCCGCGTGGGTGTCGTTGCTCGAGGTGCCGGGAGGCTCGAGCGTGTTCGACGAGGAAGCGCCGGGCAGGTTGGAGCCCGAGAACGAGAGCAGGAAAGCGGTCAGGTCGGCCACGTCCTGGTTGCTCGCCGTCGAGAAGATCGGCTCGGAGACCAGGCGCTCGATCGAGTCGACCGTCCCGTCGTGCAGGAGGCCGAAACCCGCCGTGTTGACCAGCTGGGTCGTGTTGAATCCCGTCTTGTCGCCCAGCGAGCGCAGCTGCGGAATCTTGAAGGTGATCACGCTGACGCCGTTGCCGGCGACGATCGCGTGGTGGTGCTCACCCAGGGCGCCGACCGGGATCGGATTGAACACGACGTTGGTCGAATTGAACGTGAAGTCGGTGCCGATTCCCGTTGGCAGGGTGTGGCAGGAGACGCAGGCGCGCACGCCGACGAGCAGATTGGGCGGACGGAACAGCGCGAGCCCGCGCTGCGCATTCCCGTTGGGCAGGGGCAGGCCCGCCGGCCCGAATCGCCCGGTCGTGAAGTGACCCGGCAGGGGCAGGCTGGTCTTCAGCGTGTTGTCGATGGCGCGGTATGGGTTGGGCGGGAAGGTGATCGTCGCGACGAAGTTCTCGAACTCCTGCATTTCCTGCGGAGTGAGCGTCGTGTCGTCGCCGAGCAGGGAGGTGAAGGCGCCGCTGAAGGCTTCGAGCCCGGTGCGGTCGCCGCGCCAGTGCAGCGGTTCCTTGCCGACGATGTCCTGGAAGGTCTGGGTCACCATCGGACCCTTCATCGGGTGGTAGGGAGTGAAGCCCTGGTTGAGCCCGGGGACATTGCCGCCGAGATTCTGACCCGGCGTGCTCGGCACCTGATTTCCGGCCGGATTGCCAAGGTCCCAGG
>DATHET010000163.1:0-12268 GCA_035490315.1 Planctomycetota bacterium
GCTGCGACCGCTCTTGATCGAGGCCATCTCCAACCGCGGCACCGTCGCCGCCGTCGAGGTGCTCACGCATCTGCTCGGCAAGGACGGCGAGCTCGATCTGCTCTTGATGACGGCGATCGGCAAGAGCGCGGCCACGGTAGCGCCGCCCTTCGGCAAGGACATCGAGGAAGCCGTGCGGTCCATGCTCTCCGCGGATTCCGCCGACCTGGTGCGCGAGACCGCGCTGGTCGTCGGCCGCCTGGAGGATGCGGAGGCGATCCAAGCCCTGGTGCCCCTGCTCGGCCACGCCAACCGCGGCGTCAGGCAGAACGCCTACTGGTCGCTCAAGCGCATCAGCGGCCTTTCCTTCGCCGCGGATCAGAAGACCTGGGCCGCCTGGCTCAAGGTCGAGGAAGTCTGGTGGCGCGACACGGCGCCCGAGCTCTTCGACAGGTTGGAAACAGCGGAACGCCCCGAGGCGCTGGACATCGTCCAGCAGATCGCGAGGCGTCGCTACCCGCGCCATCCGCTGGCGGTCGAGCTCGCGCGCGGCCTGAGCCACGGCGACTGCGAGGTGCGCCGGCTGACCTGCATCGCCCTGGCCCAGTTCCGCTCGCGGACCGCCGTCGCTGGTCTCCTGGTCTGCCTGGACGACGCGAGCCCCGAGGTGCGGACCGAGGCGGGTCGGGCCTTGCGGGCCGTGACGGGCCTGGACCTGCCGCCAGTCCGGACCGAGTGGGACCGCGCCGGGTACTGATCCGGCCCAGCTCTGCAACTGATGGGGGAGGGGCTCAAGGCCCGCGGGAGGCGGGTCGATCCTGAGCTGCCCGGTCCCAGAACCCCGGGCGACTTCCCATGAAGCACCCCCGTAAAATCAAGCTGATCCTGCCGAGGGTCCAGCTGCGCCTGGTCGCCGCCTTCCTCTGCCTGTCCGCGATCGCGCTGTTCATGCAGTACATGCTGCTGATGAGCGTGCTGACGAAGACCGCCAGCGAGCTGCCCCACGATGGCCTGCTCCTGATGGACGGCCTCGGCCCGCTGCTCGGTCAGATCTTCCTCGTCTCCGCGGGCGTGATCATGCCGCTGACCTTGATGGTCGGGATCCTCGCCACGCACCGCCTGGTCGGGCCCATCTACCGCTTCAAGGTCTTCCTGAAGCAGGTCGCGGATGGCGAGCGTCCGGCCGATTGCAAGCTGCGCCAGGGCGATGAGCTCCAGGACGTGTGCGACTTGATCAACGCAGCCACCGCGCCGGTGCGCAAGCGGCCGAACGAGATCGTGCAGGCCCGCGAGCCCGCCAAGCCAGAGCTGCGCGCGGCCGGCTGAAGCATCGACGCACCATGCTGCTGCGATCGAAGATGGTCCTGATCCTGTCCGCCGTCGTAGTCCTCTACGCGGTGGTGGATCACGCTGCGCAACGCGTGCTGATCACGCCGAGCTTCTCCGCGCTCGAGCGCGAGGAAGCGCGCGAGGATCTGCAGCGCACCGTCGACGCGATCAAGAGCGAGATCCAGCACCTCGACATGCGCTGCCTCGACTGGTCGGCGTGGGACGACACGTACCGCTTCGTCGCCGCCCCGCCGGACGCCGAGCCCGATCAGGCCTACATCGACTCGAACCTCGGCCGCAAGGCGGTGCTCGGCGACCACGCGGACCTGCTGTTCATCTGCAAGCCCGGCGGCGAGGTGGTCTGGTCGGACATCACCGAGCCCGGGAGCGTGAAGAAGCTCGCCATGCGCTCCGACTTTCCGCGCGAGGCCCTGTCTCCGTCCCATCCGCTGCTCGCCGAGAACGCCGCGGCCGCCGAGACCGCTGCCACGCGCAAAAAGATCGAGCCCGAGAACGGCAAGGTCAGCGGCCTGGTCATGACCGAGCACGGTCCGATGATGATCGCGTCGCGCGCCATCCTGACCAGCGCCGGAACGGGGCCGATGCGCGGAACGCTGATCATGGGCAAATTCCTCGGCCCAGCGATGATCAAGGAGCTGGAGCGCCAGACCAGCGTCCGCTTCGACGTGTGGCCGATGGACGGCGGCGCTATCCCAGAGCGCGAGCTGGCCCGGCTCGACGAGATCACTTCCACCACGGAGTTCGTGGTGGCCGAGCGCGACGACGAGCTCGTCGACGTCTACACGACCATCGAGGACATCCAGCATGCGCCGGCCTTGCTCCTGCGCGCCAACGTCGAGCGCGCCATTTCCGCGCGCGGCAGCACCTCGATCCGCTACGCGCTGATCTCGACCATGGCAGCAGGTCTCCTGCTGCTGCTCGTGCTGCTCGGCGTGTTGCAGAAGACCGTGCTGGCCCCGATCGCCCTGCTGACCAACCACGCTGTCGACATGGGCAAGCAGGAGGATGCCTCGGTCAAGCTCGAGCTGAAGCGCGACGACGAGATCGGCATCCTCTCCAGGGAGTTCGACGACATGCTCGAGAAGCTCGCGCAATCGCGCGCGGCGGTGGTCGAGGCGGCGCGGGCCGCGGGCAAGTCGGAAGTGGCCACGGGGATCCTGCACAACGTCGGCAACGTCCTGAACACCGTCAACGTCTCGGCGACCCTGGTCGCGGACCGCGTGCGCAACTCGCGCGTGGCCAAGCTGCAGCGCCTGGTCAGCGTGGTCGAGCAGCACCCGAGCGATCTCGGCGAGTTCATCGCGAGAGATCCCAAGGGCAAGCACTTCGGCCCTTACTTGACCGAGCTTGCCAAGCTGATGACGACCGACCAGGAGACGATCGAGCGCGAGGTCGTCGTGCTCAACTCCGGGATCGAGCACATCCGCGAGCTGGTCGACTCGCAGCAGAGCTACGCGAAACGCTCCGAGCTGCGCGAGCCGACGCGCGTGGCGCCGCTCCTCGATTCGGCGCTGAAGATCAGCGAGCAAGCCCTCGTCGATTGCCGCAAGACCGAAGTCGTGCGCGAGTACGAAGACCTGCCGGCGATGCCGCTCGACAAGCACAAGCTCCTGGAGATCTTGGTCAACCTGCTCAAGAACGCGCGCGAATCGATGCAGCGCTCGAACTGCGAGACTCCGCGCCTGGTAGTCGCCCTGCGCCGCGCCGGCGCGGATCGATTCCGGATCGAGATCACCGACAACGGTCAGGGCATCGCCGCCGAGAGCTTGACCCGCATTTTCAGCCACGGATTCACGACGCACGCGGCGGGGCACGGATTCGGGCTCCACGGAGCCGCGAATTCCGTCACCGAGATGGGCGGCAAGCTCACCGCGCAGAGTCAGGGTGTCGGCTTCGGCGCCGTCTTCACACTCGAGCTTCCGGCCGTTGCGCCGATCAAGGCCTGATGCCAACCATGGAATACACACCCAATCGAAGAATCCTGGTGATCGACGACAACACGGCGATCCACGCGGACTTCAAGAAGACCCTGGTCGATCCGGCGGGAGAGACCGAGGTCTTCGCCGACGCCGAGGCAGCCTTGTTCGACGACGCACCCGCCGCGGCTTCCAAGCCCGCCGTCGCCCTGGAATACCAGATCGATTTCGCCGCCCAGGGTCGCGAGGGGCATGAAATGTTGCGCGCGGCCGTCGAGCGCGGCGAGCCCTACGCCCTGGCCTTCGTCGACGTGCGCATGCCGCCGGGTTGGGACGGGGTCGAGACGATCGCGAAGCTGTGGAAGCTCGATCCGGAATTGCAGGCGGTGATCTGCACGGCCTTCGCGGACTATTCCTGGCAGGAGATGATCGACAAGCTCGGGCGAACCGATCGGCTCCTGATCCTGAAGAAGCCATTCGACCCGATCGAAGTGCGCCAGCTCGCCAGCGCCTTGACCGAGAAGTGGAACGCGACGCGGCGCGAAAAGCTGAACCTGCGCGCGGCACAGACCGCCGAGCTCGAGGCGCGCGCCTACGCCGCTTCGCTCGAGACGGTCAACCGCGCCCTGGAGACTTCGCGCCAGGCGGCGGAAGCCAATTCGAACGCCAAGGCGGAGCTGCTCTTGAACATGGCGCAGAACCTCTTCGCGCCGGTCGATGCGATGCTCGACGTCGCCGAAAAAATGAGCACCTCCCAGGGCGAAGAGGAGGAGTGGCTCGAGAACCTGGGCAATCTGTGCCGCGGCGGTGGCCACCTGCGCCGCAGCCTGCAGGACGTGCTCGACCTCACCGAGCTGGAAGCGGGAAGTCTGCGCCTGGAGCCCAGTCCCTTCTCGCCGCGCGAGCTGGTGCAGAGCGTGATCAACGAGCTGCGCTGGAAGGCGGCGAAGCACAGCCTCGCGATGGAATTCGAATGCGCGCCCGCACTCCCGACCGTGGTCGAGAGCGACGTGCAGCGCATCCGCCAGATTCTCATGCACCTGCTCGACAATGCGATCGAGCACACTCCCGCCCACGGCTTCGTCCGGCTGCTGGTCTTCACGCGCCAGACCGCGCAGTGGCAGGAACCGCAACTGTGCATCGAAGTCATCGATTCCGGCCCGGGCCTGACTCGCGATCAATCGAGCCTGATCTTCGAGCCCTTCTGCCACGCCTCCAATCCGAAAGCCGCGCCCCAGGGACACTTCGGCCTGGGCCTGTGCGTCTCGAAGAGAGTTGCCCAGCGCCTCGGCGGCGATCTGACCCTCGAAAGCGCGGGCGACAGCGGCTGCCGCTTCGTGCTGACCCTGCGAGCGCTGATCCAGAGCCCTGGAATCAATCCCCCGCGCGGGCGCGCCGCTTAGGAGCCCGGTCTCAGGCCGCGAAGGCCGCCGGAATCGCGCCGGTCAAGAGCGCCGCCATCTCATCCGCCGCAACCGGACGGCTGATCAGGTAGCCCTGGATCTCGTCGCATTGCAGGATGCGCAGGAGCCCGAGCTGGCTGCGCGTCTCGACGCCCTCGGCGACCACGCGCAGCTTCAAGCTGCGGCCCATCAAGATGATCGCGGTGACCAGCGCGGCATCGTCGGTGCTCGTCGCCATCTCGCGCACGAAGGACTGATCGATCTTGAGCGCGTCGATCGGGAAGCGCTTCAAGTAGCTGAGCGACGAGTAGCCCGTGCCGAAGTCGTCGATCGAAAGGTGCAGGCCCAGGGCCTTGAAGCGCTGCAGCAGGCTGACCGCCGACTCCGCGTCCTGCATCAAGAGGCCTTCGGTGAGCTCGAACTCCAGCCAGTGCGGGTCGAGCTCCGTGGCCCGAAGGATGCGCATGACGGACTCGTAGAGGTCGCGCTGGCGGAACTGGACCGGCGAGATGTTGACCGCCATGCGCACCGGCGGGATGCCCTGCATCTGCCAGCGTTTGTTCTGCTCGCAGGCCGCGTGGAGGATCCACTCGCCGATCGGCACGATCAGCCCGGTCTCCTCGGCGAGCGAGATGAAATTCAACGGGGGGACGCGGCCGAGCTCGGGGTGATCCCATCGCACCAGGGCTTCGACTCCCACGATCTTGCCGGTCTTGATCTCGACGCGCGGCTGGTAGTGCAGGAGCAGCTCGTTGCGCTCGAGCGCGCGGCGCAGGCTGGCTTCGAGGGAGCGGCGTTCGATGGCGTAGCCGTCCATCCCAGGCCGGTAGAACAGGAGACGGTCGCTGCCTTCCTGCCTGGCGCAGTAAGCGGCCTTTTCCGCGGCCTTGAGCAGCTCCTCGGCTGAAAGATCGTCGCTCGGGTAACTCGCGATGCCGATGCTGACGCTCAGGAAGGTGTCGTGGTCCTCGACGCGGAAGGGCTCGGCCATCAGTCCGAGGATGCGCTGCGCGACCCGGCCCACGTCGGAAACGGATTTCACGTCGCGGATCAGAAGGCAAAACTCGTCGCCGCGCAGTCGCGCGATGCTGATGTCCTCGCGGCCCAGGCCGAGCACGCCCAGGACGTCGTCGTCGCGGATCCCGACGCGCAGGCGGCGCGCGACCTCGAGCAGCAATCGCTCGCAGGTGCTGTGGCTGTAGCTCGCGGTGACCGCCTTGAACCGATTCAGGTCGAGGCAGAGCACGGCGGTGTGGCGGCCGCTCGCTTTCGCGCGGGCCATGCCGACGCCGAGGTCGGCGAGCAACCGATCGAGGTCGGCCAGGGCGGAGATTCCTTCTTCCACACCCGTCGTCGGGCGGGGGAGTCCCGCGGGGCCGCCGGCGTTCCGCAGCACGAAGCGCACGCGCAGCGGGACCAAGGCAGGCTCCAGCGGCAGGCAGAAGAAGTCGCTGGCGCCGCTGTCGTAAGCGTGGCGGATCGAGTCGGCGTCGCTCGCGCGCAGCAGGGCGATCACCGGCGTGCGGCGATGGTTCGCGCGCCGCCGCAGCAGGTTGTAATTGCTCTGCGCCGCGCTCGCATCCGGGCTCGAGTCGACGATCACCAGGTCCGGATCCAATCGATCGAAAGCGTCGAGGCAGGCCTTCTCGTCCGTTGATTCCGCAACGATCAGTCCGCCGGATTCGAGCGCTGCGCGAAGTCCTAGCCGTGAAGCGCGCTCGCTCACGCCGAGCAACACCAGGGGCGCATCTCGCTTGGGGGCCTCGGAGGCCGACGCTCGTTCGGGCACTTGCATGGGGATCGTCAGCTTTCGACAACCCAGAGCACGCATCTGAAACGTGTCCGGCCCGATCTGGCCTGCCTCGCGGAGCACGCGAAAGAATTTCGCGGTCGCGGCGACGTCGCGCCGGCGCAGCCATGCTCCTCCGCGGAAAAAAACCTGCTGCGGGCTGCTAGGGCCGCCAGATGCAGCCGTCGAGGCAGAGCCGATCGGCGTCGACCGGCGCGTCGCGCGATCCTGTGTACCCCAAGGCCTTGAGCGCCATGCGCTCCTGAGCGTGAACCACTCCATCCGAGGCCTGGCGGCTGCCGCGAGCCGGCGCCCGCTCGCGCAGACGGTGGAGCTCTGACCGCGTGGAGTCCAGATCCTCGAGCAGCCTGGCGGCCTGCGGACTGGCCGCATCGAAATGCAGCGGCTCGGCGCGTTCGCGGGGGTCCAGGACCAGGTCGAAACGCTCCGCGCTCCAGCCCTCGCTGCCCGGCATGCGCACGATCGTCTGCTCGCGGCCGTCGATCAGCGTGGCCATCCAGATCGGCTCCGGCCCGCGGCGGATCGTCAGCTCGCCGACGATGCGGCGCGAGCCAGGGCCTGATTTTCCCCGTGCGAGCTCGCGCAGATCGGCTCCCGGCAAGTTTTTGTCCGCATCGAGGCCCGCCGCCGCGCGCAGGGTTGGCGCGATGTCGATCAGACCCGTGGTGGTCGCGCAGCGAGCGCCCGCCGCCATATGACCGGGCCATTTCACGATCAACGGCACCTGCAAAGTCTCGCGATACAGATTCCCGCCGTGCTGCTTCCCGCCGTGCTCGAAGAACTCTTCGCCGTGGTCCGAGGTCAGGATCAGCAGCGTGTCATCGGCGGCGCCCGAGCGTTCGAGCTCGGCGAACAGGCGCTCGAGGACGTCGTCGATCGCCGCGATCTCGCCGTCGTACAAGGCGATCACGTGCTCGAGATCGCGCGGATCCATGCCGGCGTGCACCGGTGAATCGGCGTCGCCCAGCCGGCGTCCGTCGATCGTTCCCTGGTACTCCGGATCGAAGCGGTCGAAAGGCGGCGGCGGTGTGTAGGGCGTGTGGGCATCGTAGACGTGCACGAACAGGAAGAACGGATCCGCATCGGACTTGCGACCGCCGAGCCACCTCAAGGCGGAATCGATCGCAGCCGGCGCGCTGCGCGCCTCGACGTCGAACAAGGCAGGGTTCTCGTCGTGGATCCTGCGCATCTCCTCGGTGTCGCCTGCTTTTCGCGCACTGTCCCAGCGCTCGGCGATGCCAGGCTCGGAATGCACCGAATGGTAGGCGCGCTCCCAGGTCTGGAATCCGGGGCCGAAGCCGAACTTCGGCTCGAGGTAGATGCAGGAGTAGAAGCCGGCGGTGTCGTAACCCGCGCGCTCGAGATCCTCGGAGATGTATCGCCCGCGCGGAAGATGGTTGGCGAAGCGCTCGGTCGCGGCGAGATCCCAATCGCACTGGGCATGGGCGCTGACCGGCAGGCCGGTGAGCATCGTCGCGTGGGCCGGAAGCGTCCAGCTCGAAGACGACCACGCGTTCTGGAAGACCGTGCCCTGTTTCGCGATGGCGTCGATCGCGGGCGAGGTCGCGCGCGGGTAGCCGTAGCAGCCCAGGTGGTCGGAGCGCAGCGTGTCGACGCTGATCACCAGGATGTTGGGGCGGTGCGCAGCATCCGAGCAGGCCGCCAAGGACGCCCCGAGCAGTCCCATGGACACGAAGGACCCGACACGAATCCCTGCCAGGGCTCGCGCGAAGCGTTTCCGTTTACGGCAATCCATTTTGGAGCTGATCGAAGCCCTCTGCCCAGGAACAATTGCTGCCAGCAACCGGTCCGTGACCGGCAATTAACCAATGATTTCGGAACAGGTGACCCCGAAAAATGGAATTCGCGCGGCATTGCCTTTGCGAAGCAGCGGCCGGCCGCGAGTCGTGATCATCGGAGGCGGGTTCGGCGGGCTCAACGCGGCGCGAGCCTTGAAGCGCGCGGATGTCGACGTGGTCCTGGTCGATCGGGAGAACCACCACGTGTTCCAGCCGCTCCTGTACCAGGTGGCGACCGCGGGCCTGTCGCCGGGCGACATCGCTTCGCCGATCCGTCACATCCTTCGCAAGCAGAAGAACCTGCAGGTGCTGCTCGGCGAGGCCTTGTCCGTCGATGTCGAAAGAAAATGCGTCATGCTCGACATCGGCGAGGTTCCCTACGCCGCGTTGATCGTCGCGGCGGGCGTGACGCATTCGTACTTCGGCAATCCAGCCTGGCAGGAGATCGCTCCCGGCCTGAAGACCCTTCACGACGCGCTGGGTATCCGCGAGCGGATTCTTTTTGCCTTCGAGCGCGCGGAGCGCACGTCGGATGCCGCGCTGCAACGGCGCTTGCTGAGTTTCGTGATCATCGGAGCTGGTCCCACGGGAGTCGAGCTCGCCGGGACCCTGGCCGAGATCGCGCGCCACACCCTGCGCCACGAATTCCGCGCGATCCGGCCCGAATCTGCGCGGATCATCCTGCTCGAAGGCGGCCCGGCGCTGCTCGCGACTTTCCCTCGAGTGCTGCAGGTGAAGGCCGAGGAAGGTCTGCGCGAGCTCGGCGTCGAGGTGCGCCTGGGCACGCGGGTCACGGAGCTGGAGCCCGGGCTGGTGCGGACCGAGCGCGAGACGATCGAGGCCGAGACGATCCTGTGGGCCGCGGGCGTCACGGGCGCTGCGCTGGGCAAGACCCTGGCTGCGCCGGTCGATCGCGCGGGGCGCGTGCGAGTCAATCCCGACCTCACGCTGCCCGGTCGCGAGGACGTGTACGTGGTGGGGGACCTCGCGGCCTTCGAGGTCGAGGGCAAATTGCTGCCCGGTGTCGCGCAGGTCGCGATGCAAGAGGCCACCTGCGCGGCCCGCAACATCCTGCTCACGCTCGAAGGCCGCGCGCGAAAGACCTTCGTCTACAAGGACCTGGGCAATCTCGCGACCGTCGGCCGAGCGCGCGCCGTCGCCGATCTCGGACGCCTGCGCTTCAGCGGCTACCTCGCGTGGCTGTTCTGGCTGTTCGTCCACCTGATGCAGCTGACCGGATTCCGCAATCGGATCGTCGTGCTCGTGCAGTGGGCCTTCGCCTACGCGACCTACCAGCGCGGCATCCGCCTGATCACCGGCGAGGATCGCGCCAGGCCGCCGGGGACAAGTTAGTATTGTCGGAAAGTCCCTCGGGCGAAGTCATCCATGCTGCATCTCTCCTTCAAGGTCCTGCTCTTCGGTCTCTTCTCGCTGTTCGCCGTGCAGACGCCCGGCGGCGAAGAGCAGGCCTGGAAGGCGGCGATGGCGCTCAAGCAGAAGTCCGCGGATCTCGTGGCCGCCGCAGCCCTCGCAAAATTCAACACCGATTTTCCGCAGTCGAGCCACGCCATCTCCTGCAGGATCGAAGAGGGGGTGTGCTGGTTCACCCTGGGCCGCGCGGCGCAGGTGCTGCACCGCATGACTCCGACGGCGCAGGAGCGCTTCGACAAGGCCATGTCGCTGTTCAAGAGCGTCACCAGCGACCACGCCTCCACGCCGGAGGCTTCGCGCGCCAGTTTCATGCAGGGCCAGGTGCATCTCTTCGCCGGCCAGCTCGAGCTCGCGGAAGCGGACTACACGGCGATGCTCGAGCGCTTCACCATGGACAAGAGCTACGTCGGCAAGACGCTGTTGCAGCGCGCGACCGTCCGCCGCCAGCTGCTGCGCTCGAAGGACGCGATCGCGGATCTGCGCCGCTGGGTGAAGGAGATCGGAGCTCCCGCCGATCAGCTGCAGAAGACCAACTCCGATCTCGCGCGCGCCCTGCTGCTCGACAAGCAGGCGCCGCTCTACCAGGCCGAGACTTGGTTCAGCGGCGACCCCGCGCCGCTCGAGCTGCAGAGCGGCAATGTCGTCGCCCTGTACTTCTTCGCCACCTGGTGCCCCAACTGCTCCGCGGAGCTGCCCTTCCTGCTCGATCTCGAGCGCCGCTTCGCACCCAAGGGCGTGCGCTTCATCGGCGTGGTCGATCACCAGCAGGGCCAGACGCCGGAGGTCGTGCGCAATTACCTCACCGAGAAGCGCATCCCCTTCACGGTCTTCCAGGACGGCCACGCGACGTCGACCGCCTACAAGGTCGACACCATCCCGACCCTGGCCTTGATCGACCGCAATGGAAATCTGCGCTTGATCGAGAAGCCCTCGATGGTCGCGGACGCGACGCTGGACATGCTCGTGCGCGAAGGACTCGAGCCGGCCGGGAAGTGAGCTCGAGCGCGCCGCGGGGATGAGTCCGCGCCGCTCTCATCCTGGCGCGCTGGTCGCCGCCGCGAAAGGAACCAGCGGCATTCCGTCGCAGTCATCGCAGAGCCCATCGCCACGCGTGAATTGCGTGTGGCACAGCGGGCAATAAGCGAGCGATCCGGTCTCCGGGTCAGGCGCGGCGACCCACTTGTCCGGAGAATCGCCCGCGCTGGCGACGAGCTTCGACAGCTCTTCGAACTCGAGCGGATCGAACCACTCGCGCACGCCGCGGACTTCCTCGGGCCATGCGCGGCGGGCGGAGCCGAACCGCGATTCGCGCAGGAAGGTCCTCGCGAAAGCCTGGAACTCCGGTTCGGACGTCAGGACTTTCGCCACGGCCAGGGGATGGAAATCGGCCATTACGTCCCTGCACAGCGCGTCGAGGGCGCGCACCGCGATCGGTGGCGAAATCGACATCTGGAACAGGTGCTCGCGGCGCTGGCCGGCCGCGTCGGGAAACAGCTGGCGGTGAGCTCGCACGAACGCGAAGACCACCCAGACCTGGAACGCGACCAGGATCGCGAGCAGGGCCATCCAGGATCGCGTGAGCCCGAGCGTGTAGAGGCAGAGCGGCACGACCGCGATCAGGTATCCGAAAAGACAATTGCACGCGGTCGCCAGCGGCGCGCTCGCGCGCAGAAGCTCGTCACGACGGCGCTCGATTTCCTCGACCTGAAACGACTTCGAGAGCGACCGGGCGATGTGCTGCTCGCGCTGACTCGCTTTCATCGCCGCGAGCTCGCGCAGCAGCGAGGCCATGCCTTTCGCCATCGGCACCGACGAGGCGCGTGCGACCACGCTCCTGCCGGCCAGAATCTGCTTCCCGTCGGCGCGCGCCTCGGCCATAGCCTCGATCGCGACCGGACGAAGCGTGAGCGTCCCGCCTCCCAGCGCGCGCGGTGCCGCGCGAGTCACGACGAAGTGCGGCGTGACGGCGATCGGCCAGGGCTCGCACACCAGGTGGCGCCCGAGCGGAGGCAGGACGCGCAGCAGGATCCACGCGCTGGTGCTGGTCGTGAACGAAACGGGTCCGCGCCGGCTCGTCCATCCGCGCAGCAGCGGCGAGCGGAACAGGACGGCCGAGTGAGCGACGACGAACCAGCAGTCGGAGAGGTACAGCGCGCCGAGCAGCGCGATCAGGGACTCGATCTGGCCCACGATGGCGCTGGCCGGCAGCGGCGATTCAGATGCTCTCGGTCGGCTTGGGCTTGCGCCCGAACAGTTTCTTGGCGAGGGCGCCCAGGCCGATCACGGCGGCCACGAGGACTTTCCAGATTTTCGCGAACAGCCCGCTCTTCGCCGCCCAGACTCCCGCGCCACCCGCGACCAGGGCCGTCAATCCGTACTTCGCCAGCTTGTCTCCGGCACGGTACTCGGCGTATCCCTGGCCTGACTTGTAGCTGAACCCGCCGAGGAACTTCTTGTAGTCGGGAAGCACCGTCTCGACGCTCGCCGGGTCGCACACCAGGGTCACCTCCATCACGCCGGTCCTGCCGAGGATACGCGTGTTGTGGTTGATGCTCTGGCCGCCTTCGCTCTCGACGCGAA
>DATHET010000164.1:0-8582 GCA_035490315.1 Planctomycetota bacterium
TCGTCACGGGTCGTTCCTCTTAGGTACTCCCAAGAGATTTATGGTCACCAAGCTGAATACCGAGCTGCGCAAAGCAGTCGGCACCCGCCTGGCGCGCAAGCTGCGCGCTGAAGGCAGGATCCCCGCCAACCTCCAGCACACCCCGGACGCGCCGCACGTCAACCTCTCGATCGACAACGACGAGTTCATGGCCGCGCGCCGCAAGCACGAGCACGTGTTCGAGCTGATGGTCGACGGCCACAAGGAACCGGCGCTGGTCAACCAGCTGCACTGGGACACCTTCGGCGAGTTCATCCAGCACATCGAGTTCCGCCGCGTCGACCTGACGAAGAAGGCGCGCGTCGAAGTGCCGCTCGAATACGTCGGTCACCCGAAGGGCGTGCTGAACCACCTGGTCACGCGCATCGCGATCATGACCCTGCCGACCACGATCCCCGACCTGATCGAGTGCAGCGTCGCCGACCTCGAGATCGGAACCACGATCTACGCGAAGTCGCTGGTGATGCCCAAGGGTGTCGAGCTCGCGGCGGATCCCGAGCTGATCGTCGCGCGCATCTCCGCGGTCAAGATCGAAGTCGAAGCCGCTCCGGCCGCCGACGCCGCCGCCCCTGCCGCTTCTTCCGTCGCTGCACCGGTCAAGGCCGATGCTGCTGGTGCCGCTGGCGCCGCGGGTGCCAAGCCCGAGGCCGGCAAGAAGGACGCCGCCGCTCCCAAGAAGGACGCTGCGCCGCCCAAGAAGTAGCGTTCGCGCGGTTTTTCCCGGCGCGGCGAGGGTCCAATGGCCTTCGCCGCGCAGCTTCGGCAATCCCTCGCGGGCCTTGCCAAGCGCGCGCCCACCTTTATACTCCTCGACCCTCGAATGGAGATTCAGGGTGGAAGGCTCCTCGTCGGCCTGGGCAACCCCGGTTCCCAGTACGAATGGACCCCCCACAACCTGGGTTTCCATGTGCTCGACCATCTGGCCGCGCGCGGGGGATGGATCTTTGAACCGGCTACCCGTCTGGAGCCCGACCACGGACTTCGGCAGTTCACTTTCGCCCGCGCCGCGTCGCACGGGCTGCTCGTGAAACCGCTGAGCTTCATGAATCTCTCCGGCCAGGTCGTCGCCCCTCTCTCGCGCCAGCTCGGCGTGCCCGCGGACTCGGTCCTGGTCGTCTACGACGATCTCGACCTCGAACTCGGACAGCTTCGGGTCCGCCCCCACGGGGGCAACGGCGGCCACAGGGGAATGAAATCGATCGCCGAAGCTCTCGGCACCGATCGTTTCCCGCGCTTGCGCGTCGGGATCGGTAGGCCGAGGACCGATGCGGCGCGTCACGTGCTCGAGCGCTTCTCACCCGAAGCGAAGGTCGAAGCGGAGATCTCGGTGGCCCAGGCCAGCGACTTCTGCCTCGACTGGATCCGCGGGGAAGACCTCGATCGAGCGATGACGCGGTACCACAGCCGCTGGAACCAGGACGCCGAGTAGATCGTGCGTCCACACTGACGAAGGAAGCGCGTGAATCAATACGAAGGAATGTTCCTCCTGGACAACCAGGTGGTGCGTACGGATTACAAGACGGCCAAGGCCGTGGTGACCGACACGCTCAAGAAGCACGGCGCCGAGATCGTCAGCGCACGGCGCTGGGACGAGCGACGCCTGGCCTATCCCATGGCGGGCCGCCAGCGCGCCACGTTCATGCTGACCTACTTCAAGGCCGGCCCGAACGCGATCACCGGCATCCGTCGCGACGCCGAGCTCGATGAGCGCATCCTGCGCCACCTGCTCCTGAAGGTCGAAGAGGTGCCCGCGACCGAGCTGGAGCTCTCGCTGGCCGAGGGCGACGACTACGCCCCGCCGCCGCCGCCCGCGGACGATGCGATCGACCGCGAAGAGCCCCTGGTGGGCGCGATCGGCGAGGACGGCGAGGTCATCGACGAGGACGCGGTTCCCGAAGACGTCGGAGTTTCCCTGAACGACCTGGAGGAGGTGTGACATGGCGATGAAAATGGCCAGCAAGCCCCGCGCACCCCTGGTGCCGATGGGCAAGAAGCGCTGTGAAGATCCGCGCATCGATTACAAGGATCTCATCTACATCACCAAGTTCATGACACCCCAGGCACAGATCCAGAGCCGCCGGCGCACCAGTTTCTGCGCCCAGTGCCAGCGCCAGCTCAAGCAGGCGATCAAGCGTGCCCGCCACCTCGGTCTCCTGCCGTTCGTCGGCTGATCGGAGCAGAACCACCATGTCCAAGAACATCGAAGTCCTGCTGCGCGATCACGTCCATGCACTCGGCGAGTGCGGAGACGTGGTGCGCGTCCGCAGCGGCTATGCCCGCAACTACCTGGTGCCCTACGGTCTTGCGACCGAATCGACGCCGGAGAACAAGAAGCTGATGGACCGCCGTCGCGTCAAGCTGGACGCCGTCGCCGCCGTGAAAACGGCGGAGATGGACGCCTGGCTGGCGAAGCTCTCCACGGTCGTGCTGTCGACCGAGGAACGCGCCGACGACCAGGGTCACCTGTTCGGCTCGGTCAACGCGGCGGCGATCACGGCGATGCTGGCCAAGGCCGGCCACGTCGTGGAAGAGAAGAACGTGCGCCTCGAAGCGCCGCTGAAGACCATCGGCGAGCACAAGGTGAAGATCCACGTGCACGGCGATCGTCATGCGGAGATCGTCGTGAACGTCGTCAAGAGCGCCTGAGCCGCGCGAGAAACGCGTAAAATTCCCGCGGCGCGCGTCCTTCCGACGTGAAGGGCGCGCGCCGCTTTCATGGATTGGCGCAGTCCGCTATCCTGCGCGCCACGCCTGCGACAGCGCATGCTCCGATGAACGAGGCAGACCAGACCGCCCGCGTCGCTCCGCACAACGAGGAAGCGGAACAATCGATCGTGGGCGCGCTCCTGCTCTCGGCCGACCGGATCCCCGAGGTCAGCGAGGCCCTGCATCCCGAGGACTTCCACAACAAGCGCCACCGCGCCTTGTTCGAGTCCTTGATGCGCCTGGCGGACCGCAACGCCGAGGTCACCTTCGTCACGGTGGGCGAGGACCTGCGCGCGGCCGAGACCTTCCAGCTCGTCGGCGGAACCGAGGCCTTGATCGACCTGTCGAACCGGGTGGTCTCCGGCGCGCACTTGAACCACCACGTGCGCATCGTGGCCGAGCTTTCCGAGCTGCGCCGATTGATCGAGTCGTCGACCGAGATCATCGAGGAGGCCTACCAGACGCGGCCCGACGGCGAGAGCGTCAAGAAGCTGCTCGACGAGGCCGAGCACCGCATCTTTTCCATCGCGCGCGGCCGCGGAGCCGAGGGCGCCGACCCGATCAGCAACGTGCTGACCGAGACGTTCAAGCGCATCGATTCCCAGTCGCACCGCTCCGGCCTGACCGGGCTCGACACGGGCTTCTACGAGCTGAACGACCGCCTGTGCGGGCTCAACGCCGGCGATCTGATCATCATCGCGGCGCGCCCGTCGATGGGGAAGACGGCCTTTGCGCTCAACCTGATCGAGCACGCGGCCCTGGTGCGGCCCACGTTCCTCGACGTCAATCCGACCGTGCTGCTGTTCAGCCTCGAGATGGGCAAGCAGCAGATCGTCAGCCGCATGCTGTGCTGCAAGGCGCGCGTGGACGCGCACAAGCTGCGCACCGGCCGCCTGCCCAACGAGGATTACCAGCAGCTCGCCGAGGCCGCGGGCGAGCTCTCTGGAGCCAAGATCTTCATCGACGACTCTCCCAACCTGTCGGTGATGGCCCTGCGCGGCCGCGCGCGGCGCATGAAGGCCCAGCACGGGCTGCACATGATCGTCGTCGACTACCTGCAGCTGATGACCCACCCCAAGGCCGAGAGCCGCCAGATGGAGATCAGCTCGATCTCGCGCTCGCTCAAGGCCTTGGCCCGCGAGCTCGACGTACCGGTGATCGCCCTGGCCCAGCTTTCGCGCGCCGTCGAGTCGCGCGAGCCGCCGCGGCCGATGCTCTCGGACCTGCGCGAGTCGGGCTCGATCGAGCAGGACGCCGACGTGGTCATGCTGCTCTATCGCGCCGAGTACTATCCGAAGTTCGCGACCGAAGAGAACAAGGGCAAGGCCGAAGTGATCATCGGCAAGCACCGCAACGGGCCGACCGGCACGGTCACGTTGAATTTCTTCCCGCAGCACATGCGCTTCGCGAATCCGGAACTCTCGATCACCGAGCCTGTTTTCGCGTGAGGTACCGATTCGCCGTCCTGCTCCTGGCCCTGCTCGCCACGGCCGGGCACGCACAGGTCACGGACAAGCCGGCTCCCGTCCAAGGTCCTCCGGTCCAGAGCGGCCCGCCCGCTCCAGCGCCCGCGCCTGGGCCCGCGCCAGCGCCGAAGGAAGCGCCGATCGTGCGCTCGATCGTGGTCGAGGGCGAGGAGCGCTACAGCGAGGCGCAACTGATCTCGGCCTTCGGCCAGAAAATCGGCGAGAAGCTCGAGCTCGACGTCATCAACCGCGGGTTGAGGACGATCTGGATCAGCTTCTCGGTGCGCGCCGAGGTCTTCGTGCGCGAGCTGCCCGCGGTCGTCGACGCGCCGCCGGAAGTCGAGCTGCGTCTGGTCGTGGTCGAGATGCCATCCGACCGCGAGCCGCGCTTCATCGGCAACGTCGACATCGACAAGAAGACGCTCAAGCGCTGGGCCCTGATCGAGGATCGCGTCGAGCTCTTCGAGTACCAGGCCAACCGCGTGCGACAGCGCCTGCTCGAAGGCTACCGCCGCGAGGGCTACCACTGGGTCGAGGTCGAGGTGGTCAAGCGCGACTCGCGCGACGATCCCAGCGCGCAGGGCGTGCCGATGACCGACCTGATCTTCGAGATCCGCGAGGGTCCGAAGGTGCGCGTCAAGAAGGTCGAGATGATCGGCAACCAGTCGATGCCCGACACCCGCTTCATCTTCTGGACTTCTGGGTTGACCAAGTTCGCCAATCTGCAGCTCTCGGAGCCCGGCCCCTTCAACTGGTGGGGCTCGGCCTTCGTGCAGGAGACACTCGACGCGGACGTCGTGGCCATGCGCGAGATCTACCGCGAGCGCGGCTGGCTCGACGCGGTCGTCGACGCGGAGACTCACTTCAGCGAGGACGGTTCGCGCGTGCGCATCAAGTACGTGATCGACGAGGGCAAGCCCTACATCGTCGAGGAGCTGGACGTCGCCTTCTTCGAGTGGGTGCAGAACGCGGACAAGCAGTGGCAGGCCAAGCCGATCGAGACCGGCAAGTCGCGCTTCACGCCCGCGGAAGTGCTCGCGAAGTGCGAGTTGAAGGAGGGCGATCGCTACGAGGAGATCGCGCGCAAGCGCGACGAGGGCAAATTGCGCGAGCTCTACGGCTCGGTGGGATGCCTGTTCCACCCGTCGCTGCCGCCGGACATGCGCTGGCAGTTCCTCGAGCCGGAGCTGTTCTACTCGCAGACCGAGCACAAGCTGCGCGTGACCTACCGCATCGTCGAAGGCCATCCCTTGACCATCCGCGAAGTCGTCTTCGCCGGGACTCACCACACGCGCGACGAGGTCTTGCGCCGCGAGGTCGGCCTCGTCCCGGGCAGCAAGGCGGACCAGAAGGAGATCAACCGGGCCCTGTCGAGGATCGAGGGCACGGGCTTCTTCACCGACGCGGGCAATCCCGAGGAGCACATCGATCCGAACTACCGCTTCCTCGAGGTGCCGGGCTCCAAGGACCTGGTCGATCTCCAGTACGAGGTCGAGGAGGGGCGCGTCATCGAGTTCCAGCTGCAGGGCGGACTGAGCTCGAACGACGGCGCCTACGGTCAGATCGACCTGACGGTCAGGAACTTCGACTGGTCGGATGGGCCGTCGAGGTGGTCCCGCTCGATCCACGAGCTGTTCCGCAAGGAAGCGTTCCACGGCGCGGGGGAAAGGATCGAGATCTCCTTGTCGCCTGGCACCAAACGTTCCTACGCCAAGGTGCGCTACCTCGACCCCGACATCTTCAATCGCTACCTCGAGCCGATCAGCCTGGACGTCGGCCTGAGTCGCTCGCTGCGCGGGTTCCGCTCTCACGACGAGGATCGCTTCGACAAGTACCTCAAGTTCGGACGCCGCTTCGGATTCGACACCTTCTTGAGCGCCGGCATCGTCCACAACGACGTCGAGACCTCGGACCTCTCCAGCGGCGGCGTGCCGACTTCGCTGCAGCGCCAGGACGCGCTCGGCATGGTCAATCTGGCGGGCTTCAGCCTGGAATTCAGCACGCGGGATCTCGACAACCAGCTCAATCCGCACAACGGCTGGAAGCTCAGCTTGCGGAACGTGGTCTTCAACGAGCTCTTGTCGAGCGACTTCGAGTACGTGCGGTCCGTGCTGGACACCGACTTCTATCTGGCCACGGGCACCAAGTCCGATGGGACCGAGCACGTGTTGCACCTCGAGCTCGACGGGGGAATCGAGCCGACCTTCGGGAGCACGAGCGAGGTTCCCTATACGGAGCGCTTCTTCCAGGGCGGCTCCAACAACCTGCGCGGCTTCGAGTACCGCGGAGCCGGCGCGCGCGGAGTCGACGTGCTCGGCGGGGCGACCCGCTTCGCCGCCGGCGGGGAGTCGTCCATCTCCGGCACCGTCGAGTGGCTCTACCCTCTGTATTCGATCACCCAGCCGGGCACGTACAAGAAGATCGAATCGCTGCGCGGAGTAATTTTCCTCGATTGGGGCGTGCTCGGGCCGGACTCCACCAACATCGACCTGAACGACGTGCGCGCCAGCGTCGGCTTCGGCGTGGGCCTCGCCTACCCCCTGCCGATCCAGCTCAATTTCGGCTTCCCGGTCCGCCGCTTCTCCGGCGACGAGCAGCAGACCTTCTCCTTCTCGATCGGCTTGACTTTCTAAGGTACTGCCCCGCATCGCTGCGCACAGCGACGCGGGGCAGTATCGAGTTTGACTTGGCGGTCGATCTGAGCTAACCCTGTGCCCTCGCAACGCACTCCTCGCTCGGTAGGGGAGGTGCGGAACCCACGAATCTGGGTTCGCGTCATGACTACTCGCACCCTCATCGATCTCGCCAGCGCCTGTGGAGCTTCGCTCGAAGGCGACGCTACCCGCGCCATCCGCGGGCCCGCCAGCCTGCGCGACGCGCGGTCCGACGAGATCTCGTTCTGCGCCCATCCGCGCTTCCGACCGGAGCTCGAGCGCACCCAGGCGGCGGCCGTGCTCGTCCCGCGCGACATGGTCGTCGAGCGCAAGGACCTGGCCCTGCTGCGCTGCGACAATTCCAGCCGCGCCTTCACGACCATCGTGCGCCTGTTCGCTCCGCCGCGCGCCAAGGCCGCGCCGGGCGTGCATCCGAGCGCCGTGATCGATCCCACGGCCGAGCTTGGCGCCGAGGTCAGCATCGGAGCCCTGTGCCACGTCGGACCGCTCGCGCGCATTGGCGCCCGCTCGGTGCTGCGCGCCCAGGTCGAGATCGGCGAGGGCTGTCAGCTCGGCGAGGACTGCGAAGTTTTCCCGGGCGTCGTGCTCTACGAAGGCGTGCGGCTCGGATCGCGCTGCGTGGTCCACGCGGGCTGCGTGATCGGCTCGGACGGCCACGGCTTCGAGCCGCGGCCCGAGGGCTGGGTCAAGATTCCGCAGTGCGGCACGGTGTCGATCGAGGACGACGTCGAGATCGGCGCCAACTCGGCCATCGACCGCGCGCGCTTCGGCGTGACGCGCATCGGACGCGGCACGAAGATCGACAACCTGGTGCACATCGGCCACAACGTGGTCATCGGCCCGGATTCCATGATCGTCGCCCAGGTCGGCATCTCGGGCTCGACGCGCCTGGGCCGCGGCGTGGTGGTCGGCGGTCAAGCCGGCCTCAGCGGCCACCTGGAGCTCGGCGACGGCGTGCGCGTCGGCGGGGGAGCCGCGGTAGTCGACAGCTGGCCCGCCGGGACCGAGGTCTGGGGCTTCCCCGCGCGGCCCTTCAAGGAAGCCGTGCGCGCCATGGCCCACGCGGCGCGCGCCGAGCAACTCACCAAGCGCGTGCGCGAGCTCGAGCAACGCTTGAAAAAACTGGAGGAAACTCGATGACGCGCATGCAGCGCACGATCCGCACGCCGATCGAATTCTCCGGTGTCGGCCTGCATTCGGGCCTGCCGGTCAAGGGCCGCATGCTGCCCGCGCCGCAGGACACGGGCGTGGAATTCGTCCGCACCGACCTGCCCGATGCGTCACCGATCCCGGCGCGCATCTCCCACCGCTCGGCGATGGACCGCCGCACCCGGCTCGAGAAGGGCGCCGCGCGCGTCGACACCGTCGAGCACCTGCTCTCGGTCTGCTACGGCCTGGGTCTCGACAACCTGCGCGTCGAGCTCAACGGCCAGGAAGTTCCCGGCCTCGACGGCAGCGCGCTGAGCTTCGTCAATCTGATCCAGCAGGCCGGCCTGGTCGAGCAGCGCGCCGAGGTCAAGGTCCTGCGCTTGACGCGGCCGATCTACGTGCGCGAGGGGCCGGTGACCCTGGTCGCCCTGCCCAGCGAGGCGACGGGGCTCTCGCTCGAGTACTTCGCCTCCTTCGACGAGCCCGGCGTCGAGTCCGGCTCGATGTCGATCGACATCACGCCCGAATCCTTCATCAAGGAGATCGC
>DATHET010000165.1:0-5051 GCA_035490315.1 Planctomycetota bacterium
CAGAGCCTATCGGGGCGCGAGTGAGCGTCACCGTGATTTCGACTCCAGGTGTGATCTGAGCTCCTGGACAAAAGAAACCATCTTCATTCGGAAGGTGTGTAAACCGCAGCATGACGTGGTCGTCGAAGAGACTGGAGCCGACATCCTGGATCTCCTCGCAACTATACGGGCGGGGGGAGCTGCCGCAGGACGCGGCCAGGACGACCAAGGCGAGCGCGGCGAGGTTCTTCATGCCGCCAGGGTAGCGCGGGGCGCTACCCGCGCGATGGCATCGGCGGTTCCATGTCCACCGGCTTCTGGCGCTTCCGGTTCCGATACGCCTCCACCGCGAGCTCTGCCGCCTCAGCGCATTCCAGGGACAGCCGATGCAGGAGCCCGTCGATGCGTTCACTCAAGCGCCGCACTTCGGCGCGCAGCTCCGCCAGCTCGGCGACTGACAGATTCGCCGGTTCCTGTTCGACACTCGCGCGAGCCTCAGCCTTGTCGCTGACGAGCAGAGTCAGCGAAGCGCCCACGAGCGCACCGATGCCAAGGCCGACGAGGAACATGGCCCGCATGAATTGATGATCACCGCGGGACGGGGGACAGCGCAACCTCGAGCCTCGAGCTGGATTCGATTGCCGGAATGACCGCTCAGGAGTACAAGGACCTTTCCGGCTCGCTCACGCACGAAGGAGTTTCGATCATGCGCCGCACCCTGTTCTCGCTCGCGACTCTTGCGATCCTCGCGTCGACCCTTCATGCGCAGAATTGCGCGAATACCTCGGTCGGATTCACTCCGCTGAACGATCTCGGGACGAGTACCTACCAGGGCTTCCAGGGCGGGCTCTATCCGGGCGGAGCCAACTCCCGACCGATTGCCCACGAAGTCGGCGGGCTCGCGCAAGCTGCGCAGGTCCTTCCTCTCGACAGCGCAGGCGCGCTCGATCTCGCCGCGGGCAAGATCGGATTCATCTCGGTCGGGATGTCGAACTGCGTCATGCACTTCAACTCGCTGATCCCGGCAGCAGCGGCAGACCCGCTGAAATCTCCGCGCGTCGTGCTCAGCAATTGCGCGCAGGGCGGGCAGACCGCGTTGGTCCTGACCGACCCGAACGCCTTCTACTGGACGACCTGGGTGCCGACGAAGCTCGCGCAGTCCGGCTTGACCGCGGCTCAAGTGCAGGTCGTGTGGTTCCTCGAAGCCGACGCCGGCCCGACGCAGACTTTCCCGAGCGACGCGCAGACGCTGCAGTCCGAGTTCACGACGATCATGGGGATCCTGCGCGCGAAGTACCCGAACGTGCGACTGTGCTACGGCGCGTCGCGCATCTACGCGGGCTACGCGACGACCACGCTCAACCCCGAGCCCTGGGCTTATCAGCAATCCTTCGCCGTGAAATGGCTGATCGAGGATCAGATCAACCACAATCCCGCGCTGAACTACGACCCCGCGCTGGGCAGCGTCCTCGCGCCATGGCTCGCGTGGGGACCGTACATGTGGGCGGACGGGCTCGTGCCGCGCAGCGATGGATTGACTTGGATCTGCTCCGACTTCAAACCGGACGGCACGCACCCGTCGGTCCAGGGAGCGACGAAAAACGCGGGATATCTGCTCAATTTCCTGCACGACGACAACACGGCCCAGAGCTGGTACCTGGCCCAGCCGCGGCCGATCACTTACGGAGCGGGAAAGCTGACGTCGATCGCGACCACGCCGTCGATCGGCTGGTCGGGCACTCCGAGCATTTCCGCGAGCAACTTCCAGGTCGCGATGAGCGGCGGCGTTCCCGGCAAGCCGGTGCTCGCGCTTTGGAGCAGCGCGCCCGCCATCACGCCGTTCAGCAACGCCACGCTCTACCTCGGCTCGCCCATCCACCGCCTGGCGCCGCAGATTCTCGACGGCACGGGATCGACTTCGGTGCCGATTGCCTTGCAACTCGCATGGCTCGGAACGACGCGCGACTACCAGTTCTGGTTCCGCGATCCCGCGCATCCCGACGGGACTGGAGCAGGACTGTCGAACGCGCTCCAGGTTCGATTCTTCGACTGAGCGCGCGCTCGTTCGCCGCGGAAGAGCATGGGACCAGGCTAGTCGCCGTGGATCGACGGAGCCCTCAGTTCCGCCCCAGCTTGTCCGCGACGTAGCACACTTCGTGCGACACGGTGCAGGTCTCCTGCTCGTTCACGCGCAGACCCGCGCGCGACAGCCATCGACAGGTCCGACTGCGCGTGACGTGAATCGGATCGAATGACTTGAGCAGCGCACGTCCGGCCCATGGATACATGACCATGCCCAGGAACGCGCGGGATTCGCGCAGCAAAGTCCCTGGCGCGAGCAGTTTCCAACCGCGTTGACGCGCGCGCAATCCGAACATCTGAGCGAGGTCGCTCTGCACCGCGATGGCCCGTCCTCCGAGTCGCAGGACCCTCGCTGCTTCTCGCAGGGCGGTCTCGATGCGCATGTAGGGCAGGGAACCGGGGAACAGGACCAGGTCGAAGGCAGAGTCCCTGAACGGCAGATTCTCGGCGAGCGCGCAGACCATTCTCGGCTTCGCAAGTCCCTCGAGCCGGGCGAAAATCGAAGCGGCCTGAAGGTACAAGGGCTCGACGTCGACGCCGACCACGTCGGCGCAGCCTTGCAGCGAGAGCAGGTTGACTCCGGATCCGCAGCCCACTTCGAGGATCCGCTTGCCGCTCAAGCGCTCCACACGCAACGCGTCGACCTCCTCGGACGAGTGGTGTCGCTTTCCGCGCTGCTTCCAATAGACGTACTCGGTCAAGGAGTCGGAGAACTTCGCGCCGAGGGGCGTGAGCACCAGATCTGCATCCTGTCGCGGCTCGATCAGCTCGAGCTCGCGCGCCTGCTGGATCAGCTCCGCGCGCGGCGCATCGACCGACCAGCGGCGGCGCAGCTTCCACAAGAGTTCTGCCAGCTCTTCGCACGAGGACGAGCGAAGGCTCGCCTCGATGCGATCTGCGAGACGCTCGGTCAGTTGCAGAGGGACGGAACGATCCATGGACGCAGGCTCCCATTCAGGGCCAGATTCCAGACATGGACAAGGGCTGATCTTCGCTCGAATCGAAACCGCGGGGCGCCGTCGGTCGGATGCGGGATCAGCTCATGTCGGAGCGCCAGACTCCCCAGTGCGCGGGCGCGCGAAAAGTAGCACCGGCTCGCCCTTGAACGTGGATTTGTGTGTCTGGACGTATCCGCACTTCGTCGCGACTCGGATCGACGGGAGATTCGCGGGCTCGATCGCGCAGACGGTCCGCGTGGCCTTCAGGCTTCGGTCGCCCCAGGCGACGACGGCGCGGACCGCTTCCGTCGCGAGCCCTTGTCCCTGGGCCCAGTGGGCGAGGGCCCAGCCGATCTCGGGAGTTCCGTCGAAGCGCGGCTCGATGTCGCGCCGCAAGTCGAAGTAGCCCACTTCTCCGACGAAGCGGTTGGTGACCCGTTCGCGCAGGACCCAGTAGCCGAAGCCGAGCAAGGACCAGTGCCCGCGGTGTCGCAAGAGGCGCGACCAGACTTCCGAGTTCGAGAAGGGCTTGCCGCCGATGTAGCGCGTGACGCGCGCGTCGGCCCACATGGCGGCGGAATCGGGAAAGTCCTCGAGGCCATGACCGCGAAGGGAGAGTCGTTCCGTATCGAGGCTCGGGATTTCGAACATGGAGGCTCGAGAGAATAGCGAGTCGCGCAAGGCGCCGTCTTCATTCGGCGCGAGGCAGCTTGTTCGCTTCGAGCCGCGAAGCGGTTCGCTTCGAGCTGAGAAGCGCGCGCCTCGGGGAGCTCCGCTGACGGGACCAGCGGAGTTCGACGAGCCGGAGTCCACGCCTCGATGGCTGAGTTGCGATCGAGGACATGTCCGCGTTCTCCGGTAAACAGCGTGTTGATCCTCCGACCCGGCATGGCGCGGCGGCGCGGCGCGGGCGAGACTGCCCTCGCGGCGATGGAGCCATCCGTGAGCAAGCACGTCGATCGTTCCACGCTGCGCCTGCTCGCATTCCTCGTGATCGCCGGGCTGCTGCTCACGCTGCTGAATCGCGGACTGCCGCTGGTGCGCAACAGTCTCGTCTACGCGCGCGCGAGCGAGAACGTCGTCGCTCAGGGCTACGACCCGCGGCCCGTGGTCGCAAATTCGAGGCTTTCGTACGACAAGCCGATCCTCTATCCCTGGGTCTCGGCGCCGTTCGTGCGAGCCTTCGGGAATCACGACGGGCTGCGGATCACGTCCTTCGCGACGACCGCGGCTTACCTGATCGCGTTGGTGTATTTAGCGCGCTCGTTCCGCTCGAGGATGGCTGATGGTCGCGCGACGCTGTTCCTGTGGCTGTGCGCGGCCGGTCCCTGCGTGTTCTATCAGTTCTGGAGCGCGCACCCGGACGGCTGGTTCGCTGCGCTCGTGCTCCTCGCCTGGGGGACCAGCGAGCGCATCGTCGCCGAGCCTGGTGTGCATACGGTGCGGCGCGTGATTGGACTCGGCTCCTGCATCTACTGCGCGATCCTGCTCAAGAACTACGGGCTGGTGCTCTTGATTTCGTGCCCGCTGTACCTGGTCTGGCACCTCCGACGGCTGCGCGAGGATCGCGCTAGCTTCCGCGCTTTGTGGATCGCCTCCTCGGTCGTGTTCGGATCGATCGCGGGGCTGGTTCTGCTCGCATGGAGCGGGCATAACCCGCTCTCGCGTCTGGAGGGCGAGGGTGGCGGTGTCGGGCAGTACGCCACGGGCGAGCTCTGGCTGAGCGCTCGAGGCGCGTGGGTAGGGTTGGGACTCGCACTCGCTCTGCAGTTCCAGATCGCCTGGATCTTCGCGCTGCGCAGGGACGCGTGGAGCAAGCGATGGATCGCGCCGCTCTGCTGCTTCGCGGGGACGTACATCGCGTGCTTGATGCCTTTCCCGACGACCTTCTACAACATGCGCTACTTCCTGCCGCTGTTCGCGATCGCGGGCTTGATCCTCGTGCGCGGCGCGAGCGGCATGCAGCCGGGGACGCGCAGGATTCTGCTCGTCGCGCACGGCGCGGTGGCGACGGCGCTCGTGCTCGTGTTCAATGTCGCGCCAGTCTATCGC